>NZ_JAUHLI010000002.1:0-373204 GCF_036325985.1 Alkalimonas cellulosilytica
GTTGTTCTTTTGTTCATGGACTAATTCTCTCAAGAAAATTAGCCTCCGACAAACCCGGTGTGATTCATTTTGCTTCTTAACCAACTGTTTGCTGTCAATGCCGCCTTATTGGCTTTTTTGTTGTCGTCTGGCTCTGCGTCATAGATCGCTTTGTAACGTGCTGAGTATTCCCTGCTCACCTGAGTACGCTTGCTGGCTGGCAGCTTCAATAGCATTGATTGGATCCAGTCAGCATCACTATACCTCTCCTGCTTTGCTGCCATCTCTGACGCTGGAGCTTTCCAAAAGGCCAGGTTGCTGCCGTCACTGTAATGCTCCGGCATTGGGATATTGATACCATTCACTTCCCTGATTATCACATTACCAGTTGGCTTAACCTTGTCGGCTTCATTCAATCCAGAGGTGGTGTCAATCTGGTTTACTTCAAGCCCGTCATTAGCTGCTTTTACTTTGTCTACTCCTCGCCCCCCGTCTATTCCGTCTATTTGTCTACTTTTTTGGTTAAATCCTTTAATATCAGTGACTTGTGTGATTTTTTGAGTAGACGACCTTTTGTCGCTCTGTCTATTCTGTCTATTCTTCTGACTATTCTCGCGACCTATTGCCACTTCCTTGGCTTGCGTTGGTTCTGTTACTGGCTGATAGGTCACTTCCGTTGCGACCTGTCTTGCTGCCATTGCCCTAGCAATCGCGCCCATTAGCCAAGCCTCTCAAGTGTGGCGTTGTGATTAAGTCTCCAAGATTGCTTGCGCTTTACCCCGTCAATCTCTGTATTATTCGGCAGCTTTATCAACCAGCCACGTTCCTCAAGATTCTCAATGACCCTCTTAGCGTCCTGTGCGTTTTCTATGCCGCGTATGAATTGTGTTGCCCTAGGTGGATAGATTGCGTTCCAGCCAGCTTCGATCATCTTCCTTACCAGTTTGCGCCCTAGCTTCTGTTCCTCTGTTTCTTCCACCTTGTTTGTTAAGCGCAACACTTCAAACAGATACCACGCTGACAATTCGCAAGCTCGCGTCATAACCTCGCCACTTATGACAGTAGCATGAGGGTTCTCAATCAGTGCCAGTACGCCAGCTATTCTTAGCGCCTGTTCTGCTGCTTTACTGCCTGTTGCTTTGATGTCGCGGAAGCTGCCAAACCTGCCTATCTCTTTCTCGATTTCGTTATACGTTTCTGTGTACTCTGCATGCGCGTCACTGCTTAGATGTAGCTCCCTTGGCGCTAAGTTGCCGTACTCATCCTCTGGCTGCTCCAGTTCAAATAGGTCTGTGAGCCTTGATTGAAAGCGCTTAATATCGGTATTGATTGATAGGTCAACATCCTTGTAGAAGCGAGTGCCTGCTAAGCTCTCAGGTGCGGCAATCAGGAAGCGAGCCAAGAAACCTTGACCCAGCATTTCAGGGTCATTCAGCACCTTGTTAGCCACGATTGGCTGTATCATCAGATGAGCAGATAGCCTGGGATTATTGATCGTTAATGATTCGCCCTCACTAGCACGCGTCCGATTTATTTGCTCACCACCCCAGAACTGACTAAGCAGCGCTATTGTTTTGAGCTTGCTGTCCGCCATAGCCCCACCACCAAAAAAGGATCCGCCTTCATCATTGTATAGGCCTTGCGACTTCCAGCCCTTGGCAAACCCTTTGATCAGGCCTTCCACAGTTGGATCGGTGGAAAGTATCTGTGGGATCTTAGGTGGCTCAGGTGGCAAGCCTAGTTGATTGAGTGCGTTGGTTAAATCTTCTTTGCTGGCGTTTTTGCTGCCGTTTTCAGCCTGCTTATATAACGCATCATGCGCCAGCTTCTCATTCTCGAACCATTGCCTTTGTTCCCGGTAGTCCTCGCGTAATCTATCCTGGCGCTCTCTCGCTGGTGCTGTAGCGAACTTATCAACTGCAGACTTTCTGTCGCCTGATTCTGCTACCGACAGCATGAATAAGCTAATTGGAACTCGCCTTCCGCTGACAACAACATCGCCATGCGGTTGCGCTGCGAAAGCTGCTGCACTCAGTACGCTTTGTGCTGCTAGCGATACGGGTACTTGTACGCCCTCTGCTAAGGCTCTTACTGCTGGCGCTAAAACATTGCCCAAGGCATCCACAGGGTAGGGCGATTGTGCTTCATGATTCGCTGTAAGTGGTGCTGGAATTGGGTCTTTTGGTGTTATTTTTGCTACTGATGCCATTATTCAATTGCTCCCAATATCATTGCCTTTACGGCCTGATTGCCACGCAATAAAGCCAGATCATTGAAGTCAGTACCGATCTCGTCATTATCGAAAACGGGATAAACCACCTCAGCGCCAATAGACAGTGCTGCGGCCTTTGCCTTTTCGAGCCCGACATTCTCTTTTGCTAGCGCATCGTTATCAGCACAAACAATGAATTGCTTTCGTGGGTACTTGTTGTGGATAAGCAGGGCGACCGGCAACATGTTGCTGGCCGATAGTGCCGCCACTACGGGTAGTTCTGTGGCTTCGTGAAGTGTGGCTGCTGTAGCAAAACCCTCTGCGATTAGAATAGTGTCACTGTCTGACGCCAATCCAAACGGGCAGAAACCGCCATGTGTTCGTGCGTCTTTGGCGAACCGTTTTCCGAAGCTTTCGCATATGTATTGAAGGCTAATGAGCTGGCCGCCGATGTCGCGTATAGGAATCACAAGCACGCCCGTGGAGTTCACTCGCGCATGATGTGCTTTGATCTTCTTGCGCGTTAGGTAGGGATGTTCTACCGCTGGTTTTGAATTATTCCATACGAACAGCGCCTTGGCAGTGCCTTTCGCAATAAGCTGCTCCCGTTCCTGCGCTGCTTGCTCTCTGGCTCGCTTGATTGCGGCCACTGCTTCATCCGACATTCTGCTGCCGCTACCACCGCTGCTATACACAAGTTGCTCTGACGTTTTCCAGCTTCCGTAAACAGCGACAATAGAATCATCCGAGTTCGCGTAGTAGATAATCCAGCCGCATTTGCTACCAGGCTTATCGCCCTCTATGTCAAAGCGACAAAGCAGGCCGCTGGTTAAATCCAATGTGTGAGCTGGCGTGATCCCGTTGGCTGACATTTCAGCCATTAGCTCAGTTGTATGGTTACTAATTTTGCTCATGGTATAATGTCCTCGTATGTGTGAGACTTCGGGGGCGTGTTGCTCCCTTTTTTTTGCCCGTTACTCCGCTGCCAACCTGCTGTTGCGCTCATCAATGCGCTCTTTGATCCATTGATTGATCTCTGCTTCAATCCAGAATGAGCGACGACCTAGCGCAATGGGTTTTGGGAATTGACCAAGCGAGATCAGCTTGTAAATATGGGGGCGAGAAAAGCCCGAAGCCTGCTTTGTTTCATTTAAATCCAATAACTTATGACTCATATTGAAGTACCTCTTACTTTTCTTTAAGCAATAAAAAAGCCGCGCAGTTGGCGGCCTGGTGTATTAGCTGCTAGCTAGGCTGCGTCACGCAGTCTGATTCTGTCCTCGATAAAGCGATCAATGTCCTCCTGTGTCCAGGCTGCTGAGCGCTCCCCAAACTTGATTGGTGGCGGTGCGATACCCTCTTTGATTAGTTTGTACCAAAGGGTGCGACAGATCGGTACTTGCGCCAGTACATCTTCGATTTTCAGAAATTTCATAAATCACCTCGTAGTTGGTTTAATATCGGCCTTGCCAGCTCATTTACCGCAAAGATATTCGCCTCAATTCGTCCTGTGAAATGCAGTTTGGTTATATCCAGTGCAATATTTATTCAATTTTGCTCTAAATATGACTCAATTGTGTACCAAACTGTTTCATAGTGTCTCAATCTGTCTCACAGTCGAAGGACTGACCGCAGACTTTGTATTAACTGATCGGAGCAGTTGGTTGTATTTAGCTAATAAAAAAGGCCGCCCGAAGGCAGCCTGTTGTAATGGTTATGGTGTTGTGAAGCAGAAACAAAAAAGGCCACCCACAAAGGGCAGCCTGCTTGATAGTGGAGTCGTTAGATAGCACAACTCCAATCTTGGGTCTAGGATAAGCGAATCTGATTTAATCCGTCAACCACTTTTTTTAAACTATCCAATAAAGCTATGTGCATCAGTGTCTTAGACAAGTGGCGTGTAGCACTCTACTTTTTCAGTCAAACTAGCCCTGAGCGCCAGCAAATCACCTGATCTTCTGACCCTCACAGCGAGATGGTTAGGGCATGGCCTTAGCGTAGTCATTGATTTAACAGTCGACTAGACAGACTAGACAAGCGATAAAATAGCATCTAGTTCAAAAACCATTTTAAATCAGTTGCTTACCTAACAAACTAGACGACTAGACGAACTAGACGCTTTTCCTGCCCCTAGACAACTGCCAATACCATTAATAATGAATAACCAAGTTGGAATGATAGGCTGACTACTAAGCGCAATCAGCCAGGTGGGTAGGGTGATTCTGTTATGCTTTGCCCTGGCTTATCTCATTGCCAAGTTTAACTAGTATCTCGCCAAGGCTTTCAAACTGCATTTGTAAGCCGTAGATAGCCTGCTCCATTGTTCTTGTTGTGAGCTGCTCTATAGTGCTCTCAAGTCCTAATGCTACGGCTGTGCTCTTGGCTGTGTCGCATATTAGGCCTGCTTGATTTAATAGCTCATCGATCTTGTTGTTATCCATTGACTATCCCTCACTCTGCTTGGTTGAGCCCTGTGTTGCATTTACTTCATCTACTTGGCTGGCCTTTTGTTCTGCTTGGCTCAGTAGCTTGCGAAATGCGCTGCTACTCTCCTGTGTTGCCTGCTTGGTTTTCAATGCCGTCAAATAGGCCTGCTGCTCTTGCTGTGTCAGGCTGCTGTCGTTATCACTCATGCTTACCCCTCTGCTGCTCTGCTAAATGGTGTTACGTTGCTGCTTGCGATGCCTACGCTGCCTGTGGCGCACTGCTCAATGTAATCCGACCATGCTTGCATAAGTGGCCTTCTACGCTCAAGGTACTGCGCCCTGTTGTACGCTCTTCTAACACTGTTCTTGTCAACGTGTGACAGTGCCACTTCAATCAAGTCAGGATCATGGCCCTGGTCATTCAAGTAGGTAGAAGCCACCGACCTTAATCCATGTGATACCAATTTTCCTTTATAGCCCATGCGCTTTAATGCCATGTTTGCCGTCTGTGTGTTGGTGTGCACCGACTTATCTCTATCACCAGTAAACACATACTCACAATGGCCTGTGACCTTCTTCATTTCTAAGAGAAGATTAACCACTTGGATTGATAACGGCACTTGATGTTGTCGCTGCTCGTCTTTGCCGCGCCCAACGGTTTTAACGCCTACAGTCATTACCTTGCCATAAAGATCAATCTGCTCCCACTTCACTGTTGCCGCTTCTGCTGGCCGTAACATGGTGTGTAGCTGGAACTCGATTAGGCAGCGTGTTTGAAACTTGATGCTTGCCCTTTGAAGTGTTCGCATTAAATCTGGTAGTTCTTGCGGATCAATGGTTAGTTGGTTCTTAGCCTTTGGCTTATCAAACGCCACGGCTATGCCAGCCAGTGGATTATGTGGAGCCAAGCCAGTATTGGTGGCAAAGGTCATTATCTCATTAAGCCTTTGACATAAGCGCCTGATAGTTTCCAAGTTACCTTTTACCTCAAGCGGTCTGATAGCTTCTATTGCCATAGGTGCTGTGATTGATGAAATAGGGTAGTCACCTAATTTAGGTAGGATGTGTAGTTCAAGTGATCTCGAAATATCCAAAGCGTAATCATCTGAGACAGTTTTTGCTTTTTTCTCATGCCAGCTCTTAGCAACTGCCCTTAATGTTTGCGCTGCTTTGACTCGTTCGGCAAGCTCGGTTTGCTGCTGCTCAAAATAAGGGTCTTTGCCTGCTTCAATTAGCCTTCGGAACTCCTCTGCTTTCCTTCTGGCATCTTCCAATGAAACGCTTGGGTAGTTACCTATTGTCAGATTGGATCTCGTCTTTTCAATTGGCTTGGTGTAGTTGAATACCCACGTCCTAATTCCAGTCGGTTTAACCCTAAGAATTAGGCCTTCACCATCACCAAGGGTATATACCTTGCTACTTGGTTTAGCGTGTTCGACCTGTTTGGCTGTCAGCTTGTTAGTTGCCATATCTCGCTCCTAGGTGTAACACGCTATGTTGGTTCTATGTGTGCGTGTTACTAACAATGTTACACTAGGAATGAGCTTCATGTGTACAAAAATAGCGCTGAAAATACGCTTGCGGAGTGATAGGTAATAAAAAACCCACCTTTTACAGTGGGTTAGTGGTGTTTTTTAGTATGATTTAGGACGTGTAAGTTTGCCTAAATCTGCTAGTTGGTGGAGCTGGGGGGAGTTGAACCCCCGTCCGAAAAACCTACATCCTCGGTACTACATGCTTAGCCAATTCATTTAGTTAACCCTATGAGCGCCGAATGGCAGGCTATCGTCGGGCGAGCCTGATTGGTTTTAACGTCTTGGCTCCAGGCGAAGCCGCCACGCGATCCTGTTTAGGGTGATCCCCCGTTACCTCTGCTTACAGGCATGCAAGAGCGGGAGAGCTATCTACTGCTTATTAGGCAGCGATTGCGTAGTTTTCGTCGTTTGCGACTATTGGTTTGCGGTTTTTTTACGAGGCCTACCGCACCTCGGCATGCACCTAAGAGTTCGTGAATCCCGTCGAATCCAGAATCAGCCCCGAATTCGGTAGTGATTACGCCCACTCAGCGTGTGTCCGGCATTGTACGGGCTTGTAGCAAGCTGTACAAGAGATAGTGCCGGTATATCGCGGGTCTTTTCGGCCCGTTACTGCTTAGATGGGGGCTTGCGGTCAAAGTTTCAAGCCCAAAGCGAAATTAACGATGAGTATGCTTCATCATCCGCTCTTTTTCCCGCGCCCAGTCTTTGTCTTTTAAGTCGGAGCGTTTATCAAAGTGCTTCTTGCCTTTAGCCAGGTGGAATTCGACTTTGACCCAACAGGCTTTCCAGTACATGGCGGTGGCCACAAGCGTATAGCCATCGCGCTCGGTCAAGCCTATCAGCTTGGCCAGTTCGCGTTTTTTCAGCAGCAGTTTGCGGCTGCGCTCCGGATCGCAAAGCACATGGCTGGAAGCACTGTTTAGCGGCTGAATTTGCGCGCCAAACAAATAGGCTTCGCCTTGTTTGATGATAACGTAAGAGTCCGACAGGTTGACTTTGCCCTGGCGGATGCTTTTGACTTCCCATCCCTGCAAACTGATGCCGGCCTCGAACTTGTCTTCAAGGAAATATTCATGGCGGGCTTTTTTATTCAGCGCGATGGTACTGCTTTGAGTTTTCGGTTTCTTTTTTGTCATAGCTGCCTAGTATACGGGATCGAACGCTTGCTTTGCTATGGGCTGAGCCTTGTTGGCGCGAACTTTTCTGTTACAATCTGCCCCTTGTTGTTCGAGGAGAGCCTATGCCGCAGATAGAGCGCAGTGCCCTGGTGTTTTACAGTGCGCAGCAGATGTTTGAGCTGGTGAATGATGTCAGCCGCTACCCTGAGTTTCTGCCCGGTTGCAAAGCTGCCAGGATTTTACGCCAAAGCGAGGCGCAAATGGAAGCCGAGCTCGAACTTGGCAAAGCAGGCTTGGGCAAATCCTTTACCACTTTGAATCAGTTGGAAGCACCCCATCGTATTGGGATGAGCCTGGTGAATGGCCCTTTTAAAAAGCTGCAGGGTGGCTGGACCTTTACCGAGCTGCAAAGCAATGCCTGCAAAGTTGAACTGAAACTGGAGTTTGAGTTTAGCAGTCGTTTGGTGGAACTGGCTTTTGGTAAAATTTTTAAAGAGCTGACTGCAGCCATGGTCAATGCCTTTACCGAGCGGGCAAAACAGGTGTATGGAGCCCCGAATGTCTGATAGCATCACCATTGAAGTAGCTTATGCCTTACCGCAGAAACAATCCTTGTTAACGGTGACCGTACCGGCAGAGGCCAGTGTCGAACAAGCAATCCGCTTGTCTGGTATTTTGGAGCTTTACCCGGAGCTGGAGCTGGCAACGCAGAAGGTTGGGATCTGGAGCCGGGCGGTTAAGCTTAGCGACCCGTTAAAAGCAGGGGATCGCATCGAATTGTACCGACCTTTAATCGCTGATCCAAAAGAGCTGCGTCGCAAACGGGCAGAAAAAGCTAAGCAGGAAGGGCGGGCCAATCAGGTGACTGGTGGCAGGCCGCTGAAAACAGCCAAGGACAGTGAATCTGAGTAGCCCCTGCTTTTAACTGCTTACGCAGGCAATAAAAAAACCGGCATTTAGCCGGTTTCTTATAATAAAGAGCGTGCAGCCGTGCTTTAGTTGTCCAGCGGCGTATTAAACTCTTCGGAAAGCTCAAAATCACCTTCAACTTTACTCAGACGACCTTCGTCGAAATGAACCACCAAAGCCCGTTCCATTTTATTGCCATTGCCGTACTGGATGGCGTAATAGTAATGCCAGACATTGTCATCGAAGCTGTTTTGCGCCACTGGGTTGCCAAGTACAAAGCGTACCTGCTCTTTACTCATTTGCACCCGCAACTTATCAATGTCGCGCTGCTCCATGTAATTGCCCTGTGGAATATCAATCCGGTAAATCCAGCTGCTGCAAGCAGTTAGCGTGATTACGCTGCTGAGGATAATCAGCCATTTTGCTACTACATTCATGCTTTTCATCGTTTTGTCCGTATCATGCTTCCTATCATACCTGAAGCGGCCAATAGCGTACAGCCTCAGACTTAAGGTGCGCATAAAAGTTCACGGGCATTGGCCAGTGCACTGGCGCTGATGTTCTCGCCGGCCAGCAGGCGCGCAATCTCACTGACCCGCTCTTCGTCACTCAGGTTACGAATACGGGTTTCGGTGGCAATGCCATCGGTGTACTTTTCCACAAACAGTTGCTGATGGCCCTGACTGGCAACTTGCGGCAGGTGGGTAATGCAGATCACCTGGCAGCGCTCGCCGAGCTGACGCAACAAGCGGCCAACACCGGCTGCCACCGGACCACTGATCCCCACATCGACCTCATCAAAGATAAGGGTTGGGGTAGTGATTTGATCGGCCAGAATCACCTGCACTGCAAGGCTAATGCGGGATAACTCGCCGCCGGATGCCACCTTGTGCAGCGGTTGCAGCGGCTGGCCTGGGTTGGTACAGACCAAAAATTCGATTTTATCCAGCCCCAGGGCACTGGCTTTATCCAGTGATTGCGGGCTAACTTCAATCTGGAACTGGCCATTGTGCATGCTCAGTTCATGCATGCTTTGGCTGATCAGCGCACTGAGTTTTTCGGCGGCGCCCTGGCGCTGTTCCGTCAGTTTGGCTGCGCTTTGCTGGTAGTCGTGTTCGGCTTGTTGCAGCTGCAGGGCCAGTTCATCCAGCCGGGCATCATCGCGACTCAGCGCCTGCAATTGCTCACTCAGTTCCTGATGCTGCTGGTACAGTTCGTGTTCGCTGATTTGATGTTTACGGCTCAGTTGCAGCCACTGGCTCATTCGCTCGTCCACCAGTTGCAACCGTTCTGGATCCAGCTCCAGCTTTTCGCTGTAATGCCGAAGCTCGCGGCTGGCTTCTTCAACCTGCACCAAGGCCTCGGCCAGCATTTGTTGCACCGGCGCTAAACTGTTATCCAGCCCGGCCAGCTGTTCCAACTGCTGGCAGGTGCTGCTCAGGGCCTGATAAATGGTAGTGTCATCGCTGTCGTACAGCTGGGCCAACGCACTCTGACTGTCACACAGTAACTGCTGTCCATGGCTCAGCCGGTTGTGCTCTGCTTCCAGTTCGGTAAATTCCTGCTCACCCGGTGCAAACTGATCGAGTTCGGCCACCTGATATTCCAGCAACTGCTGCTGTGCTTCGCGCTGCTGACAGGCTTGCTGCAATTGCTGCTGTTCGCGCTTGAGTTGCTGCCACTGCTGCCAATGCTGTTTGGTCTGCTGCAGGCTGCTGTCGTGGTTGGCAAAGGCATCCAGCAACTGGCGCTGATAATCCGACTTTAACAGCAACTGATGGGCATGTTGGCCATGAATGCTTAGCAGATGCTGGCCCAGGGCCTTCAGTTGCTGCGCCGGTACCTGTACGCCATTGATGTAGCCGCGGGAACGGCCTTCGCTGCTGATCACCCGGCGAATAATGCACTCCTGGCCCATGGCCAGATCTTGCTGCTCCAGCCATTGCTGAGCAGCTGGCAACTGACTGACATCAAAGCTGGCGACGATATCGGCTTTATCGGCACCAGGGCGAACCATTGAAGCTTCCGCCCGCTCCCCCAAACAAAGTGCTAAGGCGTCCAGTGCAATCGACTTGCCGGCACCGGTTTCGCCGGTAATGCTGGTCATGCCCTGCTGCCAGTCCAGCTCCAGTGCACGAACGATGGCAAAATTACTGATATGAAGATGGGACAGCATAGGGCACCTCGCAAGGCTAGTTTACTGTTTAAATAGACAGTGTAAATCTATACAGTAATCTGGCATTTTGCAAGAGCACACTGCTGATTTTTTGCTTAGGTTAGCTGCGGGGCTAGTGGCCGCAGCTCAACTGCGCTTTAATACAGCCGGCTACCCCAACCAAGTTTATTTCTTAGTACATGGTAGTAGCTGTAGCCTGGTGGGTGGATCAGCCTGAGTGGCCGCGGGTGTTTGCGGATAAAAATATCATCGCCTGGCATGACAGCCAGGATCACATGGCTGTCGCAGCTGATCTGCAGATGGGCATCGTTGCTGTCGGCCACTTTTAACTGAATTTCACTGTTCCCGGCCACCACCAAAGGACGGCTGCTTAAGGTGTGTGGGAACATTGGCACCAGCGTCATCGCATCCAGATCCGGTGTCAGGATCGGGCCACCGCCGGATAAAGAGTAAGCGGTGGAGCCGGTTGGCGTGCTGATAATCAAACCATCTGAGCGCTGGCTAAACACAAACTCGTCGTTGATGTAGGCTTCAAACTCAATCATATGCGCCACTTTATCGGCGTGCAGTACGGCTTCATTCACTGCACTGTTGCTGCTTTTAATGGTGCCGTGGCGGTGCACCGAAATTTCCAGTAAATTGCGCAGCTCGGTTTTGAAATTGCCGGCCAGCACTTCGCTCAGTGGCTGTTCGAAGCCCTCAGGCGACAGATCGGTTAAAAAGCCCAGGTTACCGCGGTTGACACCAAGCACCGCGATATCGGAGCGGGCCAAGACCCGGGCAGCACCCAGCATATTGCCATCACCACCTACCACTATGGCCAGATCGCAGCGTTTGCCGATATCGACCAAATCCAGCACCCTGGCTTCAGTCAGCTCCAGTGTGCGGGCTACTTTTTGTTCCAGATAGACTGTCAGGCCCCGGGCTTCCAGAAAACGGTGCAGGGCCACCAGCGTTTGGTTGGCGCCTTCGTGGTTTGGTTTGCCAATCAGGCCAATGGTTTGAAATGCGGAGGTCATGGCATTCTTTGTTGCTGCGGGTTCTTATGGTCAGTATACCCGGAAATAAAGCCGTCACAACCGCTGACTTGTTTTTAGCGCTGACTTGTTTTTGACACAACAGCCCCCAGATTAAGCAGAACCAACCACAGGTAGTGATTATGAATGCCCGTCTTGCACGCGCCGATGTAATTTTAAAAATGATCGTGGAGCAGTACCTGGCCGATGGCCAGCCGGTGTCCTCGAAGTTTATTGCTGCCCAGGAAGGTCTGGACGTCAGCCCGGCCACCGTGCGCAATACCATGGTGCAGCTGGAGCAATCCGGCCTGATCCGCTCTCCACACACTTCGGCTGGCCGTATTCCCACCACTCAGGGCATTCGTGAGTTTTTCAATCGCATGCTGCAACTGCAGCCACTGCCCATGCGCTGGCTGCAGCAGGTGCAAAAGCAATTGCCGCTGGAGCTGCCAGTGTCTTTACTGTGCCAGCGTGCCGGCCAGCTGCTGACCAACTTAACCGGTTGCGTCGCCATTATCAGCCCACCCAAGGCCGGTGAGCGGATTATTCGGCAGGTTGATTTGGTCAGGCTGGCCGCCGATAGTCTGCTGTTGGTGGTGATCGATGAAGATGGGGATATTTTGCACCGGGTATTGCATCACAAAAGCCAGGTGGATAACGCCACCTTAAGCCAGGGCCTGTGCTTGCTGAATGCGGCTTTATCCGGTGTGCAGTGGCAAGAAGGCATGTCACGGCTGGAAATTATGGCGCAGCGCGAGCAGGGGGCTTTGCAGCAACTGGTCAGCCGGGTGCTCGGCCAATTGGGCCTGGATGAAATGCAGCAGCATCAGCCGCTGATCTATGGCCAGCATCAGTTGCTGCTGTCACCAGAGTATCAGCGCAATCCGGCGCTGCAGCAGGTATTTTCCATGCTGGAAAATCCGGCTGGTTTGGTACGCTTTCTGCAAACACTCAGCTGCGATGATCATGTCAAGTTGGTGCTGGGAAAAGAAACTGGGTTTGCCGAGCTGGCCAGTGTCAGTCTTATCGTGCAGCGCTATCAGCAAAGTCCGCATCGTTTTATTGCGCTGCTGGGCCCAAGACGCATGCCGTATGGGCAATTTGTGCCATTGATTGAAGCCTGCAGCCGGCAGTTAAATTTAAACTTGAATCCGTAAAATCCATCCCCATATAGCAACCAGACCTTTGGCTAAGCCAAGAAGCAGGTATTTTTGGAGATTGAGTGAATGACTGAGCAACAAGCCCCCCAGACCCCGGAAGAAGAAGTGCAGGTCCAGAGCAGCCCGGAGCAGGCAGAGCAAGATACGGTAGAGGTGTCCTCCGAGCAAAGTGTGATCGACAAACTGGAAGCAGAAATTGCCCAACTGCGGAAGCAGGTCGCCGATCAGCAGGATGCAATGTTGCGGATTAAAGCCGAAGCAGAAAACACCCGCCGCCGTGCCAGTCAGGATGTGGAAAAAGCCCATAAGTTTGCGCTGGAAAAGTTTGCCAACGATTTGCTGCCAGTGGTAGATAACCTGGAGCGTGCGCTTGGTTTTATCGACAAAGACAACGACACCATGAACTCGGTGGCCGAAGGGGTGGAACTGACACTGAAAAGCTTCCTCGACACCGTGGAAAAATTCGGCGTGCAGCAACTGGATCCACAAGGCCAGCCGTTTAACCCGGAGCAGCACCAGGCCATGTCGATGATGGAAACCGCCGATGTGGCGCCCAACACCGTTACCTTTGTGATGCAAAAAGGCTACGAGCTGAACGGCCGCTTATTGCGCCCGGCCATGGTGGGTGTGTCCAAGGCGCCGACTGCTGAGTAGTTTCGTTTTCTTACCTGAGAAGAACCGGCTTTTTTGGCCGGTTTTTTATGGCATGCTGAATAGCGAAAAAAAGAGCCAGCTTGCGCTGGCCCAACCCTTAGAAGAACTCAGTGGTCGATGCCTAGCAACCTGGCAATTTGCACGCCGGCCATGATGAAAGGGCTGTTGGCTTTGGCATCATTACGAAAAACCGGTTCGCTCATGTAGTACTGGTAGCTGCCATCGCGGCCAAAGCCGAGACCAGCCACCTGTACGGTATTGACGAAACTGATGCTGTCATCCGGATGCACCAGCACAAACTCCTGCAGCAAGCCCTGATAGGCTTTTAAGGCGGTATCCCTGTACTGCTGCGGCAGGTATCCCTGGTTCAGAGCTTTGGCATAAAAGTAGGTGAACATGGCGCTGGCAGAGGCTTCCAGATAGTTGCCGGTTGCTTCCGGTTGATCCAGGATCTGGAACCAGGTGCCGGACTCGCTGTCCTGATAGCGCGCCAAAGTCGCTGCCAAATCGCTGATCATATGCAGCAGTGGCTCACGCAGCTCGGTTTGCTCGGCAGGAATGTAGTCCAGCACATCGACCAATGCCATGGTGAGCCAGCCCAGACCACGGCCCCAAAAATGCGGCGATAGACCGGTTTCTGGGTCGGCCCAGACTTGCTGACGGCCTTCATCCCAGGCGTGGTAATACAGGCCGGTGGCAGGGTCTCGCAGCAGCTGATACACCAGTTCAAACTCTTTCACTACCTCTTTCAGTGCCTTGCCATCTTCAAACTCGCTGCTGTAATAGGCGAGGAAGGGCATGCCCATGTAGACGCCATCCAGCCATAGCTGATGGGGGTAGACTTGTTTATGCCAGAAGGCACCATCGGCAGTACGCGGGTGCTCGGCCAGTTGCTGGCGCAGCAAATCCAGTGCCTGACGATGATGAGGTTTGGCATCGCGCAGGTAATGACGCAGCAGAATCAAACCGGTATTGATGCTGTCGATGTTGTATTTTTTGATGTCGTAGGTGTGGATATCGCCTTGCTCGGTGATAAAGGAGTCCACCACATCAACAATCACTTGTTGCCACTCAGCATTTGGACGCAATTCAAATAAATCATCGTAGGCTTGCAGCAAAAGGCCGGTGGTGTATTCCCAGGTAGCGGGCCTACGGCGCTCAAAATCCCAGCCGCCGTAGCGGTAATAAGGGGTTTGGCGGATCATTTCACTGGCAGCCAGTCGCTCAGACCAATCCAGTGCCCGCTCCGCCGTCAGGGGTTGCTGCACCAGCGCATCGGTCAGGGCTGTATTCAGTCGTACCCTGGGGGTGAGCGTCAGTGCTTCAATCTGCTGGTCCAGATAAGCTACGAATTCATCTTTGCTTTGAATGCCGCCCGGCTCCCCTTGCCAGGCGGCCAAGAAGTAATACTCCATCCGTTGGTCGGGAACCCGGATCAATGACACCAGATTGTGCTCATCTTCGGTTTGCTGTAGCCGGGTACTGCGTTTAAACAGCAGCGCCATCCCCAGTTGATCGCCAGCCAGGCTTTGGTCGCCCCAGGTAGCGACATAGGTCCAGGCGTGACCGGTTATCTCTTGCGGGCCATGGATTACTTCGGTTCCCGGGTGCTTCACCAAGCCTATCGCCATATGCGGCAAGCTCTCGGACAGTTCCAACCGGGTATGCACCAGGCGACTACCTGGCGTCATGGAAAAGTTGGCTGTTAAATCCAGGGTTTTACCGGCAATTTGCCAGTCCTGATAATGGATCTGCATGCCGGAATAGAGGGGGCCACTTTCGTGGATGCGGGCACTGTGCTGACCTACCTCCGATACCAGTTGCACCTGCTCACCATCCCAGAAACCATAGCCGCCAGCGCCTAAAGTCAGGCCTACTTTCAGAATATCCATGCCCCAGTCGGCCATGGCATGGTAAGACTGATAACCATCCTGGCCAACATCCTGCAGTACCAGCTGCTGCGTTTTTTTGCCGAAAATATCAAAGCCATTGCGCCAGTCCAGATAAATCCGGTAGCCAACCCGATCCGATTCGATACCTGGGCCTTCATAGCGGATCCACTCGGAGTGATCGGTGTATTGCTCCGGAGCCGTGAGTTCGGTCACATTCACAAAATCACCGCCATGGTACTTGGCACCCTGCCATTCACCGCCGACTTTATGGGATATTTCCGCCTGAGTACGGGCAGGCCAGGCTTGTTGCCTGAAGCGAATGGGATCCTGCAGTACCTGCAGCTGCTGGCGCTCAGCTGCGGCCATCGAAAGGTGCAGGTACAAGGTGTCTTTTTCGCCATCACCACTGTGGTCGATCAATTGGCTTGGGATCAGATGCTCTTGTTGCATCACCACCAGAGCGGTTGCTTCAGCAGCGGTTATCCCCAAATCGGTAAAGGGCAACAGCAGAGGTTGATCTGGCCGGGAAAAGTCGGATGGGTTTTGCACCTCCAGGCTGGCAATCTGCTGCACTGCGGTGCTGTTGATCGATTCGGCAACCGTACTGGTTTGAGGTTGTTTACTATCGCAGCCGCTAAGGACTGCCAGCGCGAATAAAGACGCTGTCAGTGAAAGAAAAGGGGATCTTGCTTGCATGTGTATTTTCACGATCTCTACCTGTGCTTGCATCAGTAAGGTGGATAAAAAGGAGCCATCCATGGCTCAACGGGATCCTTAGGGCAACGTTTAGAACTTGTACTGGGCGCCCAGATAATACTGCCGGCCTGTGGCGTGGTAGTAGGTTAAGCGATTACCGCTCGAGTCCACCCACTGATCATCGACTTCATTGGTCAGGTTCAACGCTTCGAAGGTAAGTTTCCAGTTATCAGTTAATTGATACGACAGCGCTGCGTCGATATTACGGGTCGCATTGGTGCCTTCCATATCGTTGTTATCACGGCCAATGGCGTTGGTCAGATACTGCGAGCGGTACGCCATGGATACCCGGGCGGCGAATTTGTCATCTTCGTAATACAAGGTGGCACTGCGGGTATTTTCCGACAAGCCGTTCAGATCGCGAGTAGCCAGCACAACACCGGTGTTGTTGACATAGTTCATCTGAGCTTTCACGTAAGTGTAGTTACCAATAAAGCCAAAGCGATCCCAGAATTCTGGCAGGAAGCTAAATGGCATCTGGTACTGGACTTCGTAGCCATACAGGTTACCACCAGGGCCGTTCAGTGGCGTAGTGGTTTGCCACTCGACATTTTCGTTACAGCCAGAAGCTTCACCATAACCAGGCCCGGCATTACAGGCATCAATCGCTGCTTGCACCGGCAGGCCGGTTTCAGTGAATGGCTTGGTTTCGCGCAGGTTTTGAATGTAGCTTTCAATATCCTTACGGAATAAAGCAACGCCTAGCAAAGACTCGTTATCGAAGTAGAGCTCTAAGCCCAAATCATAGGTTTTGGCCCGGGTTGGCTCCAGTGTTGGGTTACCGCCACTGATGGTACGGGCACCGCCGGAGACTGACACCGACACATTAGGGCGAATGCCGGATAAGCCAGGCCGTGACATCACCTCCGCATAACCAAAACGGATAATGACATCATCCATTGGTTCGAATACCAGGTTTAGTGAGGGTAAAAACTCATTGTAACTGTGTTTGGCGGTAATTAGCTCCTGCGTACCACCGATAGTGGCCCAGGCAGTAGAGCTTTGATCGGTGCTAACGTAGCGGCCACCAACATCACCGCGGATCACGGTGTCGCCGACTTCAGTTTCAAACGCCAGTTGCAGGTATGCCCCCAGGGTTTCTTCTTCGGCAGAAAAGTTATCAACCCGGCGGAAGTCAGAGCTCACCACAAAATCACCGGTATTGCTGTAAATGTTGTAGCGGGCATTGATCGCATCCAGGTTAGGGACTAACCAGGTCGAAGCTCCTACACCAGCGTTGTAGTTCATGATCAGGTCTGGTGTCATTTCAACGCCTGCGGCATTCTCGGACTGACGACGTGCCTCAAAAGTCTCAAATTCAAAGTTCTTGTAATGCAAGCCGCCACGCAGGGTGAGGTAGTCACTCAGCATATATTCCAGATTGATGGCCGCACTATCAAAGGTGTTCTCTGCACCCAATGGACGCAGACGAACGCTGTTGGTTGCCCAGCCGTTCGGATCATAAGCGCCGGCACCAAAAATCAGCTCAGGGTTATCGCGTTTGCTGCCACGGTAGTCGTAGCTAAAATCCAACCCGGCTTTTTCCATTACCACTGTGGTTTGGATCGGGTTGTCGAACTTGGAGGTCGCACGGCCAATCATGCCGTCAATTCTGAGGTTATCTGTCAGCTGATGCTGGGCACTTAACGTAAATTGCAAAAATTCGGTGGAGAGCTCATCGTAACGTAGCTCATTGCGAATCAAGGCATTTTCGAAAGAGGCATAGGTCACGGTATTGGTGTTATCCACTTCGAAGTCGCGAACATTCATGGCACCAGTCAGGCTGCTGTTGTTCAGAATGCCTTGCATAAAGGCTTCCTGACGGGTGGAGTCATCTTTGGAGTACAGCACATCCAGATTAAAGCGGGTTTCCTGAGTTGGCCGGTATTCCAGCGCCGATGCCAGACCAATACGTTTTACATTATGGACATAGGAGTCGTAGCGCGGCAGCCGAGGGCGAAAGGCCGCATTGATTTGCTCCAGTTCAGGGGCTTCGGCATCACCACGGTAGCTGCCAAAGTTGTTTACGTTGTTCCAGCGTACGGTACTGGCACCTTCGTCCAGAATATTTCGCTCGGAAAAGGCCGCAGAAATCAGATAACCAAAGGTACGATCGTCATTGATGTTACTGAATAAAAAAGAGCCTTTGGGATCGATCTTTTCCGATTGGTCGTTGTAACCTGCCTGCACATTGGCAGCAAACGTTAGCCCATCGTAATCAAAAGGGCGGGCAGTCCGTAAGTCGACGGTGGCACCTAAGGATCCTTCTTCAACATTGGCAGAGGCGGTTTTGCGTACTGTCAGCTCACTGAATAGATCCGATGAGAAGGTATTAAAATCAAAGCCACGGCCGCGGTTGGCACCGCCAATGGCATCGGTACCCCCACTGGTGGATTGTGCTTCCATGCCATTGATCCGTACCCGGGTAAAATCCGGACCCAGACCACGGACAGAAATTTGCCGGCCTTCACCAGCCACCCGACTAATGGCGACACCAGGAATGCGCTGCAGCGACTCGGCCAGGTTGAGATCCGGAAAGTCGGCAATATCTTCTGCTTTGATGGTATCAGTGGCACCGGTTTCAAAGCGTTTCTGGTTGAGTGCACTGGCCAGGCTACCGCGGAAGCTGCCGACCACAGAGATCACTTCAATCTGCTCTTCAGGTTCCGCTTGCTGGTCGTTGTTGGCTTCATCCGCCAGCAGTGGTGTGGCGCCAAATAAAGTCACCAGGCCGGCTAAGGTTAAAGCCCGGCTGAGCTTGTGGGGTCGAAATAAATTCTGCGGGGTAGCCATGTTGTTCACCTCTTCCTAGATCTTGTCGTTTTGCCGCTTAGCGGCTTTTTTTTATGGGAACAGCCTGGCTGCCCCTGTCGATTTTGTTTGTCTTCGTCGCTTTGCTTGCAAACTGCTGTATCGAATACTAGGCTGATTATGCAGTCTTGTCTACCGGTGGCAAAAAAAGCTTGCAATTTTGTGCCACCGATGGCAAAAAGCTAGCACCAACGGATAATTGCTGTCAATTCAACCAATCGATAAATTCAGTCGTTGGGTGACAGAAAATCGGGTTATTTTGTTTAACTTATTGAAATTGAATGATTGTCCCGGTTGGTTGAATAGTGAAACTGTTCCATATTTGAACGATTCACCAAAAGCCATGGTGCGGGCAAGCGTTGTGGTAACTGTTAAAAGCTGAAGGAGTGTGGCATGAGTGCATTATTTTCACTGCAAGGCAAAACCGCGTTGGTCACTGGCGCCAGCCGTGGCCTGGGGCAGGCCATTGCGATAGCGCTGGCAGCTGCGGGTGCACGGGTATTGTGTGCCAGTTCATCGGCAGCTGGCAGCTATGAAACGGTGGCAGCGATTCAGCAGCAAGGTGGCGAAAGCTTGGCATTAGCGGCCGATTTATCGGATGAAACTGCAGTGCGTGCTTTGGCAGCCGCCGCGACAGAACAGGGCGCAGTGGATATTCTGGTCAATTGTGGCGGCACGATTTTCCGGGCGCCGGCCGATGAGTTCCCGATGGATGCCTGGCGCAAGGTGATGGCGGTAAATCTGGACGCCGCTTTTTTACTTAGCCAGTTGCTGGGCCGTGACATGATTGCCCGCAAGCAGGGAAAAATCATCAACATTGCTTCGATGCTGTCTTACAGTGGTGGCATCACGGTACCCGCTTACACAGCCAGTAAGCATGCCATTGCCGGTGTGACCAAGGCTCTGGCCAATGAGTGGGCCAAACACAACATTCAGGTCAATGCGATAGCGCCTGGCTACTTTCGTACGGACAATACTGCGGCTTTGCAGGCGGATGAAGCACGCAATGCTGCTATTTTGGATCGGATCCCAGCGGGTCAATGGGGCGAGCCAGCCGATTTGGCAGGTGCTGCTGTCTTTCTGGCCTCGGCGGCTAGTCAGTATGTGAATGGCCATGTTCTGGCTGTTGATGGTGGCTGGCTGGCCCGCTAATCATCAGCTACCTATTTATTCTGTGAGGAAAGTTATGACTGTTGAATTTGAAAGCCGTTACCCAACCCATCCGGATGACGTTAAAAAGTACGATACCGAACAACTGCGCCAGCACTTTCTGGTAGATAACCTGATGCAGCCCGACAAACTGGTGCTGTGTTACACCCACTACGAGCGGGTTCTGGTCGGTAGTGCCGTGCCGGTAAAGGCCGCCATAGAGCTGGAAGCGGTGGATGCGCTCAAAGCCGATTACTTTTTAGAGCGCCGCGAATTGGGGGTGATCAATGTGGGTGGTCCAGGCAAAGTGGTGGTGGATGGCAACGAGTACCCACTGCAAACCAAAGAAGGGCTCTATGTCGGTATGGGTGCTAAGGATGTCAGCTTTTACAGTGACAATGCCAGCACACCGGCCAAGTTTTATCTGAACTCAGCGCCGGCGCACTGCAGTTACCCAACCAGGCATCTGACCATGGACAATTGCACCGTGCTGCAAATGGGATCGCAGCAAACTTCGAATGAGCGCGCCATTCACCAATTGATGATCCGGGATGTGGTGCAAACCTGCCAGCTGCAAATGGGCCTGACTGTGCTTAAGCCGGGCAGTGTCTGGAATACCATGCCGGCGCATCAGCATGATCGGCGGATGGAGGCCTATTTTTACTTTGATTTGGCAGACGATCAGCGGGTTTGTCACTTTATGGGGCAACCGCAACAAACGCGCCATATCTGGGTTGCCAGCGAACAAGCCGTAGTATCACCGGCCTGGTCCATTCACAGTGGTTGTGGCACCAGCAATTACGCCTTTATCTGGGGCATGGCAGGTGAAAACCTGGATTACCACGATATGGATAAATTTCCGGCCAGTGCCATGCGTTAAGCATCCTAAAGGAAAGTCCCATAAATCAGGTGCACAGCAGATGCGCCATAACTGCAACAGGGTTGGACTGACTATGAAGAATGACGTTGTCTCAGGCTGGCGACACCGGGTGACCGCAGCGGCTTTGCTGCTGGGGCTGCTGGGGTGTCAGCCGGACACTGAACACACTACCTTACGCCTTGCTCATACGTTGGATCAGGAGCATGTAGTGCACAAAGCCATGGCGCTGATGGCGGAGCGACTGGCGGAGTACTCCGATGGCAGCATGAGCATCGAAATCTACAGCGGCGGTCAACTGGGCAGCGAGCGCGAGCTGGTCGAGCTGCTGCAAATTGGCAGTCTGGCTATGACCAAAGTATCGGCCAGTCCGCTGGAAGGCTTTGTGCCCGCGATGCGGGTGTTCAGTGTGCCCTATATTTTCAGCGACAACGATCACTATTGGCGGGTACTGGAAAGCGATTTGGGCCAGCAGTTGTTGCAGGAAATCGAACAAGCCCGTTTGCATGGTTTGGGCTACTACGATGCCGGTAGCCGCAGCTTTTACTCCACCCATACCCGTATCGATAGCCCGGCCGATTTACGTGGCAAAAAATTCCGGGTGCTCAATAGCCAGACCGCAGTGCGGATGGTGGAAGCTTTAGGCGGCGCAGCCACGCCCATTGACTGGGGGGAGCTTTACACCGCCTTGCAACAAGGCGTGGTCGATGGCGCCGAGAACAACCCGCCCAGTTTTTATCTGTCCCGCCACTATGAAATCAGCCGTTATTACAGCCTGGATGAACACACCGCGGTACCGGATGTGTTGATCATGAGTTTGCATGTCTGGCAAAACCTGAGCCCGCAGCAACAAGCCTGGGTGACCCGGGCGGCACAGGACTCCATTGTGTATCAGCGTGCCGCCTGGCAGCAGGCCTCGGATGAAGCATTGGCAGCGGTGAAAGCGGCGGGGGTTACGGTAATTTACCCGGATAAAGAACCCTTTCGCCAGGCGGTTCAGCCTTTTCATCAAAGCCTGATGCAGACCGATATTGGCCCTTTGCTACAACGAATTGCTGAGCTGGATACTCCGCAGCCGAGCCCTAAGGAGAGCGAGCATGACTAAATTGGTGCATTGGGTCGATACCCTGCTGAAGTGGTTTCTGGCCAGTCTGATGGCTGGCATTGTAGTGGTGGTGTGCTGGCAGGTGGTGTCCCGCTATGTGTTAGGAGCACCCAGCTCTATCACTGAGGAGCTATCACGCTGTTTGCTGATTTGGATTGGCATGATAGGTGCGGCCTTTGCCTATCGCACCGGCGTGCATCTGGGGCTGGATATTGTGACCCGGCGCTTAAAAGTAGAGCGTCAGCGGCATGTTCAATTGGTTTTAACGGCGGCTGTGGTGCTGTTTGCCTTCAATGTGATGGTGATTGGTGGTGGCAACCTGGTGTGGTTGACCTATGAACTGAATCAGATGTCGGCGGCCTTGGGCATTCGTATGGCGTACATCTACATCGCCATTCCATTATCCGGCATGTTGATTGTGTTTTATGGTCTGAGCCAGTTGTACTTTGGTATTCGGCAGCAGCCGATGCAGCCGGTAGAGGGGATGCATTGATGGAATTGGCAATTATAGTTTTACTGGTGGTGTTTTTTGGCCTGTTGCTGCTGAATGTGCCGATTTCGTTTTGCATTGGTTTGGCTACCCTGGCCACCATGCTGCTCAGCATCGATTTTATGCCGGCTGTTACCACCATGGCACAGCGTATGGCCGGTGGCATCAACAGCTTTGCGCTGTTGGCTATTCCGTTTTTTATACTGTCTGGCCTGATTATGGGGCGGGGTGGCATCGCCCGTCGGCTGATTGAATGCGCCATGGCTTTGATTGGCATGTTGCCGGGTGGCCTGGCACTGGTAAATGTGGTGTCTTGCATGTTTTTTGGCGCCATTTCCGGCTCGGCGGTTGCTGCGACCTCGGCCATCGGGAGCTTTATGCTGCCCGAAATGAAAAAGCAGGGTTATGATGTCAATTACAGCGCGGCGGTCACCGCCTCGGCTGCCACCACCGGGATGCTGATCCCACCGAGCAACATTCTGATTGTCTACGCCATCGCCAGTGGCGGAGTTTCCATTGCGGCCTTGTTTGTCGCTGGCTACCTGCCGGGTATTTTATTGGGCATGGCACTGATGCTGGTTTGTGCCGGTTACGCCAAACTAAAAGGGTATCCGGTTGGTGCCCGGCTGCCGCTCAAACTGGTGGTGCCAAAAGTAGCAGCAGCGCTGCCCAGCTTGTTTATGATTTTTCTGGTGATTGGCGGCATTATCAGCGGCGTTTTTACTGCCACTGAAGCAGGCGCCATCGCTGTGGTGTATTCGCTGATTCTGGCTGTGGGCATTTACCGGGAAGTCAAACCAAATGAACTGCCTGCGGTGCTGATGAAAGCGGCGGAAACCACGGCCATCGTGATGGCGCTGATCGCCACTTCTTCAGCGATGTCCTGGATCTTGTCCTACGAGCAGATCCCGCAGGTGATCAGTGCTGCCATGCTGACCTTAAGTGAGAATCCACTGCTGATCTTGCTGATGATCAACCTGATCCTGCTGTTGGTGGGCGCCTTTATGGACATGACACCGGCGGTGTTGATTTTCACGCCGATTTTCCTGCCGGTGGCGGTGGAGCTGGGCATGAGTCCATTGCATTTTGGCATCATGATGGTGCTGAATTTGTCGATTGGCCTGGTGTCCCCACCGGTTGGCAGCGTGCTTTTTGTGAGTTGTGCCATTGCCAAAACGCGGATTGAAGCCATTATCCGGCCCTTGTTACCGCTCTATCTGGCGATGTTTGCGGTGCTGATGCTGGTGACTTATGTACCGGCGATCAGTGAGTTTCTGCCGAAACTCTTTGGCTTGTACTAAGCAGCAACTGCTGCTTTAGGAGGCAATGATGGTAAGTTACGTGATCCCGAATCTGGCCAATGCCTGCCGGATGATTGATGAAATCAGCCGTGCCGAGCAAGGGTTGAGTTTGTCCGAGCTGGAGCAGCAACTGGCGGTGCCACGTACCACCGCCTTTCGTATTTTGCAGACGCTTTGCCAACAGCAACTGATTGAAAAGCATGGTAAGAAATACCTGGCTGGTAGTCAGTTGCTGCGTCTTGGCTTAAGTTTACTCAGCTCAATGCCGGTAAAACAAAAGGCCTTGCCGATGTTGCAGCAATTGTCACTGAGTACCGGTTTTAGTTGTCATCTGGCTTTGCCCCATGCGGATGGTTCCCTGCTGGTTGAAGTCTGTGACAGCCCGAATCCGCTGCGGCTGGCTGCCAGACCTGGCACCGTAGTGCCGCTGAACTGCTCGGCATCCGGTAAAGTGTTTCTGGCGTTTCGCTGCTTCGACCGTTTGCACGAACCTGCGTTGCAAGCCAGCTTTGTCAGGCGCACCGAACACAGCTTGCTGGCGGGGGAGGCGTTAAAATCGGAGTTGCAGCGGGTGTTGGCTCGGGGGTATGCTACTGACGAGCAGGAGTACCACCCGGATGTGCGTTGCCTGGCGGCACCGGTTCGCGATGAGCTGGGACAAGTCGCTGCTGCCGTCGGGGTCAGTGCGCCTGCGATACTGTTTAAAAAACAACAAATCCAACAGATTGCTGCACAAGTCAAACAAGCTGCCATCGAGATCTCCCTGGCAACCTATCGTCCACAACTGATGGCCATGGGGAAGTAGTGTTGGCTCAATTGCACAGGTGCAGATAAAGATGATCAAAATGAAGCAAGCCACCATCAACGACGTTGCCCGCATAGCCGGCGTGTCAAAACGAACTGTTTCCAGGGTAATCAACGGTTCTCTCAGCGTTGGAGAGCATACCCGTACCAAGGTACAGAACGTGATCAACGAGCTGAAGTACTCGCCCAATACCCAGGCCCGTGGGCTGGCATCCAGCCGCTCCTATCTGCTGGGGCTGATTTACGACAACCCGGATGCGCTTTACCTCGACTCGGTGCAGCGTGGTGTGCTGGAGGTGTGCTCCAACCTGGGCTATGAACTGGTGGTGCATCCGTGCCGCTACCAAAGCCCGACTCTGGTGCAGGACTGCCTGCGCTTTATCAGTCGCTCAAAGCTGGATGGCATTATTGTGCTACCGCCGGTATCGGAACTCGAAGAGCTGGCTCAGGCACTGAAAGACTCCGGCCGGGCCTATGTACGGCTCAGCTCGGTGGCACTGGATGAACCCTGTCACATCGTGGTATCGGACGACCGGGCGGCCTCGGCTGAAATGGCGCGCTATTTTGCCCAGCTGGGCCATGAAAAGATTGCTTTTATTACGGGCCCTCAGGCCTATAAGTCGACCATCGAGCGGATGGAAGGTTTTCAGCTGGGGTTATCAGCCTATGGCATTCAACTGCGTGCGGATTGGATTGTCGAAGGCGATAACAGCTACGAAAAAGGCATTGAGTGTGCCCGGCAACTCTTGCTGGCCAGTGAACGCCCCACAGCGATTTATGCCAACAATGATCAGATGGCCGCAGGGGTACTGAAAGTAGCACACGAACTGGGAATTGCAGTGCCGGCGCAATTATCGGTGGCTGGTTTCGACGACAACATGCTGGCCTCCCGGGTGATTCCTTCCTTAACCACCATTCGCCGGCCGGTTCGGCAGATGGCATTGCTGGCAGCGACCAAAATGATTATGTCGATTGAAAACAACGATAAAGGCGCTGAGCAGGTGGCGGCTAAGGTAGCACCGACTCTGGTGGTACGGGAGTCTACAGCCAAAGTCCGGCAGTCCTGAGCCCTCTGCGGTTTATAAAAATCAGTACTTTAAACGTGACGCTGCTCTGCTTTTGTTTGGTGCAGAGCAGTAAACTGCCACCGATAGACATTTTTTTTGATTTTTACTTGCCACCGGTGGCAAATTGATTATGATAGAAGCATACGAGGTGTCCGCTTTGATTGCATCCAGTGCATTGCAGCGGGTACTGCCACAACACAGCTAACAGGATAGGACAGTACCATGACCGATTTGATGAAGCGCCAAAGCCTGAAAACTCTGGGAGCATTGACCGGCGGCCTGAGCCTGATGTCTCTGACTGGTTGCAACCCAGCCCCGGCCGTGATGCAGGATGCCAGCGATGCCGCTGATGAAGCTTTGTGGCAGCAAGCCGATGCCATCATCGCCAGCATTGTCCCGACGTCTTTCCCGGCGCAAGACTTTCCGATCACGGACTTTGGTGCTGTTGGCGATGGCCACACCGATAATACCCAGCCCATTGCTGCTGCCATCGCTGCCTGTGCCACCGCTGGTGGTGGCCGGGTACTGGTACCGGCCGGCCGCTTTATGACCGGGGCCATTCATCTGAAATCCAATGTCAACCTGCATCTGCAAACCGATGCCGTGCTGTCGTTTTATACCGATGCAGAGCACTATTTACCGAAAGTATTCACCCGTTGGGAAGGCGTTGAGCTGATTGGCTATTCGCCGCTGATCTATGCCTTTGAGCAGGAAAACATTGCTGTAACCGGTGACGGCATATTAGAAGGCAATGGCAGTGCGACCAACTGGTGGCCGTGGAAAGGGGTTTGGGAGCGACGCAACTGGGAATACGACGCCTCGGTCGATCAGGTGCAAACCCGTACCCCTATTTTCCAGATGGCCGAGCAGGGCGTACCTGTTGCTGAGCGGCAGATGGACAATGACTTTTTACGGCCACCTTTTATTCAGCCTTATCGCTGCAAGCGGGTACTGATTGAAGGGGTCACCATACGTAACTCACCCTTTTGGCTGATTAATCCGGTGCTCTCGGAAGATGTGGTGGTGCGCTCTGTCAATTGCATCAGCCATGGGCCGAACTCCGATGGCTGCAATCCTGAGTCCAGCAACCGGGTGTTGATTGAAGATTGCTTGTTCGACACCGGCGATGACTGCATTGCGCTGAAATCAGGCCGCAACAATGACGGCCGTCGGCTGGCCACCCCGATACAAAATGTCGTGATCCAGGACTGCATGATGCGCTCTGGCCATGGTGGTGTGGTGATGGGCAGTGAAATCTCCGGTGGTGCCAGCAATATTTTTGCCCGCCGTTGCCGCATGAGCAGCCCGGATTTAAAGCGCGGTATCCGTATTAAAACCAACTCGGTGCGCGGTGGCCTGATTGAAAACATCTACATCCGCGATATTGATATCGGTGAAGTGCAGGATGCGATTGTGATCAACTTCTTCTACGAAGAGGGGGATGCCGGTGATTTTATGCCTGAGGTGCGCAACCTGCATATCAGTAATTTACGGGTCGCCAAAGCGCAGCGGGCCTTTGAGCTGCGCGGCTTTGAGCGGGCTCCGATCAGCGGCGTCACCTTGCACCATGTCCACTTTAAGCAGGTAGAGTCATTGGGACTACTGGATAATGTCGCCGGCATTGAGCACTACGATGTCACGGTCAATGGCAAGCCATTTGCGCTGCCCTGAGCTTTGGCGGCGGAAAATGCCACCGCTGGCAAATAACGTTTGCAAAAACTTTGGCTGAATAACGCAACAGGTAACATCATGAGTACAGAGCAACAAGCAGGCTGCAATATTCGTTTGACGACAACGCCCGGCAGCGCCGATGGGCTGGAAGCGCAGTTGCAGGTACTGCAGGTGCATCCTCGCGACAATGTGCTGGTGGCCTTACAGCCATTGCCGGCAGGTGCGGCCTTGCCGGAGCCTTTTGCTCATTTGACAGCCAGCCAGGCCATTCCGGCCGGTCACAAAGTGGCCTTGCAAGCCATTGCCAAAGGCCAGCCGGTGATCAAGTACGGTTTTGCCATCGGTGCCGCCAGCTGTGCCATCCAGGCCGGTGAGCAGGTGCATTCGCACAACTTAACCACGCTGTTAAGTGGTCAGCAGCAGTACCGCTACCAGGGCTGTGAAGCCCGCCAGCCAGAGTACCCGGCGGGGCTGCCCACCGAGTTTCAGGGCTATCGCCGTGCCAATGGTAAGGTGGGAACCCGCAATGAGCTTTGGATCATCAATACCGTTGGTTGTGTCAATCGTGCTGCCAGCCGCATTGCAGAGCTGGCCCGTAAAGAGTTTGCCGATTTACTGGCACAATCGTCGATTGATGGCATTCATGCCTTTACTCATCCCTTTGGTTGTTCACAACTGGGCGATGATCTCAGCAACACCCGCGAACTGTTGGCTGGTTTAATTCAGCACCCCAATGCCGGTGCCGTACTGGTACTGGGCCTGGGCTGTGAAAACAACCAACTGGCCACTTTGCTGAAGTCGAGCCCGGACATCGATGCCAGCCGCATCCGCGCTTTTAATGCGCAACAAGTGGAAGATGAAATTGAGCAGGGCCTGGCCGCTGTCGGCGAACTGCTGCAGCAGATGAGCCAGGATCAGCGCACGGCCTGCCCGGTTTCCGATCTGGTGATGGGCATGAAATGCGGTGGCTCAGACGGTTTAAGTGGCCTCACGGCCAATGCTCTGGTCGGGCGCATTGCCGACTTGCTGGCGGCCGCGAATGGCAAGGTGGTGCTGACGGAGACACCGGAAATGTTTGGTGCTGAGCAGGTGTTTATGGCCAGAGCCAGCAACCAGCAGGTGTTTGATGATCTGGTGCAGCTGGTCAATGACTTTAAACAGTACTTTATCGACAACCAGCAACCCGTGTATGAAAACCCAAGCCCTGGCAACAAAGAGGGCGGCCTGACCACGCTGGAAGAAAAATCACTCGGAGCCATTCAAAAAGGCGGCAGTGCTGCGGTGCAGCAGGTGATCCGCTATGGCAAAACGGCCAGCAAGGCAGGCCTTACCTTGCTGGAAGGGCCTGGCAACGATGCGGTGTCTTCAACCGCTTTAACCGCCGCCGGGGCTACCTTGCTGCTGTTTACCACCGGACGTGGCACACCGCTTGGATTTCCGGCGCCCACGGTGAAAATCTCGTCCAATTCGTCCTTGGCGGCCCGTAAACCACAGTGGATTGACTTTGATGCCGGTGGCCTCTTGCGACAAGGCCAGGATGCCACCGAGTTTAGCCATGCCTTTTTCCGCTATCTGCTCGAGGTTGCTTCTGGCCGGCAAACCCGCAATGAAGAGACCGACAACCGGGAAATTGCGATCTGGAAAAATGGCGTCACGCTCTGATGAGAGCAGACAAAGGCGACACAACGAAACTCCTGTCAGGTGGTTAGCCGGACAGAATGAATAACCTGGTGAGCACGGCTCACAGTCGACAAGATAGGAATGCACTATGACATCAGCTAGCAGCAGGATATCCGTGAACAGTACTTTAACCCTGCATCCGGATCGTTTGTTCCCATCGGATCCGACCATAAGGGCCATTGCGCAGCGCTTGTATCAGCACATTAAGGGTTTACCAATTGTCAGCCCACACGGTCATACGGATCCGCGCTGGTTTGGTGATAATACCAACTTTGACAATGCCACCAGTTTGCTGCTGCTGCCGGATCATTACGTCTTTCGCATGCTCTATAGCCAGGGGATCTCGTTGGAGTCGCTGGGTATACGTCGTCGCGATGGGGTGGTGGTGGAGCAGGATTACCGCAAAATCTTCCGGATTTTTGCCAGTCACTATTATCTGTTTCGTGGTACGCCATCGCGCATCTGGCTCGACAGCGTGTTTCATGATGTGTTTGGCCTGACAGAAACCTTATCAGCCGATACGGCGGATCACTATTACGACAGCATCAATGCGCAGCTGGTGAAACCAGAGTTTGCGCCGCGGGCCTTGCTCGATCGTTTTAACATTGAACTGATAGCCACCACAGAAGGCGCATTAAACGATTTACGCCATCATGCCAAGCTGAAAGGCAGTGGCTATGAGCAGCGGGTGATCACCACCTTCCGTCCCGATGATGTGGTAGATGCCGACAGAGCCGACTTTGCTGCCAATATTGCCAAACTTGGCGAACTGACCGGTGAAGATACCCGCAGCTGGCCGGGGTATCTGGCGGCATTGCGTAAGCGGCGGGCATTTTTCCGACAGCACGGTGCCACTGCGACCGATCATGGCCACCCAACGGCTATCACCGCTGATTTACCTGCCGATGAAGCGGCGGCCTTATTCCAGCGCTGCCTGGCTGGTGAAGCCAACCCGGCTGAAACCGAACTGTTTCGCGGCCAGATGCTGACCGAAATGGCTGGTATGAGCCTGGAAGATGGTATGACGATGCAAATTCACCCGGGCGCTCACCGCAATCACAATACCATTATTTTTGAGCGCTTCGGTCCGGATAAGGGCGCCGATATACCCAGCCCGACGGAGTTTGTCAGCAACCTGAAGCCGCTGCTGCAAAAGTATGGCAACGAAGCGGGTTTGACCATTATTCTGTTTACGCTGGATGAGACCACCTATGCCCGTGAGCTGGCGCCATTAGCAGGCCATTATCCGGCATTAAAGCTGGGCCCGGCCTGGTGGTTCCACGACAGCCCGGAGGGCATGCTGCGTTTTCGTCATCAGGTTACGGAAACGGCTGGTTTTTACAACACCGTTGGCTTTAACGATGATACCCGGGCATTTTTGTCGATCCCGGCCCGGCACGATGTGGCGCGTCGTATTGACTGCCGCTTTCTGGCCTCGTTGGTCGCTGAGCACCGGTTGACGGAAGAAGAGGCCATGCAGGTCGCCTACGATCTGACCTATGGTCTGGTGAAAAAAGCCTATCAACTGGCGTAAAGGGCAGTACCACAACATGGGACAAGACAACGTTATGCAGCCATTATCCAATCAGACGCTCAGCAGTTTGCAAGGCAAGGTGACCTTGCCTGACTACCGGCTGCAAGCCCGGCAGCCAGGCATCGGCATGGTGCATTTAGGGCCTGGTGCTTTTTTTCGTGGCCATCAGGCCTGGTACACCGAGCAGGCTCTAAAACAAGGCGGTGACTGGGGTATTTGTGCGGTATCGATGCGCTCGGGCGAGGTGGCTAAAGCGCTGAACCCGCAAGATGGGCTCTATACCCTGGTGGAGCTGGATAGCGAGATCCGCTATCAGGTCATTGGGGCCGTGCAAAAGGTGCTGGTGGCGGCAGAGCAGTATGCCGAGGTTCTGGCGCAGCTAAGCGCTGCCGAAACCCGTTTTGTCACTTTGACCATTACTGAAAAAGGCTATTGTCTGAATGCCGCCGGCGAGCTGGATCTGCAGCACCCGGAGATCCGTCAGGATCTGAAGCGTCAGACCCAACCTATCACTGCCATTGGCTTACTGGTCACTGCACTGCAAGCCAGGTATCAGGCCGGGGAAGCGCCTTTTTGTGCGATCAGTTGCGACAATCTGACCGACAATGGTCATAAATTAAAGCGGGCCTTGATCCGTTTTGCCCAAGAGTGGGATCCGGTATTTGCCAGTTGGTTGCAGAGCATGAAAAGCCCTTGCACCATGGTGGATAGCATCACTCCCGCTACTGACGATGCCCTGCGGCAGCAGGTCGCCAATGAGCTTGGTCTGGCCGATGCCTGGCCGATTAAGCGTGAGTCCTTTTTGCAGTGGGTGATTGAAGACGATCTACCCGCAGAGCGGCCCGACTGGCAAAGTGCCGGTGTGATTTTTGCTGCTGATGTCAGTGCTTTTGAAAAAGCCAAGTTGCGCTTGTTGAACGCACCGCACTCTACGCTGGCTTACCTGGGGTGTTTGCTGGGCTACGAAACAGTATCCGATGCGATGCAGGATGACACTCTGGTTGCGCTGATCAAACGGATGATTGCTGAGGATCTGATGCCATCCTTTCGCGCACCAGCGGAGCTCGATGCCGGTCAGTACAGCGCCGATATTCTTCAGCGCTTCCAAAATCCGGCCATTCGTCATTTGCTGGCGCAAATTGCCTGGGATGGCTCGCAAAAGCTGCCGATGCGGTTGCTGCCGGCAGTGCGCGACAACCTGGCCAGTGGCAGCTCCATTCGCTACCTGGCGCTGGCAGTGGCGGCCTGGTGTCGTTTTATCTGTCTGCGTCAGCAAAGCACAGTGCCTCTGGTCGATCCTTTGGCCGAACAACTGCTGGCGGTCGCTGCCAGTTGCACCGGCGATGCGACCGCCGATGTGGCGCGATTTTTGCGCCTGAGCGCTGTCTTTGGCCGCGATTTAGCTACCGAACCACGTTTTGTCGAGGCTTTGACCGAAGCGTATCAGCATTTAACTGACGGGGTGGTCAGTGCCTTGTCGCATTACACAGGAGTTGCCTGATGGCTGCATTATCTCCCCTACTGCGTGGACCGGCTTTATTACCCATTATTCAGGCCGATAGTCCGGACGAGGCAGTACAGATTGCCGCTGCTTTGCAGCAAGGCGGTATTGGCTCGGTTGAAGTAGTACTGCGTACCCGCCAGGCATTGGCTGCCATTACCGCCATCCGCGATGCCTTACCTGAGCTGCTGGTTGGCGCTGGTACCATTTTGTCAGCCGGGGATGCCCTGGCCGCTAAAGCGGCCGGTGCCGAATTTCTGGTGAGCCCGGCCAGTACGCCGGCGCTGTTGGATGCCATGCTGGCAACTGGTCTGCCGCTGGCTCCCGGGGTGGCGACGCCCTCCGAAATTGCGATGGCACTGGAAGCGGGTATCCATGAAGTGAAATTTTTTCCGGCGCACTTGTCTGGCGGTATCGAGATGCTAAAAGCCCTGCGTGGCGTGTTTCAGCAGGTGCGCTTCTGTCCGACCGGCGGCATCAGCCAGCACAATGTGGCAGACTTTCTGGCATTGCCGAATGTATTTGTGGCTGGCGGTTCCTGGCTAACGCCTGTTACGCTGGTGAAAGCCCAGGCCTGGTCGCAGATCACGGCACTGGCACAGCAGGCGACCGAGCTCGCCAATCAACAAAAGGCAGCGGCTTAAGGAGCAATGGATGAAAAAACGCATGGTGATGATGGGCGAGTGCATGGTGGAAATGTATCAGTTGGTTGAGAATGTCTACCATCAGTCCTTTGCCGGTGATGTGTTTAATACTGCTGTGTATCTGAAGCGCAGCTGTGAACAGCCGGTCGACGTGCAGTTTTTTACCGCGGTCGGCACCGATTTGATCAGCGATAAACTGGTGCGGGCGGTCAAGCGTGAGAAGCTGGATACTCAGCTGATGCTTAGAGCCAAAGGTGCCCGGCCAGGCCTGTACATGATCAACACCGATGCCTATGGTGAGCGCAGTTTTGTCTACTGGCGTGAAACCTCAGCGGCCCGTCAGGTCATGCAGTGCTTTGCCAGCCAGTCCTCTGTGGAGCAGTTGCTGGGAGCGGACATGTTTTATTTCTCCGGCATCAGCCTGGCCATTTTATCCGATGCCGATCGGCGGGCTTTGTTCGACCTGATTCACCAGCTAAAAGCCCATGGCAGCCAGGTGGTGTTTGATCCGAACTACCGGCCAGCGCTTTGGAGCAGCCAGGACGCGTGCCGGGCAGCCTTTACCGAGGCTTATCAGCTGGCTGACATTGCCATGCCGGGGCTGGACGATCACAAGGTGCTGTTTGAGCACAGCACGGTGGTCGAGGTGCAGGCATTTTTACAGCAACTGGATGTGGCTGAGATTATTGTGAAAGATGGCAAAAATGGCGTGGTCGGGACTTATCTGGATGAAGGCTTTGCTGCGCCGGCGCATCAGGTGAAAAAAGTGGTGGATACCACTGCGGCAGGTGATTCTTTTAATGGAGGCTATCTGGCGGCCCGGCTGGCCGGTGTCGCGCCGGAAGATGCAGTGAAATACGCCGCCAGGCTGGCAGCTTTTGTGGTGGAGCATACCGGCGCTATCGTCAATAAAGAGCATTTTCAGCGCTTTTGGTCACGCCATCGCCCATCCACTTTTATCAGTTAATAAAGCAAGATCCGGACGACCGGACAACAACAACCAGGCCACTCCTCAGGCAACCCTGCAAACGAAGGAGTCCAACATGAGTTTAGTACGCTTTTTTCCAACGGCAGCCGAGCTGCCGGCCGATTGTCCGGCACAGCATCCGCTGACCCAGCGGGACTATTTGCTCAACGGTGAGTTGCTGACATGGCCCGGTGAGCTTAGCCCGGTGTATAGTCCTGTCCAGCAACGAGTGCAGCACGACGAGGGCGAGGCATTACAACCGTTGTTGCTCGGCTATACGCCACTGCTGGATGCCGACACAGCGCTGCAAGCGTTGGATGCAGCGGTGGCAGCCTACGACTTAGGGCGCGGTGTCTGGCCACGCATGCCGGTACTGGAACGCATTCAGCATGTCGAGCAGTTTCTGACACAGATGCAGCAAAAACGCGATCAGGTGATCCAACTGCTGATGTGGGAAATCGGCAAAACCTACCCAGATGCTGCCAAAGAATTTGACCGCACCTGCGATTACATCCGCGATACCATAGTGGCGCTGAAACAGCAGGACAGAGCGGCCAGCCACTTTGTGATTGAAGAGGGGACCTTAGGCAAAATTCGCCGGGTGCCGGTGGGGGTTGCCTTGTGCATGGGGCCCTTCAATTACCCATTGAATGAAACCTTTACTACCTTGATCCCGGCGCTGATTATGGGCAATACCGTGATCTTTAAGCCGGCCAAGTACGGTGTCTTGTTGATAGAGCCATTGCTGCAGGCCTTTCGCGACAGCTTCCCTGCCGGGGTGATCAACGTGATTTATGGCCGGGGTCGCGATACGGTCGGTGTTTTGATGGAAAGTGGCAAGATTGACCTCTTCGCTTTTATTGGCACCAACAAAGGGGCCAGTGATCTGAAAAAAATGCACCCCAAACCGCACCGACTGCGTGCTGTGCTGGGGCTGGATGCTAAAAATCCGGCCATCGTGCTACCGGATGCTGATCTTAACCGCACCGTGGCAGAATGCGTGGCCGGTACTTTGTCGTTTAATGGCCAGCGCTGCACCGCATTAAAAATTTTGTTTGTGCATCAAAGCCGGGTCGATGAGTTTTTGGCGGCGCTGACCACAGCGGTTGAGCAATTGCCCCTGGGCATGCCCTGGCAGTCGGGTGTGAAAATTACTCCGTTGCCAGAGCCTGGCAAAACCGACTTTCTTCGGGCGTTGCTGGACGATGCGACCGCAAAGGGTGCAAGGGTTTGCAATGCCGACGGCGGCGAACGTATGGGTTCTTTGTTTCGGCCTGCGATTTTGTATCCGGTCAATGCCAAGATGCGGCTGTATCATGAAGAGCAGTTTGGCCCCTTGATTCCGGTGGTACCGTATCAGGATGTGCAGCAGGCGATTGATTATGTGATTCACTCCAATTTTGGTCAGCAATTGAGCCTGTTTGGTCAGGATCCTGTCCAACTGGGAGAGCTGGTGGATCTGTTTAGCAATCAGGTGGGTCGCATCAATATCAACAGCCAGTGTCAGCGTGGACCAGACAGTTTTCCGTTCAATGGTCGTAAAGACTCGGCCGAAGGCACGCTCTCTGTGGTGGATGCGCTGCGGCAATTTTCCACCCCGACCGTGGTGGCTGCCAAGTACCAACCGGCAGATATTGAGCTGATCAAAGCCATGGTGCAGCAACGCAGCTCGCACTTTGTCTCGACCGACTTTTTGTTTTAATCATCCGTGACGGGGGATGCTGCTTGCTCCCCCCGATAGATGGCATGGCGATGTCCCGCAAAATCTGGTACTTATAACAGCCTGGAGTCGTACCCATGTCGTTAAGGCGGACTGACCATGCCACTTCCTGCTGATTTTTTGTACGCTGTACAAGCGCTGATCCCATCCGAGCGGTTGATTGATGAACCGCTGCGTACTCTGGCCTATGGCACCGATGCCAGCTTTTATCGTTTGATCCCACAGTTGGTCATTAAGGTGGAATCGGAGTCGGAGGTGGTGGCTATACTGCAGCATGCCAGCCGGCTGAAAGTTGCGGTGACTTTTCGGGCGGCCGGTACCAGTTTATCCGGCCAGGCCATTACCGACTCGGTGTTGCTGCTGCTTGGACGCAACTGGCAACAGCGTGAGGTACTGGCAGATGGCAAGGCCATCCGGTTGCAACCCGGCGTGATTGGCAGCCATGCCAACCAGTTGCTGGCACCACTGGCCCGTAAAATCGGCCCGGATCCGGCCTCGATCAATGCCTGCAAAGTCGGTGGTATTGTGGCCAACAATGCCAGCGGTATGTGCTGTGGCACCACCCAGAACAGTTACCAGACCCTGGCCGCGATGCGGCTGGTGCTGGCTGATGGTACTGTGTTGGATACGGCCGACAGCGCATCGGTCGCTAACTTTCGGCAGCAACAAGCAGCATTGCTGCAACAGTTAAAGCAATTGTCCGCCAGTGCCCGTGCCAACCAGGCACTGGCTTCTAAAATTCGTCACAAATACCGGCTGAAAAATACCACTGGTTTGTCGCTCAATGCGCTGCTGGATTTTGACGATCCCATCGATATGCTCAGCCATCTAATGGTCGGCTCCGAAGGCACCCTGGGCTTTATCAGCTCGGTCACCCTGAGTACCGTGCCTGATTACCCGCATAAAGCCACGGCTTTGTTGGTGTTTTGGGATGTGCAAAGCTGTTGTCAGGCCGTGACTGTACTGAAACAACAAGCAGTCTCCGCGGTGGAATTGCTCGATCGGCGCAGCCTGCGTGCGGTGGAGCAACAAGCTGGCATGCCGGCCTGGGTCGCAGGGCTCTCAGACCATGCCTGTGCCTTATTGATTGAAAGCCGTGCTGAGCAGGCCGATGTGCTCGAGCAGCAACTGACCGACATCCGGCAGGCACTCAGTCCTTTTGCGCTGGAGCAGCAGGTCGACTTTAGCACCGATCCTAAGGTCTATCAGCAGCTGTGGGCTATTCGCAAAGGCACTTTTCCGGCGGTCGGGGCGGTACGGCCGGTTGGCAGCACCGTCATTATCGAGGATGTCACTTTTCCGTTGGAGCTCCTGGCCGAAGGGGTGCAGCAATTGCTGCAGCTGTTTGAGCGTTATCAGTACCACGAGGCCATTATTTTTGGCCATGCGCTCGAGGGCAATCTGCATTTTGTCTTTACCCAGCGCTTTGATAGTCCTGAGGAAGTGGCGCGCTACGAAGCCTTTATGCGCGATGTCGCCGAGCTGGTGGCGGTGCGCTGTGGTGGCTCGCTGAAAGCCGAACATGGTACCGGCCGCAATATGGCACCTTTTGTCGCGTTGGAATGGGGTGAGGACGCCTACCAGTTGATGTGGCAGATCAAGCATTTGCTGGACCCACAAGGCATTTTAAACCCCGATGTGGTGTTAAGCCTGGACCCAGAGATCCATCTGAAACATTTGAAACCTTTACCGGAAGCTGATCCTTTGGTCGATCGCTGCATCGAGTGCGGCTTTTGTGAGCCGGTCTGCCCATCCAATGCGCTGACCCTGACACCGCGTCAGCGCATCGTGGTGCAGCGCGAAATCAAGCGGCTTAGCCGTGAAGAGCCAACAAGCCCGCGTCTTGCACTGTTGCGTGATGACTATCAGTACCAGGGCGATCAAACTTGTACCGCCTGTGGCTTTTGTGAAAGCGCTTGCCCGGTGGGCATCAATACCGGCGATCTGACCAATCAGCTGCGCAGCCAGGCCGCAAAGCCCAGCAAGCTGGCCAGATTGGCTGCCAACCATTTTGCCGGGGTGAGCCGGCTGGCTCGCATTGGGCTTCGGCTGCAGCAAAGTGGCCGCGCTGTGCTCGGTGCTGCTGTGATGCAACGGCTCAGTAATGCTTTGCACCGGTTATCAGGAAAACGCTTACCGCTATGGTATCCGGCGATGCCAGGCGTCCCTCGCAACAAAGCGAATTCGGTGGCTGATGAGCAGCTGACACCTGTAGTGTATTTCGCCGCTTGTGGCAGCCGGGTGATGGGGCCGGCTGCCGGAGACCGCGATCAGCGCTCCTTACAGGAAGTCACTGCCGCGGTACTGGCCAAAGCCGGTTACCGGCTGGTTTACCCGGAAGGCATCGAGGCGCTGTGCTGCGGCATGGCGTTTCAATCCAAGGGGCAGCTGAAGCTGGCCCAGCAAAAAGCCACCGAGGTGGCAGCGGCGCTCAGAGCAGCCAGCAATGACGGTGAACTCGCAATTTATTGCGATACCAGCCCCTGCAGCCTGACCTTACAACAACAGCTGCCGGCGGATTTGCCGCTGTGGGACAGCATCGACTTTTTGCACGACAAGGTGTTGCCAAAGTTATCACTTACACCGCAGCAGGAGCCGGTGGCACTGCATCTGACCTGCAGCGCCGCACGACTAAAACAACAGGATAAACTCAACGCCCTGGTACAGGCCTGCAGCCGCCAGCCGGTGCAACCGCTGGGCATTCACTGCTGTGGTTTTGCCGGCGATAAGGGCTTGTTGCTGCCTGAACTCAATGCTTCTGCGCTGCACGGGCTGCGTCAGCAGGTACAGGGCTGTTGCCAGGGGGTGTCTTCCAGCCGCACCTGTGAAATCGGTTTAAGCCAGCACAGCGGCATTGAGTACCGTCATCTGGTGTATCTGCTGGCTGAGCGCCTTAAGGCTGCCGAAAAAATTTAAATCAGTATCCTTGAATCCTGTAAGGGCAATCCCCATTAAGTTGCTAACACGAAATTATCTGTTCTGAATTAGATTTGGAGAGCCGTTATGGGTAGAATTATTGGTATCGACTTGGGTACAACCAACTCTTGTGTTGCTGTATTAGACGGCGACAAACCACGCGTGATTGAAAATGCCGAAGGCACCCGCACTACGCCTTCCATCATCGCGTACACCGATGATGGTGAGACTTTGGTCGGTCAGCCAGCCAAGCGTCAGGCGGTCACCAACCCGCAAAACACTTTATTTGCTATCAAGCGTCTGATTGGTCGTCGTTTTGAAGACGAAGAAGTGCAGCGCGATGTCAACATCATGCCATTCAAAATTGTCAAAGCCGACAATGGCGATGCCTGGGTGGAAGTCAAAGGCAAAAAAATGGCAGCGCCGCAGATTTCTGCTGAAGTGCTGAAAAAGATGAAGAAAACCGCCGAGGATTTCTTGGGCGAAGCGGTGACCGAAGCCGTTATTACTGTCCCTGCTTACTTTAATGATGCCCAGCGTCAGGCCACCAAAGATGCCGGCCGTATTGCAGGCCTTGATGTAAAACGGATCATCAACGAGCCAACGGCAGCAGCACTGGCGTATGGCATGGACAAAAAGAAAGGTGACGCCAAAATCGCGGTCTATGACTTAGGTGGTGGTACCTTTGATATTTCCATCATCGAAATCGACGATGTCGATGGCGAGCAAACTTTTGAAGTACTGGCCACCAATGGGGACACTCACTTAGGTGGTGAAGACTTCGACAACCGCTTGATCAACTATCTGGTGGATGAGTTCAAAAAAGAACAGGGCATTGATCTGCGCAATGACCCACTGGCGATGCAGCGCTTAAAAGAGTCGGCCGAGAAAGCGAAAATTGAGCTGTCTTCTGCCTCTCAGACTGAAGTGAACCTGCCGTACATCACGGCCGATGCTTCTGGTCCTAAGCACCTGAACATCAAGGTCACCCGCGCCAAGCTGGAATCGCTGGTAGAAGACTTGATCAAGCGCACGCTGGATCCTTTGAAAGTAGCGCTGAACGATGCGGACTTGAGTGTCGGTGACATCGACGAAATCATTCTGGTCGGTGGTCAAACCCGGATGCCAAAAGTGCAGCAGGCGGTGACCGAATTCTTCGGCAAAGAGCCACGCAAAGATGTCAACCCTGATGAAGCTGTTGCGGTGGGTGCTGCGGTGCAGGGCGCTGTGTTGTCAGGCGATGTCAAAGACGTGCTGCTGCTGGACGTTACCCCACTGTCACTGGGTATTGAAACCATGGGCGGTGTGATGACCAGCCTGATTGAGAAAAACACCACCATTCCGACTAAGAAGTCGCAGGTGTTTTCCACGGCAGAAGACAATCAGTCGGCAGTAACGATTCATGTGCTGCAGGGCGAGCGTAAGCGCTCAGCCGACAACAAGTCGCTAGGGCAGTTTAACCTGGAAGGCATCCGTGCCGGTCGTCGTGGCGAGCCGCAAATTGAAGTCACCTTCGATCTGGATGCGGATGGTATCCTGCATGTGTCGGCCAAAGACAAAGACACCGGCAAAGAGCAGAAGATCACCATCAAGTCGTCTTCTGGTCTAAGCGATGACGAAATCCAGGCCATGGTGCGCGATGCCGAAGCCCATGCCGAGGAAGATAAAAAATTTGAAGAGCTGGTGCAAACCCGTAACCAGGCTGATGCATTGGTGCACGGTACCCGCAAGCAGCTGGAAGAAGCCGGCAGCGATTTGGCAACCAACGATAAGGAAGCCATTGAAGCGGCGATCAGCGAGCTGGAAACGGCCATCAAAGGCAACGACAAGGCGGATATTGAAGCCAAGTCCGAAGCTCTGATGCAGGCAGCGCAGAAACTGATGGAAGCGGCGCAGCAAAAAGCTCAGCAAGGTGGTGATGCCGGTGCTACAGATGCTGGTGCAGCCGACGACGTGGTCGATGCTGAGTTCGAAGAAGTCAAAGACGACAAGTAATGTTCCACCCGGGCTGCGCTCTGGCGCAGCCCACTTACATAAGTTAGCCCGTATCTATGTCAAAGCGTGACTATTATGAAGTACTGGGCGTCGAGAAAGGCGCCGATGTCAAAGACATCAAGAAGGCCTACAAACGTCTGGCGATGAAGTATCACCCGGACAGAACCAAAGGCGACAAGGATCTTGAAGTGAAATTCAAGGAAATCCAGGAAGCCCATGAAGTTCTGACGGATGAGCAAAAGCGTGCGGCCTACGATCGCTATGGTCACGACGGCGTGGATCCAAGCCGTGGTGCCGGTGGCTTTGGTGGCAATGCCGACTTTGGCGATATCTTCGGCGATGTGTTTGGCGATATTTTCGGTGGCGGTGGCCGTCGCGGTCAGTCGCGGGCGCAGCGTGGCTCCGATCTGCGCTACAACCTGGAACTGAGCCTGGAAGATGCTGTTCGTGGCAAATCGGTCGATATCAAGGTGCCGACCTGGGTAACTTGCGACAGCTGCGATGGCAGTGGTGCCAAAAAAGGCACATCAGCCAAGACCTGCCCAACCTGTCATGGCGCCGGTCAGGTCACGATGCGGCAGGGCTTTTTTGCCGTACAGCAAACTTGCCCGACCTGTCATGGCCGCGGTAAAATTATCCCGGACCCATGCAGCAAATGTCATGGCGAAGGCCGGGTTGAGAAAACCAAAACCCTGTCGGTCAAAATTCCGGCCGGTGTTGACACCGGCGATCGTATTCGTTTAAGTGGCGAAGGCGAAGCGGGCATGCATGGTGCACCGGCAGGCGATCTGTATGTGCAGGTGCATGTCAAAGAACATCCCATCTTTGTGCGTGATGGCAACAACCTGTACTGCGATGTGCCGATTAGCTTTGCGACGGCGGCGCTCGGTGGCGAAATCGCCGTGCCGACCCTGGATGGCCGGGTCAAGCTGAAAATCCCGGCTGAGACTCAAACCGAGAAGATGTTCCGTTTACGCGGCAAAGGCGTGCAGTCGGTGCGTGGTGGCGGTGTTGGCGACCTGGTATGCAAGGTGGTGATTGAAACCCCGGTCAATCTGAGCGAGCAGCAAAAAGAGCTGTTGCGTCAACTGGATGCGACCATGGCGGGTGACAGCGAAGCCAAGCACAGGCCTAAGTCCAAAGGCTTTTTCGATGGCGTGAAAAAGTTTTTTGATGATTTGACCAGTTAGCACCAGCTCCGTTAATCGTTTAAATAAAACCGCAGCCCCAGACCGCAGCCAAAGTGCTGCGGTTTTTTTTATCGTTGGTGTTCCTGCCAGCCTCAGATACAATAAAAGCAGTGATTTATTACAGGGATATCCATATGCGTAAGTTCTTCCTGACCGCCATCGTGGCGGTATTGATTTTAGCGGCTTGTGCTCAGTCACCGACCGGCCGCCGGCAAATTATGCTGTTTAACGAAAGTCAGCTCAGTGGCATGGGGGCGCAAACCTTTGAGGCGATGAAAGAAGAGCTGACCATCTCAGACAACCGTCAAACGCAGCGCTATGTGCAGTGCATTGCCGATGCTTTGCTGAAAGTGACGCCAGAGCAATACATGGGCAACGAGTGGGAAGTGGTGGTGTTTGCCGATGATCAGGTCAATGCTTTTGCGCTGCCTGGGGGTAAAATTGGTGTCTACACGGGCTTGCTGAAAGTCGCCGAGAATCAACATCAATTGGCGGCGGTGATGGGCCATGAAATTGGCCATGTGATGGCAGGGCACGCAAATGAGCGGTTATCGCGCAGTCAACTGGTGCAAACCGGACTGGCTCTGACCGATGCGGCGACCCGTGCTGCTAATGTCCGTTTTCAGCAGGAGATGATGGCCGGCCTTGGCTTAGGCTCTCAGGTCGGTTTGTTGCTGCCTTTTAGCCGCGAGCATGAAAGTGAAGCCGATATTATCGGGCTGGATCTGATGGCGCAGGCAGGCTTTAACCCAGAGCAGGCGGTCGATTTATGGCGTAATATGGCCGCCGCCAGTGGTGGTCAGCGTAGCCCGGAACTGTTGTCCAGTCACCCGGTACCAGAAAACCGTATCCGGGCGCTGCAACAACGGATGCCGCAAGCGCTAGCGACTTACCAGCAGCGCCGGGCTCAGGGCAACCTGCCCAATTGTGGCAGCCCGGGTCCGCTGTAATACTCTGCCTGTTTACTGTTGTAAGTCAGGGCTGGATGCTGTGATTGGTTTTAACAGCAACCAAAGCAAGGCCACTACTGCCAGGGCCATGCAGTAAAAACTGGCACTCACTACCTGCCAGGGGCTCAAGCCAAAACTGGCAGCCAGCAGCAGGGCCTGAGCACCATAAGGCAGCAGGCCCTGGCTAATGCAGGCAAAAATATCCAGCAAGCTGGCGCTGCGTTTTGGCGTGATACCATGGTTTTCTGCCAGTTTACGACTGATATCACCGCTAATCACAATGGCGACGGTGTTGTTGGCGACGCAAAGGTTGGTACCAAACACCAAACTGGCAATACCGAGCTGACCACTGCGCTCGGCCCGCATCTTCACCTTATCAAAGAAAGCACTGAGCCGCGATGACAGCCAGCCCAGGCCACCCTGCTGCTTGATAAACTCGCCCAGACCACCAATAAACATCGACAGTAAGAAAATCTCCTGCATCGAGGCAAAGCCACTGGCCATGTCCTGTCCCAGACTCCCGAGCGGGTAGTCGCCAAAGAATGCACCTTGTAGCGCCGCCAGGACAATGCCAAGACTCAGCACTGCAAAGACATTCAAGCCCGCCACAGCCAATACCAGGATGGCGGCGTAGGGCAGCACAGCGCTCCAGCTAAAGGCTTGCGGGTTGATCTCGGCTGGCACACTGCCAAACCAGATGTAACCAAACAGCACCACAGCAGCTGCTGGCAGGGCCAGCTTCAGGTTTTCGCGGAATTTATCTTTCATCCGCGCACCCTGGGTGCGGGTAGAGGCGATGGTAGTATCGGAAATAATCGACAGGTTATCGCCAAACATAGCGCCACCCAGCAAGGCGCCCGCCAGCAGCACCGGTGATAAGCCAGTTTGCTCGGCCAGTACTACGGCAATAGGAGCTAAAGCGCCGATGGTACCCATGGAAGTACCCATCGCCAAAGCGATTAAGGCAGCAATCAGAAACAAACCCGGGACCAGCAGCGAAGGTGGCACCAGGCTCAGGCCGGCGTTCACCACGGCATCAACACCGCCAGTAGCCACCGCCACACTGGAAAAAGCACCGGCCAGCAGGTAAATCAGGCACATGGTTAAAATAGTATTTTGGCCTGCACCGCGGATCAGGGTTTCAACCGCCTGTTGCATCGAAGTGCGATGCAGCAACATGGCAATAACCAATGCGGGCAGTACGGCAATGTGAGCTGGCAGCTGGTAAAATGCATAATCCACCCCCAGACTTTGGTAATAAAGCCCAGCGCCTAAAAACAGCAGCACAAAACTGGCCAGTGGCAAAAAAGCCAGGGCGCCATACTGGCGAGGGGTAACCATCAAATGTTCTGGCATGCATCATCTCCGACCAGTGATCAAATCGCGCTGACTATATAGATGTCCAGACGTCCTGTCAATCTGTAATAAATCTGTCTGTCACTATCCTTTACGGTATTTTCTTTGTGTATTCAATGCTTTTTTCGCTACTGACTGCTCTGATCAGTGCTGATTGCTTGCTTTGTGCATGCATGGCGTACATTCAGGTTGTGTCGGATAATTTTACAATGCAGCAAGCGCCCAGCTGATAAGACCTCCGATAAGTCGACGAGACCTTTGTTTGAAAAATAGGCACGATTATTGCGATGAAATCTTCGAAGGCGTGTTTAACGCCTGAATAAAAACAACAAACAGGGTAGATAACGATGACAATAAAAATCTTTAAGCAACAACTCATAAGGCTTCAAACCTTTTTCACCGTGCTGGTCTTTACCTTATTGGCAACGCCTGCACTTGCCGCACCGATGTTCTCGGATATGTATATTTTTGGTGATAGTTTATCCGATACCGGTAACACTCGCGCTGCAGTGCCGTTTGGCAGTTTGGGACCTATTGCGGCTGAGGCTGGTTATGGGCCGAATGGGCGTTTTTCCAATGGCGATCTTTGGCATGAGTTTTTGGCCGATGATCTTGGTCTTAGTACCTCACACTCACGCGGTGGTGGAAACAACTTTGCTCATGGTGGTGCCCGGGTAAATAATGACACTGGCTTTTCTGCTGGCCTACTCTGGCAATGGGATAACTATCAAAGTCGTTTTGGCGGTGCGGTGATGGATCCGGCTGCGCTTTACGTAGTCTGGGCCGGCGGAAATGATATGCGTGATCTGGTGGGAAGCTCTGCGCCCTTAATGATGATTACCTCCATTATGGGAAATTTTCAGACCATGCTGACTGAAATGATCCTGGGTGGTGCCACTACGTTACTGGTACCAAACTTACCTGATTTGGGAAGTATTCCGGAATTTCGAACTGGTGCGAACAGTTTCTCAGGTACTGAAGTCAGTACATTATGGAATCAGGCGTTGCAACTCATGTTGATTGGACTGGCAAATCAATACCAGATCGATATTTTCATGCTGGATGTATTTGGTATCTTTGACAGAATACTGGCTGATCCTGCTTCAGAAGGTTTTGCAAATACAACCGGAGAATGCCGCTCTATCCGAAGAGTCTTTGGAATTGCTTCTGAGGTCAGCTGTGCCAATGCCCATACCTATGTATTTTGGGACGAGATCCATCCTACCACGGCAGCACACTCTGTCTTAGGGCGTGAGGCAAGTCTGTTACTGGCTTCTGGTCAAACCGTGAACTTCCAGGTACCGGCGCCTGCTACCCTGCTACTGCTGGTTTCTGGTTTGATGCTGATACGTCTGCGTCGCCGGGCATAAGCTCGAAGCAAAAAAACGGGCCGCGATACGGCCCGTTTTCTTAGGTGAAAGGTGAAACCGTTAGAACTTTTTACCGCTGAGCAATTCCTGAATGGCCCCGACGGAGCCAAGCACATTGCTGGTTTCAATCGGCAGGAAGATACGATCGCCTTCTTTAGCAATATTTGGCAAGGTCTGCAGGTATTCACGACCAAGCAAGTAGCCAATAACCGTATCCGAGCTCAGCTGGCCATCACCGGAGGATAATACTTCCTCAATGGCTTTACGCTGGCCCTGAGCACGTAAAATAGCCGCTTCTTTTTCACCCTGGGCACTTAAAATGGCCGCTTCCCGCTCACCCTGAGCCCGGGCTATGGCGGCTTGCTTTTCACCTTCTGCTTCGGTCACGGTGGCGCGTCGTTGCCGTTCGGCGGTCATTTGCTTACGCATCGCTTCTTCCACGTCGACCGGTGGGGCAATATCCAGCAGCTCTACCCGTACGACTTTGATGCCCCAGCCATTACCGGCATCATCCAGCACCAGACGCAGCCGCTCGTTGATTTCTTCACGCGACTCGAAAATAGAGTCCAGTTCCATCCGGCCGATTTCTGCCCGCAGTGAGGTTTTAGCCAGCACTTCGACCGCCTGGATAATGTTTTCAACCTCGTACACCGCTCTTACCGGATCCAGGATCCGGAAATACAGCACGCCATTGATGGTGACTGTGACGTTGTCCTTGGTGATGACGCTCTGGCCGGGAAAGTCCAGTACGGCTTCACGCAAATCAATCCGGGGGGTCTCAACGAATTTCAAATTACGTAACATGATAATTGGGCGCGGCTTTTCAATAAAAGGCACCGTGATCTGAATGCCGGATTGCAGGGTCCGGTTGTAGGTACCGAGCCGTTCAATCACCATGCACTCACTGTTTCGCACGATAAAGATGTTGTTGAGGATTAAGATGATGGCAAAGCCTGCCACCCCGAGTAATAAAATTAAGGCTAAATCCATTTTTAACTCCTTAGGTTGATGATAATTCGTCTTTGGGTGCAACCAGCAAGGTAATGCCATCAATACGGCAGACCTTGACTTCCTGACCTGGCTGCAGCCAGCTGGTATCCTGGTTGGTCGACTCTGCTTTTACCGGGTAAAAACTGCCACCCATTTTTGCCACCAGTTTATCGCCATGCAGCTCTAACACCACGCTTTGTTGGTAACCAGGCTCTGCCATATTGACCGCTTTGGAGGTTCCCAGCCCTTTTCTTCGTAGCCACAGCGACAGGGGAAGAAACATGATGCAGCCAAATGCAAACACAAACAGCGATTGGGTAAAACTAAGTGCAAACAGCCAACTGCTGATAGCGGCGGAAAATGCACCCATCGAAATAGCCAAAATAACGAAGGTGCCCGTCATCAGCTCCACGATGCCAAATGCAATGGCGATGATAAGCCAGACCAGTGCCAACATCTTGATTTCCTTAAATTGCAACTAGGTTCATAGTACTATACTAAGCTTTGCCCTGAAGCCCTACCGTCTTTTTGTAACAGGGTATGGCGAAAATGCTGTATTGCACAAAACAGCAGCAGTCTGCAGGCAAATTCAGCGGATATGCCGGGAAAAATGATACCGTTACTGTTTTGCTACGTATCAATCAGCCAACTTGTTCAGGAGTCTTTATGCAAAATTTTACCTTTCATAATCCTACCCGCATCGTATTCGGTGAGCGGACAATCGCTGAGTTGGCTGCCCTTATCCCGGATGGAGCCAAGGTGTTACTGACCTATGGTGGTGGCTCCATCAAGCAGAACGGGGTCTATGATCAAGTAGTGGCAGCCCTTGAGGGCAAAGTGTGCCTTGAGTTCGCCGGCATTGAACCCAATCCATCCTTTGATACCTTGTTAAAAGCAACAGCCTTGCTGAAAAGCGAACAACTGGATTTTATCCTGGCGGTTGGCGGCGGTAGCGTGATCGATGGCAGTAAGTTTATTGCTGCTGCAGCTTGTTATCAGGGCGATGCCTGGGATCTGCTCTGTGGCAAGGCCAAAGTCAAGGCAGCCATTCCTTTGGGGTGTGTATTAACCTTACCGGCAACCGGCTCGGAGAGCAATGGCAATTCAGTGGTCACCCGTTACAGCACTCAGGAGAAAATGGCCTTTTCCAGCCCCTTGGTCTACCCACAATTTGCCATCTTAGATCCGACCACCACCTTTAGTTTGCCACCCCGCCAGGTTGCCAATGGTGTGGTTGATGCCTTTGTCCATGTGATGGAGCAATACCTGACGTACCCGGCGAACGCGCCGGTGCAGGACCGTTTTGCTGAAGGCTTGCTGCAAACTCTGATTGAACAAGGGCCGCAGGCTCTGGAGCGGCCGGAAGATTATGCGGTACGTGCCAATGTCATGTGGGCAGCAACCATGGCGCTGAATGGTTTGATTGGGGTGGGGGTGCCGCAGGATTGGGCCACCCATATGATAGGCCATGAAATCACAGCGCTGCATGGTCTTGATCATGCGCAAACCCTGGCCATAGTGCTGCCAGCTTTGCTGCAGCAGCAACGCCAGCAAAAGCGGGAGAAGCTGCTGCAATATGGTCAGCGGGTCTGGCAGCTGGTTCATCAGGATGAAGAACGCCTGATTGACGAAGCGATCAGTCATACCCGGGCTTTCTTCGAGCAAATGGGTGTACCGACCCGGTTAGCGGATTATGGCATCGATGCCGGTGCTATCGATGCCATGGTGGATCGCCTGGTGCAGCATAAGATGGTAAAACTGGGCGAGCATGGCGATATTACGCCGGAGGTATCCCGGCGTATTTTGCAGCAGGCGCTCTAGCAACCAACAAGTTCTGGACATCCAGAGCGCTGATTTGTTCTAATACCGGCCATTGTCGTTTTAAGGAATACCATTATGTCCAGAATCGGAGTCTTTGGTGCCAATGGCCGGATGGGAAGAGCGCTGGTACAGGTTTGTCACGAGCAACAACTGACACTGGGTGCAGCCATAGTGCGGGCTGGTTCCAACTGGCTGGGTCTGGATGCCGGTGAAGTGGCCGCTTGTGGCACATTAAATGTCCCTTTGCAGGCTACTTCGGCGAGCGCTTTGGCTGAGGCCGATGTGTGGGTGGATTTCACCATGCCAGAGCCGATGCTGGCGCATTTGGATTTGGCGGTGGCTGCCAAAAAAGCCATGGTGATTGGTGTGACCGGCCTGACCGATGCGCAGTATCAGCGGGTGCAACAAGCCAGCGCACAGATCCCGATTGTCTGGGCACCCAATATGAGCGTGGGGGTCAATCTCTTGCTACACCTGGTGCAAACGGCGGCCAAAGTGATGGGCCAGACGGCCGATATCGAAATCATCGAAGCGCATCATCGGTTTAAGAAAGATGCACCGTCCGGCACAGCCATGGCGATTGGCGCCAGTATTGCCAAAACGCTTGGACGAGATTTAGCCGACTGCGCTGTCTATGGCCGTGAGGGCATGACCGGTGAGCGTTCGCAAAATACCATAGGTTTTGCCACGGTGCGTGGTGGCGACATAATTGGCGATCATACCGCTCTCTTTGCTGATTTAGGCGAAAGATTAGAAATAACTCACAAAGCAAGCAGTCGTACTACCTTCGCACAAGGTGCTATCAGGGCTGCCCTCTGGTTGCAAAACAAACAGCCGGGACTTTATTCCATGCAACAAGTGCTTGGATTGACCGATTTGAACTAGACTTTTGCACTTTAGTGGAAAAAAAAATGCAAAAGGGATGATTTCCTACGAACTTCAAAAAAGCATTAGACGTTTTAGCTAAGTTGGCATAAAATACCGAGAATTTGCCTGGGCAAATTGGGGATAGTTGCTTTGGATTAAAAACGGGTGTTGAACGAGCAGGTTTAAGCCCGTTTTTTGCTGTTTGGAGGTTATTTTGACGACGTCTGCCTTGCTGGTTTTAGAAGATGGCACTGTATTTCATGGTACGGCCATCGGTGCCGAAGGAGTTTCAGTCGGAGAGGTGGTATTCAATACCTCGATGACCGGGTATCAGGAGATCTTAACCGACCCCTCCTATGCTGAACAAATGGTCACCCTGACCAACCCGCACATTGGCAATACCGGCACCAATGATGAAGATGAAGAATCCAGCCGGATCTGGGCCAAAGGCCTGATCATTCGAGACCTTCCACTGCTGGCCAGCAACTTCCGTAATCAGGCTTCGCTCTCCGACTACTTAAAACAACGCGGCATCCTCGGCATTGCTGATATCGACACCCGTAAATTGACCCGGATCCTCCGTGAGAAAGGCGCCTTAAATGGCTGCTTAATGGCAGGTACTGAGCTGGATGCCGGTAAAGCGCTGGCGCAGGCGAAATCTTTTCCCGGCTTAAAAGGCATGGATTTGGCCAAAGAAGTCACAGTGACCGAGCCCTATAGCTGGACCGAGGGCAGTTGGCAGCTGGGCAAAGGTTTTGTCAGCCCGGCAGAAACCCCTTTTCATGTGGTTGCTTATGATTATGGTGTGAAGCGCAATATTTTGCGGATGTTGGTCGACCGTGGCTGCAAGCTGACGGTGGTGCCGGCGCAAACTTCTGCCAGCGATGTGTTAGCACTGAATCCGGACGGTATCTTCCTCTCCAATGGTCCTGGTGACCCGGCTCCGTGCGACTACGCCATTACTGCTATCCAGCAATTGTTAGCGACCGATCTGCCTATCTTTGGGATCTGCCTTGGTCACCAATTGCTGGCACTGGCCAGTGGTGCCCAGACGACCAAAATGAAATTTGGTCACCATGGCGGCAATCATCCGGTGCAAAACCTCGACAACAATAGAGTGATGATCACGGCACAAAACCATGGCTTTGCGGTGGAAGAAGATGGCTTACCGGCCAACTTGCGTGCTACCCACAAGTCCTTGTTTGATGGCAGCTTGCAAGGCATTCACCGTACCGACAAGCCAGCCTTTAGTTTTCAGGGCCATCCAGAAGCAAGCCCGGGGCCACACGATGCGGCCGAGCTGTTCGATCACTTTATCGATCTGATGCGTCAGCGTCAGCATTAATTCAGGCTAGCGAGGAAAGACAGAGTTTATTATGCCAAAACGTACTGATTTAAAAAGCATTCTTATCCTTGGCGCCGGCCCTATCGTCATTGGCCAGGCCTGTGAATTTGATTACTCCGGTGCTCAGGCCTGTAAAGCCCTGCGTGAAGAAGGCTTCCGGGTTATTCTGGTGAACTCCAACCCTGCCACCATCATGACCGATCCAGAGATGGCCGATGCGACCTACATCGAACCCATCCACTGGCAGGTGGTGGAAAAAATTATCGAGAAAGAGCGCCCTTGCGCGGTGTTACCGACCATGGGCGGTCAGACCGCACTGAACTGTGCCCTGGATCTTGAACGCCATGGTGTACTGAAAAAATACAATGTCGAAATGATTGGTGCTACTGCAGATGCCATCGACAAAGCCGAAGACCGCAGCCGTTTCGATAAAGCCATGCGCGCCATTGGCCTGGAATGCCCGCGTGCTGGCATGGCCCACTCGATGGAAGAAGCCTATGCGGTGCTGGAAGACATTGGCTTTCCATGCATTATCCGGCCGTCGTTCACCATGGGCGGCTCTGGTGGCGGTATTGCCTATAACCGGGAAGAGTTTGAAGAAATCTGTACCCGGGGCCTGGACCTCTCGCCGACCAAAGAGCTGCTGATTGATGAGTCGCTGATCGGCTGGAAAGAGTACGAAATGGAAGTGGTGCGGGACAAAAACGACAACTGCATCATTGTTTGCTCGATTGAAAACTTTGACCCTATGGGCGTCCACACCGGTGATTCCATTACGGTAGCACCGGCGCAAACCCTGACCGACAAAGAGTACCAGTTGATGCGCAATGCCTCGCTGGCTGTGTTGCGTGAAATCGGCGTAGAAACCGGTGGCTCCAACGTGCAGTTTGGTATCAACCCGGAAGATGGCCGCATGGTCATTATTGAAATGAACCCGCGGGTATCACGCTCTTCTGCCCTGGCCTCCAAAGCCACCGGCTTCCCCATTGCCAAGGTCGCGGCCAAACTGGCGGTCGGTTACACCCTGGATGAGCTAGCCAATGAAATCACCGGCGGCATCACACCTGCTTCATTCGAACCCAGCATCGACTACGTGGTCACTAAGGTACCGCGCTTTAACTTTGAAAAGTTTGCCGGTGCCAACGACCGTCTGACCACTCAGATGAAGTCGGTGGGTGAAGTGATGGCGATTGGTCGTAATCAACAAGAATCAATGCAAAAAGCCTTACGCGGCCTGGAGATTGGTGTCTCTGGTCTGGATCCGATGCAAGATCTGTCCGCACCGGATGCGAAAGAGCGTTTGGTGCGTGAGCTTAAGGAGCCGGGTGCGCACCGTATCTGGTACATCGCCGATGCGTTTCGCTTTGGTATGAGTCAGCAGGACATCTTTGAGCTGACCAAAGTTGATCCCTGGTTCCTGGTCCAAATTGAGGACCTGGTGCGCGAAGAGCAAGCCATTCACGATGCTGGTTTCTCCGGCCTGGATGAAAGCAGCTTACGCCGCTACAAGCGCAAAGGCTTCTCTGATCAGCGCATTGCTGAGTTGCTGGGTGTCAGTGAAAACGAAGTCCGTAAAAAGCGCCATGGTTATGCTTTGCACCCGGTCTATAAGCGGGTGGATACCTGCGCAGCGGAGTTTGCCTCCAATACCGCCTACATGTACAGCAGCTACGATGAAGAATGTGAAGCGGCACCAACCAATCGCGATAAAATCATGATTCTGGGTGGTGGTCCAAACCGCATTGGTCAGGGCATTGAGTTTGACTACTGCTGTGTTCACGCTGCCTTGGCACTGCGTGAAGACGGCTATGAAACCATTATGGTCAACTGCAACCCGGAAACCGTGTCTACCGACTACGATACCTCGGATCGCTTGTACTTTGAGCCAATCACTCTGGAAGATGTGCTGGAAATTGTGGCCAAAGAGCAGCCTAAAGGTGTGATTGTACAGTACGGTGGTCAAACGCCATTGAAGCTGGCTCGCGCACTGGAAGCTGCAGGCGTGCCTATCATTGGTACTTCGCCGGATGCGATAGACAGGGCTGAAGATCGCGAACGTTTCCAGCAAGCGGTCGATCGTCTTGGCCTGAAACAGCCGAAAAATGCGACCGTGACCAGTTTGGAAGAGGCCTTGCTTAAAGCCGGTGATATTGGCTTCCCTATGGTAGTGCGGCCTTCCTATGTACTGGGCGGCCGGGCGATGGAAATCGTCTACGATGAAACCGATTTAAAGCGCTATATGACGGATGCGGTCAGTGTATCCAATGAAGCACCGGTGCTGCTGGATAACTTCCTTGATGATGCCATTGAGGTAGATATCGATGCCATTTGTGATGGCAAGGACGTGGTGATTGGCGGCATTATGGAGCACATTGAACAAGCGGGCGTGCATTCAGGCGACTCAGCCTGTACCTTGCCACCGCACAGTTTGTCGCCGGCAATCCAGGATGTGATGCGCGAGCAGGTGCGTAAATTGGCGCTGGAGCTGGGTGTGGTCGGTTTGATGAATACTCAGTTTGCGGTAAAAGATGGCGAAGTCTACCTGATTGAGGTCAACCCACGGGCAGCACGAACCGTGCCCTTTGTTTCCAAAGCTACTGGTATTCAGGTTGCTAAAGTGGGGGCCCGTTGCATGGCCGGCCGCAGTCTGGCTGAGCAAGGGGTGACCAAAGAAGTGATCCCGCCCTATTTCTCGGTGAAAGAAGTGGTGATTCCTTTTAATAAGTTCCCTGGTGTGGATCCCATCCTTGGCCCGGAAATGCGTTCTACCGGTGAGGTGATGGGGGTTGGTGATACCTTTGAAGAGGCCTTTGCCAAAGCTGAGCTTGGTTGTGGTACCTTGATCCCGACTGGGGGCCGTGCTTTACTTTCGGTTCGTAACAGCGATAAAGTGCGGGTGATTGAGCTGGCCAAACACATGATAGCACTTGGTTTTGAACTCGATGCTACCAAAGGCACTGCAACGACCTTACAACAGGCTGGTGTCGCATGCCGGGTCGTGAACAAGGTATCGGAAGGCCGGCCGCATATTTTGGACCGTATCAAAAATGGTGAATACAGCTACATGGTAAACACCACCGAAGGGCGTCAGGCGATTGAAGATTCCAAGGTGTTGCGTCGTGGTGCTCTGCAATACAAAGCCAACTACACAACGACATTAAATGCTGCTTTTGCCACGTGCAAAGCCAATGCTGCCAGTGCTTTTGAGCAAGTGACTTCGGTGCAGGAGCTGCATAAGAGAGTAAACGGATGAAAATACCAATGACAGTTCAGGGCGCAGAAATGCTGCGCGCTGAACTGAATGAATTGAAGTCAGTAAAAAGGCCACAGATTATTCAGGCTATTGCCGATGCGCGTGAACATGGTGATTTGAAAGAAAATGCCGAATACCACGCTGCACGGGAGGCTCAGAGCTTTTGTGAAGGCCGTATCCAGGATATCGAAGGCAAACTCGGCAATGCCCAAATCATCGATGTCAGCAGCATGCCAAATAATGGCAAGGTGATTTTTGGTGCAACAGTCACCATTCTGAACCTCGATACCGAGGAAGAAGTCAGTTATCGCATCGTTGGAGATGATGAAGCCGATATTAAAAAGAACCTGATTTCGGTGAACTCACCAATCGCGCGTGGCCTGATCGGCAAAGAGCAAGACGATGTGGTGACAATCAACACGCCAAAAGGCATGGTTGAATTTGAAATCACCGATGTGCAGTACCTCTAATCAGACTGGGTTAATGAGAAAAGCGGCTTCGGCCGCTTTTTTTTGCGTATTGGTCGCACACTAGTTGCCGGTCAGACCTGCTAACGAGGGTCTATCGATTACACTGAGTCTCTTGGAATTGATGAGGTTGTTTGATGCATTCTGCCAAAAGCAAGTTTGAACTGATCAAAGAAGATCAGACGATCTGGTTGACAGCCAAAGGTACCTGGACAAATTTAACCGTCGAAGATTATATCCGGCAACTGCGCCAGATGGCGCTGTCATTTGCAGGCAGGCCCTGGGCGATGTCGCTGGATGGTACCGATTGGCAGGCATGTCCGGCAGATGTGTTTACTAAGCTGCAGGACAACTCAAGCTGGTGTTTTCAACATCAGTTAAAGTTTGGCATTGTCATGCTGCCGGAACATCCACTATTTCGCTGGCAATTTACCAAAGCGACCGATGTACCCAAGCCGGATGATTATCAGCGTGCTATTGTGGCGACGAAAGACGAGGCCCGTGCCATTCTGACCCGGGCTGGTTTTTTAGCTGTGGGGCAGAATCAAGCCTTAGGCAGTTGAATCTTTGGCTCTTTCGCTGGCCGGAACAGCACCAGAGTTTTACCGATGACCTGGACTTTTTCTGCTTTGGTTTCGCGAACAATGGCATCCATCACCAGTATTTTCTGCTCGCGGTCTTCTCCCGGGACTTTAATTTTGATCAGCTCGTGATGATCCAATGCCTGTTCGATTTCAGCGATAACGCCTTCGGTAAGGCCATTGCCACCCAGCAATACCACCGGTTTTAAATCGTGCGCTTTGGATTTTAAGAACTGTTTCTGTTTATTGCTTAGTGCCATCTTGATACGATTTCCACAAATTAATCTTGAATTCATGCTATTGTAACGCCATCTAGAGGTCATAGCCATTTCAGAGTAGTAAGATGACGCGAAAAAAGCGCTCAGCCAGCTCAACGCGTTGGTTGAAAGAGCATTTTGATGATCATTTTGTGCAAAAAGCACAGAAGCAGGGCCTGCGTTCCAGAGCTGCTTTTAAACTGGAAGAAATTCAACAACAGGATAAGCTGATCAAGCCCGGCATGACCGTGGTAGACTTGGGCTCAGCTCCAGGCAGCTGGTCGCAAATGGCGGCAAAACTGGTAACACCCTCGGGTCGGGTGATAGCTTGTGATATACTTCCTATGGACCCTTTGCCTGGTGTGTCTTTTTTGCAGGGTGATTTTCGGGAAGACGCAGTATTGCAGGCATTACTGAGCCGGATCGAAGGTCGCAACGTAGATGTGGTATTATCCGATATGGCGCCCAATATGAGTGGCAACCTGGCAACGGATCAAGCCAGGGCAATTTACCTGGTCGAGCTGGCACTCGATATGTGTCACCAGGTATTGAAGCAAAACGGAAGTTTTGTGGTCAAAGTATTTCATGGAGAAGGTTTTGAGGACTACCTGAAAGCAGTCCGACAGGCCTTTACCACTGTAAAATCACGAAAGCCGGACTCCTCGCGCTCCCGCTCCCGTGAAGCCTACATAGTGGCAACAGGTTTCAAGTCGCAGTAGTGGCCTGATTAAATTTAACGGCAAGTAAGAGGTTACAACCTTGAGTGATATGGCTAAAAATCTTATCGTCTGGCTGGTGATCGCCGTCGTCTTGATGTCGATTTTTAATAGCTTCGGTCCTGGCGACAGTGCCGAGCGGATGACCAGTTACGATCAGTTTCTAAAGCAGGTAGAGCAGCGTCAGATCCGGGAAGTGCAGATCGAGCGCTCTGGCGTGATCAGTGGTGTGAGCCGTAATGGTGATCGCTTTGAGACGGTGATCCCAGGTGGCTACGATAGCAAGCTGATTGACGATCTGTACAAGCACGATGTACGCATTGTGGGTAAGCCACCAGAGGAAGGCAGCTGGCTGGCAACCATCTTTATCTCCTGGTTCCCAATGCTGTTGTTGATCGGTGTCTGGATTTTCTTTATGCGCCAGATGCAGGGCGGCGGTGGCAAAGGCGCGATGTCCTTTGGCAAAAGCAAAGCCAAACTGATGGGTGAAGATCAAATCAAAACCACTTTTGTCGATGTGGCGGGCTGTGATGAAGCCAAAGAAGAAGTCAGCGAGCTGGTAGATTATCTGCGTGATCCGTCCCGCTTCCAGAAGCTGGGTGGTAAAATCCCGACTGGTATTCTGATGGTGGGGCCGCCAGGAACTGGTAAAACCCTGCTGGCCAAGGCGATTGCTGGTGAAGCTAAGGTTCCTTTCTTTACCATCTCCGGTTCAGACTTCGTGGAAATGTTTGTTGGTGTGGGTGCTTCCCGGGTCCGGGATATGTTCGACCAGGCCAAAAAAGCGGCTCCTTGCATTATCTTCATCGATGAGATTGATGCGGTAGGTCGCCAGCGTGGTGCCGGTTTGGGGGGGGGGCATGATGAGCGTGAGCAAACCCTGAACCAGATGCTGGTTGAGATGGATGGTTTTGACGGCAACGAAGGCATTATTGTGATTGCTGCTACCAACCGTCCTGATGTTCTAGACCCTGCCTTGTTGCGTCCGGGCCGTTTTGACCGTCAGGTCGTGGTTGGCTTGCCGGATGTAAAAGGCCGTGAGCAGATCCTAAAAGTCCATATGCGTAAAGTTCCGCTGGGCGATGATGTTGATCCTTCGGTGATTGCGCGTGGTACCCCAGGTTTCTCTGGTGCCGATTTAGCCAACCTGGTCAATGAAGCCGCGCTTTTCGCAGCGCGTGGCAATCGCCGTACCGTCACCATGGATGAGTTTGAGAAAGCCAAAGATAAAATCATGATGGGTGCTGAGCGCCGCTCTATGGTGATGACCGAAAAAGACAAAGAAATGACCGCTTATCATGAAGCTGGTCATGCCATTGTCGGTCGTCTGGTACCAGAGCACGATCCGGTCTACAAAGTCAGTATCATTCCACGTGGCCGGGCGCTGGGGGTCACCATGTACCTGCCAGAGCGCGATCGGGTCAGTTACAGCAAGCAACAGCTGGAAAGTATGATCAGCTCTTTGTTTGGTGGCCGTATCGCTGAAGATGTGATTTATGGTTCAGAAATGGTCACGACCGGTGCATCGAATGATATTGAACGTGCGACTGATCTGGCCCGCAAAATGGTCACTCAATGGGGCTTCTCCGAGAAGCTCGGACCCCTGTTGTATGCCGATGAAGATGGCGAAGTGTTCTTAGGACGCTCTGTCAGCAAGAACAAGCACATGTCTGAAGAGACTGTGAAAACCATTGATGCCGAGATCCGTAGCTTTATCGACCGTAATTACGAGCGTGCTTACAGTCTGATCAAAGACAATATGGACATTCTGCACTCGATGAAAGATGCGTTGATGAAGTATGAAACCATTGATGCGCGTCAAATCGATGATTTGATGGAACGCCGGCCAGTACGTGATCCGGAAAACTGGGAGCCGCGCGATAAAGGCGGTAAAGGCAGCTCCAACGATGACTCAGATGCAGAGGAGACGGTTGGTCCGAACGCTGAACCATCCGAAGGCAAGCTGCACTGATTGTTTGATGATTGAAAAACCCGGCTTGCCGGGTTTTTTTCTGGCTTTATTTTTTGAGACGTTAGCATGCAACTTAGCTTACCCCGTCAGCGAACGCTGGATTTAGCCCGCCCAAGGATCATGGGTATTTTAAATGTAACCCCAGACTCTTTTTCCGATGGTGGCCAGTATCAACAACTCGATACGGCCTTGTATCAAGCAGAGCAGATGTTGCAGCAAGGAGCCGCCATTCTGGATATCGGTGGTGAGTCCACCCGGCCAGGCTCTGAGCCTGTGCCGCTGCAACAAGAACTTGATCGGGTGCTACCGGTGATTGAAGCAATCCGTACTCGGTTTGATTGCGTGCTGTCGATTGATACCAGCAAGGCTGCAGTGATGTCAGCGGCGGTTCAGGCTGGCGCTGATATGATCAACGATGTGTATGCGCTGCGTGCTGATGGCGCTCTGGCTGTGGCGGCAGCAACCGGTGTACCGGTCTGTTTAATGCACATGCTGGGCGAACCCAAAACCATGCAACAACAGCCAACCTATCAGGATGTTACTGCTGAGGTCCTGCTGTTTATGCAGCAACGGATTGACGCTTGTTTGGCCGCTGGTATTCAGCGGCAGCAGTTGTTGTTGGATCCGGGTTTTGGCTTTGGCAAAACCCTGGCGCAAAATTATCAGCTGCTGCAGCAGCTTGAGCAATGGCAGACATTACAGCTGCCTTTATTGGTGGGCATGTCACGCAAATCCATGGTAGGCAATTTACTCAATCAGCCTGTCGCGGAGCGATTGGCAGGCAGTCTGGCCTGTGCCACAATAGCCGCCATTAAAGGAGCCCACATAATCCGGGTGCATGACGTGAAAGCAACAGCCGATGCGTTGGCTGTGGTAGACGCAACCCTTCATGGAGTTAAGGAATGAGCAGAAAGTATTTTGGTACCGATGGTGTGCGTGGCAAGGTAGGGGATTTTCCGATCACCCCGGAATTTGCCATGAAGTTAGGTTGGGCTGCTGGCCGGGTACTGTCCAAAAGTGGCACCCGCAAGGTCCTGATTGGTAAAGATACCCGTATTTCCGGCTACTTATTAGAGACTGCACTGGAAGCTGGGCTGGTGGCGGCCGGTGTGGATGTCCGTTTGCTGGGGCCGATGCCCACCCCTGCAGTTGCCTATCTAACGCGCACCTTCCGCGCCGAAGCCGGCATTGTCATCAGTGCCTCGCACAACCCATATTACGACAATGGCATTAAGTTTTTCTCGGCCGATGGGACCAAGTTACCGGATGAGACTGAGCTGGCGATTGAAAATGAGCTGGAACAACCCATGGTATGCGTGCCTTCAGAGCAGCTGGGCAAAGCAGTACGGGTAGACGATGCAGCTGGCCGGTACATCGAGTTTTGCAAAAGCCACCTGCCCAATCATATGTCATTAAAAGGTGTGCGCCTGGTGCTGGACTGTGCGCATGGTGCTACCTACCACATCGCGCCGAATGTATTTCGGGAACTAGGTGCTGAGGTTACCGTCATCGGTGCCAGCCCGGACGGCCTGAATATCAATGCCAACTGTGGGGCCACGCACACGGTGCCGTTGCAAGAAAAGGTAGTGGAGTTAAAAGCCGACCTGGGAATTGCTTACGATGGAGACGGGGATCGGGTGATGATGGTCGATCACACCGGACGTGTGATTGATGGCGATGAAATTGTTTACATCATTGCCCGGGCAGCACAGAAACAAAAGCGTTTGCATGGCGGTGTGGTGGGTACCCTGATGAGCAATATGGGCCTGGAGCTGGCCCTGGCAGAGCTTAATATTCCGTTTTTGCGCAGCAAAGTGGGGGATCGTTATGTCATGGAGCTGCTGCGCGAGCACGATTGGCGCATTGGTGGTGAGAACTCAGGCCATGTGCTGAATCTGGACCACACCTGTACTGGCGATGGCATTATTGCCTCTTTGCAGGTGCTCACCGCCATGATCCAGGAGCAACAAAGCCTGGCTGACATCAGTCAGGGTATGGCAAAGTTGCCACAGGTACTGGTGAACGTGAAGTTTGAAAAAGGCACAGCGCCGCTGGAGAAACAAAACGTCAAGCAAGCCATTGCCGATGTCGAGGCTAAACTGGGCACTAAAGGTCGGGTATTGATCCGCAAATCAGGCACTGAACCCTTGATCCGGGTAATGGTAGAAGGGGAGGTTCTGACCGAAGTCGAGGCGTTTGCCCAGACCATTGCCAATGCGGTTAAAATCGCCAGTTAACAGCAAAACATGGCAACAAACTTGAGATTGCGGCTGGCATTGGGTACTATCGGGCCGCAATAATTACAAGGAACAGGCATGACAATGCGCAAGCCCATGGTGGCAGCCAACTGGAAAATGAATGGCTCTGATGCTTTGGCCAAAGAAATGCTTTCGGCTCTGGCTTCAACCAATCTTAACGAGCTGGATGTGCTGATTTGTCCGCCTGCGACCCTGCTGCATGCCTTTGCAAACTCAGCGTCTTGTGTCTTAGGTGCGCAAAATCTGAGTGAGCACACTGCGGGTGCTTACACCGGTGAGTTAAGTGCGGCCTTGCTGGCAGCTGCAGGCGCTCGCTTCGTTTTGGTCGGCCATTCTGAGCGTCGCACCCTGTTTGCTGAAAGCGATCAGGCACTGGCTGGTAAGATGCAGCAAGCCATCGAACATGGCCTGACGCCAGTGTACTGTATTGGTGAAAACCTGCAGCAGCGGCAACAAGAAAAAACCGGGCAGGTGCTTGCGAAACAATTAGCTGCAGTGTATGCTTCGCATCCCGAATTCCTCGCTAAGTCGGTGATCGCTTACGAGCCGGTTTGGGCTATAGGTACGGGTGAAGCGGCAACTCCTGAGCAGGCTCAGCAAGCCCACGCAGCCATCCGCCAGCAGCTGGCACAGTACGATAGCAAAGCGGCTGCCGAGGTCAGAGTTTTATACGGTGGCAGCGTCAATAGCAAGAATGCTGCTGAGCTGCTTAGCCAGCCGGATATTGATGGCGGTCTGGTCGGTGGTGCCAGCCTGAATGCTGAAGAATTTTTACACATTTGCCTGAGCGCAAAGGGTTAACGAATTATGTTTGAAGTCTTTATGGTGATGTATTTGTTGGTGGCTTTATCGTTGATCGGGTTGATCCTGATCCAGCACGGTAAAGGTGCCGATATGGGTGCTGCCTTTGGTGCTGGCGCTTCCTCCACAGTATTTGGCTCTGCGGGTAAAGGTAATTTCCTTACCAAAACCACCACAGTGCTTGCTGTCGTTTTCTTTGTTCTGAGCATTGTGCTGGGTCGTTACACTGCGGGCCAGAGTAGCCAGGTGGATGCATGGCAGGATTTGTCGGTTCCAATGACTGAATCCGTACCAGCAACCCCGTCTGAGAACGAGATCCCGTTCGGTAACTAAGCCGGACACATCTGCCGAGGTGGTGAAATTGGTAGACACGCTATCTTGAGGGGGTAGTGTCTTCGGACGTGCGGGTTCAAGTCCCGCTCTCGGCACCAAATTACAACAGCAAGAGCCGGCATTAAATGCCTAAGCCCTTGCGGTACTAACCTCACAGCTATATAATAGTTGCCAATTACGGACGCGGGATGGAGCAGCCTGGTAGCTCGTCGGGCTCATAACCCGAAGGTCGTCGGTTCAAATCCGGCTCCCGCAACCAAATTTCGTCAGTTTAAAATTCGTACTAATTTTAAACTTGACCAATTCACAGTCACCGAACTGTGGAGCGATCGTCAGTAGTGATGCTCGCCACGATTAATTCAGCATTGATTTTGGCGATAAATCAGTGCTTTCGGATAGTAAATTCGCCCCGCTTGTTCGGGGCGTTTTTATATCTGCAAACTGAGTTTGTGGAATGGGCGTTTCGCCCATTTTTTATTTAACACCTGTAGCTGGCGTGGGTAAACCCAGCCGGCGGCTCTGGAGGTTTTCTTGGCGAAGCAGGAACAGCAGTTAATGGAGTTACTGACACCGACTGTGTCGGCAGCTGGCTTTGAATTGCTTGGTATTGAAGTGTTGCGTGCAGGTAAGCATTCTACGGTGCGCTTATACATTGATCATCCAGACGGGGTGACGGTGGAGCATTGCGCCATCATCAGCCGTGAAGTGGGTGCCATTTTGGATGTGGAAGATCCCATTTCGCATGAATACATGCTGGAAGTATCGTCGCCTGGTTTGGATCGGCCCTTATTTACGCCCGAGCATTTTGCTAGGGCTGTAGGTCAAAAAGTGGATGTAAAACTGGCCATTCCCCAGGATGGACGTCGTAAATTCAAAGGCATCTTGCAGGCGATTGAGCAGGATATGCTGGTGATAGAAATCGATGGCAAGCAGTTTCGTTTGCTGATGGATAACGTTGAAAAGGCAAATATTGTACCTGTGTTCTGATTGCAGACAGGTCCAACAGAGGCAGCAAGAAAATGGCAAAAGAAATTTTATTGGTTGTTGATGCGGTTTCAAATGAAAAGTCGGTGCCCAGAGAGAAAATCTTTGAGGCGCTGGAATACGCACTGGCCGCCGCCACTAAAAAGAAGAATGAAGGCGACATTGAGGTTCGGGTCAGTATCGATCGTAAAACCGGCTCTTTTGATACCTTCCGTCGTTGGGAAGTGGTGCCGGATGATCAGCCGATTGAACACCCTTATCGGGAGATTACCCTATCGGCAGCTCAGTACGAGCAGCCGGAACTGAATGTTGGCGATTACGTGGAAGAGCAAATTGAGTCCATCGTATTCGACCGTATCACCACGCAAATGGCTAAACAGGTCATTGTACAAAAAGTACGGGAAGCAGAGCGCTCTCAGGTAGTCGAGGCGTATGTGGATCAGGTGGGTGAGCTGGTGACCGGTGTGGTGAAAAAAGCCAACCGGGATAACATCATCGTTGACCTTGGCAACAATGCTGAAGCGATTCTGACCCGCGAGCACATGCTGCCGCGTGAAACCTACCGCACTGGCGACCGTTTACGTGCTTTGCTGTTCGAAGTGAAGCCGGAAGCCCGCGGCGCTCAGCTGTTCTTAAGCCGTACCCGCCCGGAAATGCTGATTGAACTGTTCCGTATTGAAGTGCCGGAAATCGGTGAAGAAATGATTGAGCTGCGTGGTGCAGCCCGCGATCCGGGTTCACGCGCTAAAATCGCTGTGAAGACCAACGACCGTCGTATCGATCCGGTTGGCGCCTGTGTTGGTATGCGTGGTTCACGCGTGCAGGCAGTTTCCGGTGAGCTGGGTGGCGAGCGGGTGGATATCGTGTTGTACGACGACAACGATGCCCAGTTTGTTATTAATGCCATGGCTCCGGCCGAAGTCGCTTCGATCGTCGTGGATGAAGAAGCACATTCGATGGATATCGCCGTTGAAGAAGGCAACCTGGCGATGGCCATTGGCCGCAATGGTCAGAACATTCGTCTTGCCAGCCAGTTGACTGGTTGGGAACTGAACGTAATGACGGTTGAAGACATGCAGAAGAAGCATCAGGAAGAAGCCAGCAAGGTGATGGATCTTTTCACCAGCACACTGGAAATTGATGAAGATTTTGCCTCAGTACTGGTAGATGAGGGTTTCTCCACGCTGGAAGAAATTGCCTATGTCCCTGTTTCTGAACTCTTGTCCATCGATGGCTTTGACGAAGAGATTGTTGAAGAACTGCGCAATCGCGCTAAAGCTTACCTGACCACTCAGGCGCTGGCTTCAGAAGAGTCACTGGAAGGCGCTAAGCCATCTGAGCAACTGTTAGCACTGGAAGGTCTGGATACCCACACCGCCTATGTGTTGGCCAGCAAAGGCGTAGTTACATTAGACGATTTAGCCGAGCAGGGCGTTGATGACCTGCTGGATTTAGCAGAAATGAGTGAAGATCAGGCAGCCGCCCTGATCATGGCTGCCAGAAACATTGTCTGGTTCAGCGAAGAAAATTAATGGGTCAACGGAGGTAACAACTTATATGGCAGATGTCACCATAGAAAAGCTCGCCACAGATGTAAACACAACTGTTGATCGCTTAGTACAACAATTTGCAGACGCCGGGATCAGCAAGAATGCTGGCTCCATGGTCACCGAAGATGAAAAGCGTACTTTGCTGCAGCATTTAAGCCGCCAGCATGGTGCTGAGGCCGCGACGCCGTCCAAGCTGACCTTAAAGCGCAAAGAGAAGAGCACTCTGAGCGTACCGGGTGGTGCTGGGCGTAACCGTGAAGTCACGGTAGAAGTGCGTAAGCAAAAAACCTACATTAAAAAGCCGATGCTGGATGAAGCGACGTTAAAAGCGCAGGAAGAAGCGCGGCTGGCTGAAGAAAAAGCCAAAGCCGAAGCCGAACGTGCTGAGCGCGAGCGTCAGGAAGCACAGCGTAAAGCCAAAGCCGAAGCTGAGCGTCGGGCGAAGGAAGAAGCGGAGCGTAAAGCCGCTGAAGCCAAGCGTCGTGAAGAGCAGAAAAAAGACGATCCGGAAGAAGCGGCCCGTCGTGCTGCCCGTGAAGAAGCGCGGAAAGAAGCCGAGCGTCTAAAACAGCAGCAAGAAGCGGAAGCCCTGCGTAAGCTGGAAGAAGAAGCACGCAAACAGGCAGAAGAAGCCAAGCGTCTTGCCGAAGAGAATCGTGAGCGCTGGGAGCAGGAAGAAAAAGCCAAAGGCACTGAAGATGGCGATTATCACCTGACCAGCAACGAGTTTGCCAAGCAAGCCGAAGACGAAGTAGATGCACGCGAAGAGCGGGCCGGTCGTCGTGGTGTGGCTGCGAAGAAGGCGGCTCCGGCTAAAGGCAAAAAGAAAGATGATCGTAATGATCGTGAAGCCTTTAACCGTGCCAACAAGCACAGCAAGAAAAAGAAAACCCCGTCCAGCATGCAGCATGGCTTTAACAAGCCAGCCCAGCCGGTGGAGCGGGAAGTGCGGATTGGTGAAACCATTACGGTGGCCGAGCTGGCTGCCAAAATGGCAGTGAAAGCCACCGAAGTGATCAAGACCATGATGAAAATGGGCGCTATGGCGACCATCAATCAGGTGATTGATCAGGAAACTGCGGCCATTGTCTGTGAAGAAATGGGCCATAAGTTCGTGCTGACCAAAGAGAACGAGCTGGAAGAAGCGGTGATGTCTGAGCGTGGCGAGACCGGTGAACTGGAGCCGCGTGCACCGGTAGTCACGGTGATGGGCCACGTTGACCATGGTAAAACCTCGTTACTGGATTACATTCGTAAAGCCAAAGTCGCCGATGGCGAAGCCGGTGGTATTACCCAGCATATCGGTGCTTACCATGTGGATACCGATCGCGGTATGGTGACTTTCCTGGATACGCCAGGTCACGCTGCCTTTACTTCGATGCGGGCTCGTGGTGCCAAAGCAACTGATATCGTAATTTTGGTCGTGGCAGCCGACGATGGCGTAATGCCGCAAACCAAAGAAGCAATCCAGCATGCTAAGGCAGCCGGTGTTCCTTTGATTGTTGCCATCAACAAAATGGATAAGCCAGAAGCCGATCCGGATCGGGTGCGCAACGAATTGTCGCAGTACGATGTAATTTCGGAAGAGTGGGGCGGTGATACCCAATTCGTACCAGTGTCTGCTAAAGCAGGTACCGGTATCGACCAGCTGCTGGATGCGGTGCTTGATTTGGCCGAGATTCAGGAACTGACCGCTGTGAAAGCTGGTTTGGCTCGTGGTGTGGTGATCGAATCCCGCCTGGATAAAGGCCGTGGTCCGGTCGCTTCTATTCTGGTGCAGGAAGGCACGCTGAATCAGGGCGACGTGGTACTTTGTGGTTTCGAGTACGGTAAAGTTCGCGCCATGCGTGATGAGAATGGCCGTAACGTCAGCGAAGCTGGCCCGTCCATTCCGGTCGAAATCCTTGGCCTGTCTGGTGTGCCGCAGGCCGGTGATGAAGTCACCGTGGTGAAAGACGAGCGTAAAGCCCGTGAAGTCGCACTTTACCGTCAGGGCAAGTTCCGTGATGTGAAACTGGCGCGTCAGCAAAAAGCCAAGCTGGAAAATATGTTTGCTAACATGGCGGAAGGCGATGTGTCTGAACTGAACATCGTACTGAAGGCCGATGTACAGGGCTCGGTGGAAGCCATCACCGAATCACTCAGCAAGCTGTCGACCGATGAAGTCAAAATCAAAATCATCGGCAGTGGCGTGGGTGGTATTACCGAGACCGACGTTAGCCTGGCAGCAGCCTCGCAAGCCATCATTATCGGCTTTAACGTGCGTGCGGATGCATCAGCCCGTCGTATCGTTGAAGATGAAGGTCTGGATCTGCGTTACTACGGCATCATTTATGAGCTGCTGGATGAAGTGAAGCAGGCGATGACCGGTATGCTGGCCCCTGAGTTCAAACAGCAAATCATTGGTTTGGCACAGGTACGTGATGTATTCCGCTCACCGAAGTTCGGCGCTATTGCCGGCTGTATCGTCAGTGAAGGCGTGATCAAACGCAATGCCCCTATCCGGGTACTGCGTGATAACGTGGTGATCTACGAAGGCGAGCTGGAGTCACTGCGCCGCTTTAAAGACGACGTCAACGAAGTTCGTAATGGCTTCGAGTGTGGTATCGGTGTGAAGAACTACAACGATGTCCGCGAAGGCGATCAAATCGAAGTCTTTGAGGTGGTTCAGGTCGAACGTACGCTGTAATCCGACCGCTTAATCAGACACCATCAGGGGCTGTGCTTTCTGGTGGTGTTTGTTTTTTTAAAGGAAAAAAAGATGGCACACAAAGAGTTTTCCCGTGTCGACCGGCTGTCGCAGCAGCTGCAAAAAGAGCTGGCAGTGATCCTGCAGCGCGAAATCAAAGATCCCCGTTTGCACCATATGATTACGGTGTCGCAGGTCGATGTGTCGCGCGATTTATCCTACGCCAAAATTTACGTCACTTTTCTTGGCCTGGAGCAGGACAAGGTCAAAGACAACCTGAAGATCTTAAACGATGCCAAAGGTTTTATCCGCGGTCTGATTGGCAAGCGGATCCAAACCCGCATCGTGCCTCAGGTGCAGTTTTACTACGACAGCACGCTGGATGAAGGCATTCGTCTGACCGCGTTGGTCGAGTCTGCCCGTCGCGCCGATGAAGCCAAGCGTCCGGCTGGTGCTGCCGATGATGCCGCAGAGCATGACACTGATAACACGACCGAGTCCGACAAGCAGGATTAAATGACACAGCAACACAAACGCCGTGCCGTCGACGGCATTCTGCTTTTAGACAAGCCGCTGGAATTTACCAGCAATGGTATTTTGCAAAAGGTGCGCTGGTTGTATCAGGCGCAAAAAGCCGGCCATACCGGCGCGCTGGACCCTTTAGCCAGTGGCTTACTGCCGATTTGTTTTGGTGAAGCCACCAAGTTCAGTCAGTTTTTGCTGGATACCGATAAAACCTATCTGGTCAGCGCCCGTTTTGGCATCCGCACCGATACCAGTGATGCAGCCGGTGAGGTGGTCAGTACCCGGCCGGTGGCGTTCAACCAGCAGCAGCTGGAGCTGGCGATGCAGGCCTTTCGGGGCGATATCCTGCAGGTGCCGACCATGTTTTCGGCATTAAAGTACCAGGGCCAGCCGCTGTACAAGTATGCCCGTCAGGGCATCACGGTACCGCGCGAAGCCAGGCCGATCAGCATCTTTCGTTTTGAGTTGCTGGCCCTGCGCCAAAGCAGCGAGCAAACTGACGCCGATTTTATAGTGCATTGCAGCAAAGGCACCTACATCCGCACCCTGATTGATGATTTGGGCGAAGCCTTAGGCTGCGGTGCTTATGTCAGTGCCTTGCACCGTACTCAGGTCGGGCCTTTTCAGGCCGAAGCCATGCAGCCACTCCCTAAGCTGGAAGCCCTGGCAGCGCCGTGCCATCAAAGCCGGGATTTTTCGACGTTGGATCAACTGCTGCTGCCACTCGATGCAGCCCTGCACGGCCTGGAAGCCTTAACGCTAAGCGCCGAGCAGCAGCGCCGTATTGCCCACGGCCAAAGCTTTGGCTGCGAGCTGCCGGATGCTGAAGCCGTGCGCTTGTACAGTGCTGAGCAACAATTTTTGGGTATTGGTAAACGGGAGCAGGGCGAGCTGAAACCAAGACGCTTGCTGAGTACCAACAAGCAATAAAGCTTGTAAAGCCGTACCGGCATGGTACAATGCGCCCGCTTTTTATTGTTGGCTGAATGAGTGATCGGCGGCAATACATTCATTAACTCACTCAGAATTGGAGTACACCATGGCTTTAACTGCTGCTGAAAAAGCAAAAATCGTTGCGGATTACGCACAAAAAGAAGGTGACACAGGTTCACCAGAAGTACAGGTTGCTTTGCTGACTGCAAACATCAACCACCTGCAAGGTCACTTTGCTGATCACAAGCACGATTTCCACTCACGCCGCGGTCTGCTGCGTATGGTTAGCCAGCGTCGTAAATTGCTGGACTACCTGAAAGGCAAAGATCAAAGCCGTTACGCTGACTTGATCAAGCGTCTTGGCCTGCGTCGTTAATTCAACGCAGAGAAAAAGGGCTGAATTTCAGCCCTTTTTTTATGCCTGCAAAACAGCACTCACACACCATACCCGCCATTCTGACCACTGATTGCATTCCAACCCCTCGCTTACTACAATGTATTACATTGTAGGTTGGGAGTGTTGATGATGGGTGTGACGACAGTTCGATTGCAGGCCGATGTAGAGCAGCAACTGGAAGCGATTGCGGACAAGCTGCAGCGCAGCAAGGGCTGGGTGATCAACCAGGCTCTGTCGGAATACATTGATAAGCAGCATCTGGAGCAACAGCGCTGGCAGCAAACCCTGGATGCGATGGAGTCTGTTGCGCAGGGCAAAGTGGTGGATGCCAGTGAAGTGCACCGCTGGCTAAGCAGTTGGGGCACGGATCATGAGCTGGATGCGCCGGGCAAGTGAGACTTGTTTATTCTGCTGAGGCGATTGACGATTTAAAGCGCTTGCGGGCCTTTATTGCCGCACATAACCCAACAGCAGCTCATCGCATAGCCGCCGAGTTGGTGGCTAAAATTGAACTTCTGCCAACGGCCCCCCAAATGGGCATTCCGGTGCTAAGCGCCCCAGTCCCGGCTGACATCCGCGATATGATTTTTGGCAAGTACATGGTGCGTTATTCGCTGCATGCAAGCACGATCATCGTGCTAAGAGTATGGCATGGGCTTGAAAACGAACGATAGCCTGCCGCCAATTATGTCAATCCGATGAAACCTTGGCCCACTGCTTCTTTTTCCCGCGCTGAACGCGTATACTAGCCAGGAATGAAATGAAAACAGATAGAATGCGCCATGAGGCGTTAATTGTAAGGAAAATCCCACGTGACACCCATCATTAAATCTTTCCCGTTCGGCCAACACACTTGTACTTTAGAAACCGGCGTTATCGCCCGTCAGGCCGATGCTGCGGTACTGGCCAGCATTGGTGATACCACCGTACTGGTCACTGTAGTTGGTAAAAAACAACCAAAACCAGGTCAGGATTTTTTCCCACTGACCGTGAATTACCAGGAAAAAATGTACGCTGCCGGCCGTGTGCCTGGCGGTTTCTTCAAGCGTGAAGGCCGGCCGTCTGAGGGTGAAACCCTGACATCGCGCCTGATCGACCGTCCCATTCGTCCACTGTTCCCTGAAGGCTTCACCAACGAAGTTCAGGTGATTGCGACTGTGGTCTCTGTGCAGCCTGAAATTCAGCCGGATATCGTCGCTTTGATCGGTACCTCCGCGGCGCTGGCGCTGTCTGGTATTCCGTTTGCAGGCCCTATCGGTGCCGTCCGGGTTGGTTACATCAACGACCAGTACGTGCTGAACCCATCGGAAGTAGAGCTGAAAGACAGCAAGCTGGACCTGGTGGTTGCTGGTACCTCCAATGCAGTGCTGATGGTTGAATCCGAAGCCAACCTGTTGTCGGAAGACATCATGTTGGGCGCTGTGGTCTACGGCCATGAGCAAATGCAGGTCGCTATCACTGCCATTAACGAGCTGAAAGCCGAAGCTGGCAAGCCAGTTTGGGATTGGCAGCCTCCGGCGAAGAACGAGCCGTTGATTGAAAAAATCCGCAGCCTGTCTGCCGACGCTGTGGGCGAAGCCTACCGCATTACTGAAAAAGCCAAACGCTATGAGCGCGTTGGCGAAATCAAAGCTGAGCTGATCGCTACCTTAAAAGAGCAACTGGCCGAAGGCGAGACGCTGGATGAAAACGAAGTTGGCGAGATTTTCCATAACCTGGAAAGCCAGGTCGTGCGTAGCCGCATCATTGCCGGTGAGCCGCGCATCGATGGCCGTGAGCCGGATATGGTACGGGCCCTGAGCGTGATGACCGGTGTACTGCCACGTACCCACGGCTCTTCACTCTTCACCCGTGGTGAAACTCAGGCGCTGGTGACCTGTACTTTAGGGACTGCCCGTGATGCGCAGAACGTCGATGATTTGCTGAGCGAGAAAAAAGACTACTTCATGCTGCATTACAACTTCCCTCCGTACTGTGTGGGCGAGACTGGCATGGTCGGTTCACCGAAGCGTCGCGAAATCGGTCACGGCCGTTTGGCCAAGCGTGGTGTGCAAGCGGTGATGCCTGCTTTTGAGGATTTCCCGTACACGGTGCGTCTGGTGTCTGAAATCACCGAATCGAACGGCTCCAGCTCAATGGCGTCTGTTTGTGGTTCTTCCCTGGCGATGATGGATGCCGGTGTACCGATTAAAGCCTCTGTAGCCGGTATTGCCATGGGTCTGGTGAAAGAAGGCGACAACTTTGTGGTACTGTCCGACATTCTGGGTGACGAAGATCACCTGGGTGATATGGACTTTAAAGTCGCCGGAACTGCCGAAGGCATCACTGCGCTGCAGATGGACATTAAAATTGATGGCATTACCCGTGACATCATGCAAATTGCGTTAAAGCAAGCCAAAGCGGCTCGTTTACACATTCTGCAAGTGATGGATCAGGCGATTTCCTCACACCGTGAAGAGTTGTCTGAGCACGCGCCACGCATTTACACCTTAAGCATCAACCCGGAGAAAATCCGTGATGTGATTGGTAAAGGCGGCGCTGTGATCCGTCAGATCACCGAAGAGTCTGGCTGTACCATCGAAATCGAAGACGACGGTACCGTGAAAGTAGCTGCCACCAACAGCAAGCAGGCACAGGTTGCGATCGACAAGATCATGCTGATCACTGCCGAGCTGGAAGTGGGTCGCATCTACGACGGTGAAGTAGTCCGCATCGTAGACTTCGGTGCCTTTGTTAATGTGCTGCCTGGCAAAGACGGCCTGGTTCACATTTCACAAATCGCGGAAGAGCGGGTCAATACCGTATCGGATCATTTGACCCTGGGCCAGAAGGTCAAAGTCAAAGTGCTGGAAGTGGATAAGCAAGGACGGGTTCGTCTGAGCATCAAAGAAGCGCAAAGCAAGCAGGATGCACCTGCTGAATCTGCTGATGCCTAATTGTATCCGCCTATCTGTCCTGGCAGCAGCTTTGCTGCTGGGACTAACTGGCTGTGCTGCCCAGCACAGCCATGCTCCTGCCTACTGGTTAACGCCTGAACCACTGCCTATCCCACAGCGCACTGAAGTAGCGATCGCCCGCTTAACGGAAATTCTGCATCGCGCGGAATTGACCGAGCAACAATCGGCGCAATTGCACTACGATCGCGGGGTGATGTACGAAAGTGTCGGCCTGACGTCATTAGCACGCTTTGATTTTATGCGGGCACTGCGGCTGCAACCGGATCTGGCGGGTGCTTATAACTTTATGGGCATTCATTACACCCTGGCTGGTAACTTTGATCAGGCTTATGAAGCTTTTGACTCGGTGCTGGAGCTGGATCCAAGTTACGAGTTTGCCTACCTGAACCGGGCATTGGCATTGTATTATGCCGGTCGCATCGATTTATCGCTGTACGATTTTACCGAGTTTCAACAACGCGCTCCAACCGATCCCTACCGTGCAGTATGGCTGTATTTAGCGCATGCGGAGCTTGATCCTGAGCTGGCTCGCTCCAAGCTGGCTTCGCTTCGGACTGAACTGGATGCGGAGAATTGGGGCACACAGCTGGCCGATTTCTTTTTGGGCACTATCAGCGAAGCCGATTTGCTCTACAGTGTGACGGACAACTTAAACAGTGCCAAACAACTGGCCGAGCGTTTGTGTGAAGCCTATTTTTATCTGGCCAAGTGGCACAGCATGCAGGGTGATACCGAGCGGGCCATGCACAATTTCAAGCTGTCGCTGGCTACCAATGTGTTTGAATTCCTTGAGCATCGCTATGCCCGGCTGGAGTTGGCCAGGCTGCGTGATGAGCCACTGAGTGCAGAAGATGCTGTCTTCTAAACGCCAACCATTCGATTACAAAAGCCAGCTTGCTGGCTTTTTTGCCCTTAGTTTGCTGCTAGGCTGCCAGCCTTCAGGCCCAAGCCCGGAGCAAGCCTTAATGGAAGCGGCTCAGACCGATGCCCAGGCGGCCCATCGGCTAGCGCAACACCGGTTGGCCGGGCAAGAGTTCGATGCTGCGCTGCGCTGGTTCGAGCATGCCTGGGCTTTGGGGCAGGGCGCAGCTGCGGCTCCCAGTTTGATGTTACGGCAACGACAGCATGGCAAGCTGGCTACCGCTCAGTGGCTCGAGCAGCAGGTTCAGCTTCAGCAGCTTAGTCTCGATGGGGTGGATTTGGCCGCACTCGGGCTCTGGCATTTGCAGCATGAAGCAGCAGCCTACTGGCCCTACTGGCAGCAAGCAGGTTTGACTGACCAACCCGGCTGGCAGTCCGAACATGGCTGCCAACTGACCATTCAGCCGATTGCGGTGAATACCACTGGAGCAGAGCAGTGGATGCTGCTCCAGGCTGAGTGGCAACGCGATGCTCAATTGGGCCAGCTGCCGGTGTGCTTTAACACGCTGCAACTGATTAGCAGCACCGAGCTGGCATGCAGCGAAGACAGTGACCGCCGGATAGGGTGCGATTATCGACAGCTCATTCCTTATATCCGCGGTCAGCAGGCGCAGCAGTTGCTGATCCTGGCCGGGCGCGGCAAAGCCAGCTACAACAATGGCATCATTCAATTGCCGGAGCGGGCCGAGTTGTCGCTACTTAGGCATGAGTTTCTTCATATTTTCCGCTTTATGGATGAATACGCGTTGCCAGCCGATGCTGCAGCCGAGGTTTGTCAGCCGGATAAGCTGTACCCGAATATTCTGATTGGCAAGCAGCAACTAGCCGCTTATCAGCAGTACTGGGGCCGATTGCCAGATCCTCTGGAGCTAACCCCGGTCGCTACCTGTCAGAATAGCCCTTATCAGGCTTATCGATTGATTGCCCAGAGCAACAGCATGGAATTGTATCAGCTGGATTTGCCGGATTATTACCTGCAGTTGGTGCAACAGCAATTACAGCGACCAGAGCTGCTGATGCCGGTGCACTATTTTCTGGCCTATAAGGCCCGTATTCATGGCCAGGAAGCCGATTGGTGGCGTTTAATGCAATTGGCAGAACAACTGGGGTACCCGGATGCCAGCCGCTTGCTTAGTCAGCGTGATCAGCGTGGCTTAACTCCGACAACTCCCGCTCCAGCAGCTGGTCATCACCGAGGTTTAGTTGCACCAATCGCTTCAGGTGACTGATGCTGTCCAAATCGATTTTCTCGCAGTGCAGGCCGAGCAGGGTATCGGTTTGGTGGGCTACGCTGACCTGCATGTTAATAATGAGCACGCTGTCCTGCAAAGGGACCAGCAGTTCAAAAGAGGTGCTAACCGTGGGAAACTGGTCGGGCTTACTGACCAAAGCACCTTTCAGTGATAAATCCAGCAGCTCGGTAGCATAGCTCTCACCAGCAATTTTCAGGGTGGCTGGGCCATGAAAAGGAATACGATGATAGCGGCGGTTGTCCATAGCGGTCTCTTTTGCTGGTTGGCTGTGTTAAGGATAGCTGGTTTAATCGTCTTTGACATCCGTTTTCACCGCCGAATTGGCAAACAAGCCTGGCCTGCATTACACTCTTAGTATCTGTGGTATAAGTGCTTGTTCGAAAGCCGATAGTGGACGTATGAACCTCTACCTCGAACAATTGGCGCAGTCGGTAACGACGGCATCGGATCTGGAGAGCCTGACCAGGCCTTTACTGGCTTTGTTGCAGGAAATGACCGGTCTTGACTCCACCTATCTTACCAAAGTTGATCAAACCGCTGGCTATCAGCAAATTCTTTACGCCATGAATACCGCGTCATTGACCTTGCCAGAAGGGTTGAAAGTCCCGTGGGAAGATACCTTATGCCGTCGGGCCATACTGCAAGAGCGTTTTGTGACGCAGGATGTGCCTGCAATTTGGGGCGACTCGGATGCTGCACGGGAGCTCGGCCTGCAAACCTACGTCAGTGTGCCGGTGTATTTAACCGATGGTGTATTATTCGGTACCCTCTGTGGTGCCAGTGCCAGCCAAACCGTGGTTCAAGCCAAGCACACTAAGATTCTGCAGCTGTTTGCCCAGTTGATTGCCTGGCAACTGGAGCGTGAGCAGCAACTATCACTGCAATCAAGGCGGGCTCAGGAAACCGAGCAGCGATTGCATGGGATGTCATTATTGGCTGAGCTGGGGGATCTGTGTTTATTGGCCAGTTCGCTGACCGAGGTGTTGCAAAAAGCCAGTGTTCTATTGCAGCGATTGCCTGATTGGCCTATGGTGCTGCCGTTCCGGCAACGTGCCGGTGAAACTGAACTGCTGGTGACGCATAAACTGACCCCGGACCAACAAGAGGCAGTGTATTACCTGATCCGTTGCTACAGTAAAAAAGCCATGGAGCAAGGCGAGGTACTGTGGCTGTGTCAGGGTGATAACGCAGCGGTGAGTGCGATGCGAACCATGCTGGGATTAAAACCAAGCGGCGCTGTTGCCTGCATCACGGCTGAGAATCATGATGAGTTGGATGGCGGGATTTTATTGCTCAGTCAGCGTGAGCAGCTACCGGACTCATCGTTTATTCTCAGTTGCACCAATTACCTGTCATTACTCGCAACCCGCTTGTACGACCAAAATTGTTTATTGCAAATGAATAAAGAGCTGAGCGTGCATGCGCTGCACGATCCATTAACCGGTTTAGCCAATCGGCGCTATCTGCATGAAACTTTGCAACGGACTATGGCGCAAAAGAACCGCCATGGGGGGCAGTTGTTGCTGGCTTTCATCGATTTGGATAAGTTTAAACAGATCAATGATGAACATGGCCATCAGGTTGGGGATGCTTTTTTAGTGGCCTTGGCGGAGCGTCTGCAGGCCGTGATGCGTGAAGGGGATCTGGTAGCGCGCTATGGCGGCGATGAGTTCATCGTGATGGCATGCCTGGCCGCCGACGACGATGCCAGCCGGGCCAGTCACAGCCTGTCCGTAAAACTGCAGCAAGCCACCAGCGGTACCTTCGCTTTGCAAGGGGTCTCATTGCAGTACGCTGGCCCCAGCATTGGCATGGTGCAATGGCAGCCGGGTGGTATTGATATGGAAAGCCTGATCCAACAAGCAGATCAGGCCATGTATCAGGTCAAGCAGCAGCGCAAGGCGGCAAGCAGGGGCTAGTTAAGCCGGCTTAAAACTGCTGACTATCTCTTCACCGGCAGCCTGGCGATCGGCATGGTAGCTGGATCGAACAAAAGGCCCGCAAGCCGCATGTTTAAAGCCCAGTTCATAGGCGATGCGTTTAATCTCATCAAACTCGGCTGGTGGTACATAACGCTCTACCGGCAGGTGATGCTTGCTGGGTTGCAGGTACTGGCCAACGGTCAGCATATCCACATCGTGCGCCCGCAAGTCTTTCAGTACTTCAATCAGTTCTTCGGTGGTTTCGCCAAGGCCGACCATCAGGCCGGATTTGGTGGAAATGTGCGGGTGTGCGGCTTTAAAGCGTTTTAACAGCTGCAGAGACCACTTGTAATCGGCACCTGGTCGCGCCAGTTTGTACAGGCGAGGGGCGGTTTCTAAGTTGTGGTTGAAGACATCCGGCGGCGTCTGGGTCAAAATATCCAGTGCGGTGTCCATGCGACCACGAAAATCCGGCACCAGCACTTCAATTTTGATGTCCGGGCTGTGCACACGAATTTCGCGGATGCAATCGGCAAAGTGCTGGGCACCGCCATCGCGCAAATCATCCCGGTCGACCGAGGTGATCACCACGTATTTTAGCTTCATATCCCGGATGGTGAGTGCCAGTTTTTCCGGCTCTTCGGCACTTGGCGGCAGTGGCCGGCCATGAGCCACGTCGCAAAACGGGCAACGCCGGGTACAGATAGCCCCTAAAATCATAAAGGTAGCTGTGCCGTGGTTAAAGCATTCCGGCAGGTTGGGACAGGCAGCTTCTTCACAGACCGAGTGCAAACCGTGTTTGCGCATCGCGCCTTTGATTTCATCGATGCGCTCGGAGCTTTTCGGCAGTTTGATTTTCAGCCAGTCTGGCTTACGCAGCATCTGGTCGCGCTCGGTTGGTAACACCTTGACCGGGATCAGTGCCATCTTGTCGGCGTCGCGGAGTTTAACCCCGGGTTGCATACGTGCTGTTTTAGTCATACTGCCTGTCCAATCCTGTGTGGTAATGCAGTTCATGGCAACCAAGTTTCTGGCTGAACTGCTGAATCAGTTGTTGTTCGATCGTGGCCATGCTGATTGGGCCAAAATCGCTGCATTGAATCATTTCCATGCCGGCATAGCCGCAGGGATTAATGCGGGAGAATGGCGATAAATCCATATCGACATTCAGTGCCAGGCCGTGGAAGCTGCAGCCTTTACGAATGCGTAGCCCCAACGAGGCAATTTTTTTGTTGTCGACATATACGCCAGGTGCATCCGGCTTGGCGTAGGCCTGGATCTGAGAGCCTGCCAGAGTATCAATCAATACCTGCTCCAGCAGAGTGACCAGTTCACGCACCCCGATTTTACGGCGCTTTAAATCCAGCAGCACATACACCATCTGCTGACCGGGACCATGGTAAGTGACCTGACCGCCCCGATCAACCTGCACCACCGGGATATCTCCTGTGGCCAGGATATGCTCTGCTTTACCAGCCTGGCCCTGAGTAAATACCGGCTGATGCTGTAAAAACCAGAGCTCGTCCTGGCTGTGTTCATTGCGCGCATCGGTAAAGGCTTGCATCGCTTGCCAAATCGGTTGGTACGGCTGGATGCCGAGCTGGCGAATGATCAGTGCATTGGTCGCTGTCGTCATCAGAGTACGTAACGCACCAGTTCCAGTTTACTTAATTCGGTATAAAGTAATTCGATGTGATCTTTGTCGACGACCCGAACGGCAATACGTACTGAGTGATAATTGCCTTTGGCACTTGGTTTGATGCTTGGGCTGTAATCGGCGGCTTCGGCATGTTGCTGCAGCACGCCGATAATGTCATCGACCAGCCGCTCATGCGCGACACCCATTACTTTAAAGTCGACGGTGCACGGAAAATCAAGCAGTGCATCAAAGTTGGTATTTTTTACAGGGGTTACCATGCCAAGCCTCCAGAACAAACAACCCGGCTATTTTACTGCATTTCGCCGGGTTGTAACAGGGGGAGGCTAAAGTCACTCCAGAATCAGAGCAGGGCCTGATGCCGGATCAGAGCTAGCTGAACAGCATGCGCAGATAGTCCAGCAGGCGTTTGAAGAGGCTGCCGCGCTCGACCGGCTCCAGGGTGACCAGTGGATACTCGGCAATGACATCGCCGCCTAAACTCAACTGCAGGCTGCCAACCACCTGACCGCGTTGCAGTGGCGCTACCAGCTGTTGCTCTAACTTTACCTCTGTTTTCAGATTACGTTGCTGACCGCGTGGAATGGTAATCAGGTTTTGCTGACCCAGCCCCAGACGAACACTGTTGACTTCGCCTTGCCAAACCCGGGGCTCGGCAAAAACTTCGCCAACAGGAAAGGGGGTAATGGTTTCAAAAAAACGAAAACCATAGTTCAGTAATTTGCGGTTTTCCTGGGCCCGGATTTGCTCGCTGGGGGTGCCCATAACGACCGAGATCAGTCGCATATCATCACGGGTTGCCGAGGTGATCAGGCTGTAGCCTGCTTCCGAGGTAAAGCCGGTTTTGATGCCATCTACTGCCAGATTCCGATCCCACAGCAGCGAGTTGCGGTTGTATTGGCGAATGTTGTTGTAAGTAAACTCACGTTCAGAGTACAGGGCGTACATATCCGGTACATCGCGGATTAAGGCTTTGGATAAAATAGCCATATCGCGCGGTGTGGTACGCTGATCCGGATGCTGTAAGCCATGGCTGTTGCCAAAGGTGGTGCTGTGCATGCCCAGACGCTCGGCATGGGCATTCATTAAATCGACAAAAGCACTTTCGCTACCGGCAATATGCTCGGCCATGGCGACGCAGGCATCGTTACCGGATTGCACCATAATGCCGCGGTTCAAATCAGCGACGGAAACCTGAGTACCCACCTCAATAAACATCAACGACGAGCCAGGGAAATTACGAGCCCAGGCTTGCTGGCTAATGGTCACCATATCGGCATCACTGATATTGCCATTTTTCAGTTCAGTACCGATGATGTAAGCCGTCATCATCTTGGTCAGACTGGCCGGGGAAAGCAGCATATCTGCGTTGTGTTCGGATAGCACGGTACCGGTATCAAAGTCGACCAGGATATGGCCTTTGGCATTCACCTCTGGTGGTGACGGCACCACAGTCACCGCTTGTACCTGGCTGAACAGTAGGGCAACACACGCAAAAGCAAAGCAACGAATCACAGTTTTCATAGCACCTTTCTTTCTGATATCAATAAATCATTGGGAGTCAGCTGCATGCCTGACTGTCGGTAAAGTAAGCCGAGGGATAAAGTTCCGCCCTCAGTTGTTGCAACCAGTCCTGAGCCTGCCTGGCATCGGCGATAGGGCCAACCAGCAGGCGGTAAATGCCATTATGGTGACTGATTTTGGTGCTAAATGCCAGTTGCTGTTCCAGCTGCTGGCCCAGTTCAGTCGCTCTTTGGTCGTTTTGACTGGCGAAGACCTGAATGTAACAAGACGCTGCCGGAGCCTGAGCCGGAGCCGCTGCGATGACCTGCTCGCTCAACTCGGGACGTACTGCTGCTACCAGCACTTCGGAGCTGCTACTTTGTTGCACCATAGCCGGTGATGCTATCAGCTCTACCTGAACCGGCGCTGTACCCTGTTGCAGCATGCCTAGTTTATGGGCAGCTGCATAGGACAAATCAATAATGCGATCCTGATGAAAAGGTCCACGATCATTGACCCGGACAATGGCACTTTTTTGGTTCACCAAATTGGTGACCCGGACATAGGATGGCAAGGGCAGGGTGGTATGAGCAGCACTCATGCTGAACATATCGTAGACTTCGCCATTGGATGTCTTATGGCCGTGGAACTTCATGCCATACCAGGAAGCGATACCGGTTGCTTTGTATTCGGTGACATCGGTTTTTGGCTGGTAATCCACGCCAAAAATCCGGTAGGCATGGTTGCCACCCCGGCTCAGGGGTTGAATGCTTGGTTCAGGATCGACCATTTCCAGCAGAGTGGGTAAACGATCTGGTTTGTGATCCTGCTCAAATTGATAGCGCCCGGCATTGGGCGACACCAAATCAGGGTTCGGGGCAGGGCTATGGCTGCAGGCAGTTAGGATGAGGACGCCAAACGACAGTGACAGACAGCGAAAATACATCACGAAAACTCCTGTTTACGACGAGGCCAGAATACGTTTGTGGGTACCGATGGACATCAGAATACCAAAAGCCGCCAGCAAGGTAACCATCGACGTACCGCCAAAACTCACCAGTGGCAAAGGCACACCTACTACGGGTAGCAAGCCGGATACCATACCAATATTAACAAACACATAGACAAAAAAGGTCATGGTGAGGCTGCCAGCTACCAATTTTGAAAAATTATCCTGTGCCCGGCTTGCTATCAGCATACAGCGGGCAATGATAAACAAATACAGGCTGATCAGCAGCACCACTCCGACCAGGCCGAATTCCTCGCTGAGTACCGAAAAAATAAAGTCGGTATGCCGCTCAGGTAAGAATTCCAGCTGCGACTGGGTCCCTTGCAGCCAGCCTTTGCCTTGCAAGCCGCCGGAGCCAATGGCAATTTTTGATTGAATGATGTGATAACCGGAGCCAAGTGGATCCGTTTCCGGGTTTAAGAAGGTAAGTACCCGGCGTTTCTGATAATCATGCATCACAAAAAACCACATCACCGGTAAAAAGGCCGACACCAGGGCACCGATAAAGGCGATCAGCCGCCAGCTCATGCCAGCCAGAAACAGCACCATAATACCGGAGGTAGCGATAAGAAGGGCTGTACCCAAATCCGGTTGTTTGGCGATCAGCAGAGTGGGGATGACGCACATCACAAACCCCAGTAGTAATCGCCATAGTTTGGGTGGAAGATTGTGATTGGAAATAAACCAGGCAATGGCCAAAGGGACGGCCAGCTTCATCAGCTCCGAGGGTTGAAAACGGACAAAGCCAAGATTGAGCCAGCGCTGCGCCCCTTTGCCAATCTCGCCGACCAGTAAGACCGCGATCAACATCAGTAAGCCAAGCAGAAACACCGGCAAGCCCCAGCGTTTGTAAGTTAACGGGCTGATTTGAGCAAACACTACCATCACCGCAAAGGCCAGACCAAGCCGTATCAGTTGCGCCTGCATCATGGCCTGGCTTTGACCACTGGCGCTGTAAAGCACCACCAGGCCAAAACCCATTAACGCCAGCAAGCCGAGCAGCAAGGGGGTGTCGATGTGAAAGATAGCCAGGCCACGTGGCCGTTGCGATTCACTGATTACATCATTCACTGATTCACCCCAGCGCTGAAATAATAATCAAACAGTTGGCGAGCTATAGGGGCTGCCGTGCTACCGCCGCCGCCAGTGTTTTCGACCACAATGGCAACTACGATGGTGGGATCGACGGCCGGTGCGTAGCCAACATACATGGCATTGTCACGATGACGCTCATCCAGCGCATCGGCATCGTACTCCGCATCCTGGGCAATGCTAACGATCTGAGCGGTTCCTGTCTTGCCGCCAGAACTGTAACTGGCACCACGAAAGGCGCGAAAGGCGGTCCCCTCCTGGGTGCTGATGGTTTGTTCCATCGCATCCAGAATAACCTGCCAGTGCGAAGGATCGCTAACGGTCAATGCTTGCTCACGCTGATAAGAGACGGCTTCAAAGGCACCTTCAAAGCGGGTACCTTGCAATAAAGTGGGTACTACGCTGTCGCCACGATTGACTAGAATGGCCGTGCTGGTGGCCAGCTGCAATGGGGTGGTGGTCCAGTAGCTTTGACCAATGCCCAAAGATACCGTATCGCCGGTGTACCAGGGTTGATTAAAGCGGGCACGCTTCCAGCCACGCGATGGCATAATGGCGGCAGACTCTTCGTGGATATCAATGCCTGTGCGCTGGCCAAAACCAAATTGCTTCATCGAATCGGAAATGGTATCAATGCCAAGCTTCACTGCCATATCATAGAAGAAAGTATCGCAGCTTTGAATGATGGCACTGTACACATTGACCCAACCATGGCCCCAGCGGCGCCAATCCCGAAAACGGCGTGAATAGTTGGGCAACTGATAATAACCTGGATCCCACATGCGCGTGCTTGGGGTAATGGTGCCTTGCTCCAACCCCACCAGCGCCAGATGTGGTTTGATGGTGGAAGCTGGCGGGTACACACCCTGAGTGACCCGGTTGATCAGTGGCCGGTCTGACGAGTTCAGCAACGCATTGTAATTGGCACTGCTAATGCCATGCACAAACAGGTTGGGATCGTAGCCAGGGTTGCTGTAAAACGCCAGCACTGCACCGGTGCGGGGATCCAGCGCGACCACGGCGCCACGTAAACCTTCCAGTGCCTGTTGCGCCGTGAGCTGCAAACCAACATCCAGGCTTAACACCAAATCTTTACCCGAGATAGCCGGGTCCGAGCGTAGGGTGCGAATGACCCGGCCACGGTTGTTGACTTCAACTTCCTGATAACCCACGCTGCCATGCAGCAATTGCTCGTAATACCGCTCCAGGCCAATTTTGCCAATATCCCGGCTGGCAGCGTAGTTGGCAGCAAGATCCTGCTCGCGTAGCCGTTGCAAATCATTGCTGTTGATACGGCCAATGTAGCCGATGGAGTGAGTGAACAGATCGCCAAAAGGATAAGTACGGCTCAGGCGTGCTTCTAAGGTAACGCCTGGGAAGCGATGCTGGTTGACTGCTAAAATAGCCACTTCCTGCTCGGTCAGCTGTTCTTTCAATGCGATGCTGTTAAAGCGGCGCTGCCTTCGGACATCCTGCAAAAAGCTTTGTTGCTGTTCTGGGGTAATCTCTATCAGTTCGGCCAGATCGGCCAGGGTTTGCTCTAGATTAGCCACTTGCTCCGGAATAATTTCCAGCGAATGCACCGGAGTATTTTCTGCCAGCAGAATGCCATTGCGATCGTAAATCAGTCCCCGGTTCGGAGCTAACGGTACCACCTTGATGCGATTGCCCTCGGAGCGAGTCTGATACTCATGGTAGGAGCGTACCTGCAGGTGGTACATATTGAACAGGATGATGACAAAAAGCAGCACCACCAGGCTAAAAGCAACCAGGGCCCGGCGCTTAAATAATTGCGCTTCGGCGGCTGGATCCTGGATAGCTTCTCGTTGGCGTCGCATGGCTACTCGCGATGATAAGGGTGGTTGGTGCAGATGCTCCAGGCCCGGTACAAAGACTCTGCCAACACCACCCGTACCAGCGGGTGAGGCAGCGTTAAGGCAGATAGCGACCACTTGGCTTCGCTGGCGGCAATGCACTCAGGTGCCAACCCTTCCGGGCCGCCGACCAGCAGGCAGACATCACGCCCATCCAGCTGCCATTGGGTCAACTGGCTGGCGAGCGTAGGGCTATCCCAGTTTTTGCCGGTGACTTCCAGCGTCACAACGCGAGCACCTTTGGGCACTGCAGCCAGCATCTTTTCCCCTTCCTGCTGCAAAATACGCTTGATGTCGGCATTTTTACCACGTTTTTGCGCTGGAATTTCAATCAGCTCCAGCGGCAGATCCCGCGGGAAACGCCGAGCGTATTCCTGATACCCCTGTTGCACCCAGGCTGGCATTTTGCTGCCTACTGCGATCAGCAAGAGTTTCATGCGCTCCAGAGCTTTTCCAACTGATAAAAGCTACGGGTATCATCCAGCATCACATGCACCACCACATCGCCTAAATCCAGTAGTACCCATTCGCCGGCCTTGTCGCCTTCAATGCCCATAATACCAATCCCTGCCTGCTTGCTTTCCTGCGCCACATGATCGGCAATGGATTTGGTGTGACGGTTGGAAGTGCCGGAACAAATGATCATAAAATCGGTAATGCTGGACTTACCACGCACATCCAGGGTGACGATATCGCGGCCTTTCATATCTTCGACTTTCTGCTGTACAAAACTGAGTAATTCGCTACTTTGCACCTGTTTTCCTTTATCAAGGGGTAAAAATTAAATTTTATCACTTTTTAACGCAGCTTGTACTCTCTTTAGCCACTCTTTATTGTGTGTCTTTAACTATAGAGTTTGTGCTGACGAATATAGTTCCACACTGCCGGTGGTAACCAGTCAGGGCATGCGGTGAGCGCTGGCAGGCTTTGCCGTAACTCGGTAGCCGAAATGGCTTGCAGCGGGTTGTCCAGGAGCAGGATCCGGCCCTTACCCGCCAGCTTCAAATCAGCGGCTTGCTGCACCTGACGTTGCAACAACAGCGCCTGGCTTTCGGTTGACAGCGTGAGATGCTCCGGGCGCTGGCAGACAATCAGATCGGCCAGCTGCAAGATCTGTTGCCAGCGATGCCAATGGGTAAAGTGATTAAAAGCATCCATGCCTAAAATAAACACCAGCTGATGCTTTGGATACTTTACGGCCAGCTGTGCCAGGCTAACTGCACTGTAAGACGGGCGATGTTGCTGCAGCTCCAGCGGCTCCAGGGCCAGTTGCGGGTAGTCGGCGATGGCAAGCCGGACCATGTCTGCCCGTTGCCTGGCGCTGACGCCGGGGCTGGCGCGGTGGGCTGGCAGGTGGCAAGGCATCAGCCGTACCTGCTCAAGCTGACAACGCTGCTGCACATGCAGGGCGCAGCGCAGGTGGCCGTAGTGGATCGGGTCGAAGGTACCCCCAAAGATCCCCAGCATGGGGTTAGCGTTGTTCATGACGTTGCAGGGAAAAGGCTTTGGGCACAGGGGCCAAAAACAGACTGCAGAGGTGCGTTAAGGCCAATGGCAACTGACTAAGCTGTCCCTCCTTAAACTGACGGTCAAAACTGGCCAGTTCTTGCAGCATGTAGTGCAGCCAGTTCAGTGGCAGACGCTGCAAGGCTTGTTGGTACAACGGTTGGCGTTTGGGCCAGATCCCGAGCTGCTTAAAAAGGCCGGCCCGTTCGGCCATGCTGCCCTGTTGCAGCTGCAGCAGGTTTTGTACTTCACGATGCAGTTGCCAGCACAACAGGGTTGGTTCTTCATCTTGCCCCAGCAATCGGTGCAAGCGGTGAAAGGCTTGCTGCTCCTGGCCTGCCAGCAAAGCATCCGTCAGTTGAAACACCGAAAAACTGGATTGATCGGCTAAAAAGTCGGCCAGAGCGGGTTCGTCCAGCTGGCAGGGGCCAAAAGTCAGCAGCAGTTTATCCAGGTTTTGCCGGGCGGCCAGTAAGTTGCCACTGCAATGATGCAAAAACAGCTGGCTGGCATCCTGGCTGAACCGGATATCGGCTTGCCGTAGTTGCTGTTGCAGCCATTTCTGAAATTGCTGATCGTCCAGCGGGTAAATACTGAGCAGTACAGCATCTTTGGGCAGGCTTTTTACCCAACTCAATTTGCTGATTTCTGCCGGGCTGCGTTCGCCATGCACAATGAGTAGCACATCCGGGTGCAGCAGCTCAAACAGTTGCTTTAGCTCTTTACCGGTCGCGGCGGTCAGTTTGTGATTTTGCAGATCCAGTTCGATGATTTGACGGGCACTGAACAACGACAGGCTTTGCATCGTACTAAACACAGGCTCCCAGTCAAACTGGGCTTCCAGCCTGAACTGCTGGCGCTCATCAAAGCCTTGCTGGCGTGCTTTCGTACGGATTTGATCGAGGCCATCCTGCTTTTGCAGCGGCTCTTCACCAAACAGCAGGTAACAGCCAGCCAGCTGTTGTTGCAAATGCTGCGACAGCTGGTTGGCATAGAGCTTATTCATGCGCTAATGCGCCCTAACTGGCGCAGGATCCGCTGCGCTGCCTGCTCACGCAGCTCGGCCAGCATCAGCTCCAGCTCCCGCGCTTTTGCCAGCGCCCGGTTCGGATCGTCCTGATAATCACGGAACAACTCAAACTCAAACAGCTGGGGTTCTTCGCCCGGTGTTTGAATGCTGTAGCGGACCTGATAAATCAGCTCGTATTCCGCGACCTGTCCGTTGGGAAAGAGCGACAGTGTGCGTCGCTCCAGCGAGTCGTGCAGCAAGTAGACACTGGGGCTGTCTTGCTCGGGTTGGTTCAGCAACACAATTTGATGGCTTTGCAGGCGCTGGCGCAAAATGGCCGCCAGCTCAGAGTGACGCTCAGCCTGCAAATACACACCATCAAACAGCTGCAGTGGCAACTGGCCTCGCAGCTGAAAGCCGCAGCCGGTCAGTTGCCAGGCCAGTACCAGGAACAGCAGCAGCCGTAGCGCTTTGGCAGCCGTCACTTAACCCACCACCAGGTTCAGCAGTTTGCCCGGCACATAAATAGCCTTGCGGATGCTGACGCCTTCCAGGTAGCGCTGCACATTGTCATCGGCTTTGGCCTGATCAAGCACCTGCTCCTGGCTGGCATCGGCGGCGACCGTCAGTTTGGCGCGCACTTTGCCATTGACTTGCACCACAATCAGTTTCTCGTCTTCCACCAGGGCGCTGTTATCCACTTGCGGCCAGTTGCCATCTTCCAAGGCGGTTTGTTGGCCCAGCTCACGCCACAGGAATTGACACAAGTGCGGCGTGATCGGGTTTAACATTTGCAGCAAGGCCAGCACGGCTTCCTGCATCACGGCTTTATCCTGCTCGGTGTCCAGCGGTGCTTTTTGCAGCTTGTTGCTCAGCTCCATAATGGCAGCGATGGCGGTGTTAAAGGTGTAACGCCGAGCCAGGTCATCGGTTACTTTAGCAATGGTTTTGTGCAGTTCACGCCGCAGTACTTTTTGCTCATTAGTGAGTGCAGCCAGATCCAAAGCCGTGGTTGCCTGGTGCTGACTGTAGTTTTGTACCAGCGCATAAATCCGTTTCAGGAAGCGGTGAGCGCCCTCCACGGCCGAGTCGGACCATTCCAGTGTTTGTTCTGGTGGCGCGGTAAACATCATAAACAGCCGCACGGTATCCGCGCCAAACTGCTCGATGACTTGCTGCGGATCGATGCCATTATTTTTTGATTTTGACATCTTGCTCATGCCCGCCGACAACACCGGCTGGCCATCGCTGTTTAAGGTGGCACTTAGGATGCGGCCTTTGTCATCACGTTCGACGCTGACATCCTGTGGTGAGAACCAGCTCTTGCTGCCATTGTCGTGTTCACGGTAGAAAGTTTCGGCCAGCACCATGCCCTGGCACAGCAAGCGTTTAAAAGGTTCATCCGATTGCACCAGACCAACGTCACGCAACAGCTTATGGAAGAAGCGGGAATACAGCAGATGCAAAATGGCGTGTTCAATGCCCCCTATGTACTGATCGACCGGCAGCCAGTAATTGGCCTTGGCCGGATCCAGCATGCTGCTGTCGTTGTTCGGGCAGGTGTAGCGAGCATAGTACCAGGACGACTCCATAAAGGTATCGAAGGTATCGGTTTCATGAAAAGCAGGCTGGCCCTGATAGCTGGTTTTGGCCCATTCAGGATCCGCTTTGATTGGCGATTGTACGCCGTCCATCACTACATCTTCCGGCAGTCGTACCGGCAATTGCTCGGCTGGCACCGGCACCTGAGAGCCATCTTCCAGTGTTAACATTGGAATAGGGGTACCCCAGTAACGCTGACGGGACACACCCCAGTCGCGCAGCCGGTAGTTGACCCGCACTTGACCGCGGCCAAGTGCTGCTAGTTTTTCGGCAATGGCGTTAAAGGCAGCCGTAAAATCCAGACCGTTGAACTCGGCCGAGTTCACCAGTGTGCCTTTGTCGGTATAAGCCGCTTGGGTTAAATCCAGTGTTGTGCTGTCATCGAGCGGAGCAATGACCTGCTGAATAGGCAGCTGATATTTAGCGGCAAATTCGTAGTCGCGCTGATCATGGGCCGGTACCGACATCACGGCGCCAGAGCCATAATCCATCAATACAAAGTTCGCCACCCAAATGGGCAACTTGGCGCCGGTCAGCGGATGCACCGCGTAGATGCCGGTTGCCATGCCTTTTTTCTCCATGGTGGCAAGCTCAGCTTCGGCCACCTTGCCGCCTTTGCATTCTTCGATAAAGGCAGCCAGCGCCGGATTATTGGCTGCAGCCTGCAGCGCCAGCGGGTGCTGGGCAGCCACTGCCATGTAGGTGACGCCATACAGCGTATCTGGCCGGGTCGTGAATACCGAGACCTGCTGATCGGAGTCGGCCACATCAAAGGTGATTTCCACCCCTTCCGAGCGGCCAATCCAGTTTTTCTGCATGGTGCGAACCTGCTCTGGCCATTCGTCCAGTTGATCCAGGTCGGCCAGCAACTCTTCAGCGTAATCGGTGATTTTAATAAACCACTGCGCCAGTTCGCGTTGCTCGACCAGGGCACCAGAGCGCCAGCCGCGGCCATCAATCACTTGTTCGTTGGCCAGCACGCACTGATCGATCGGATCCCAGTTTACCGTCGACATTTTCTTGTACACCAGGCCTTTTTCGTACAGCTTGGTGAAGAACCACTGTTCCCAGCGGTAATACTCGGGCTTGCAGGTAGCCAGTTCACGCGACCAATCGTAACCAAAGCCAAGGCGCTTTAACTGGGTGCGCATGTAGTCGATGTTTTCGTAGGTCCACTTGGCAGGAGCTGTTTTGTGGTTGATGGCGGCGTTTTCTGCCGGCAAACCAAAGGCATCCCAGCCCATTGGCTGCATCACATTTTTGCCCTGCATGCGCTGAAAGCGGCTGATCACATCGCCGATGGTGTAGTTGCGGACATGGCCCATATGCAGACGGCCGCTTGGATAAGGAAACATGGAGAGACAGTAGAATTTCTCTTTGCTGTCGTCTTCAACCACTTTAAAAACCTGGTCGTTGTCCCACTGCTGCTGCAAGGCAGTTTCTATCTGGTGCGGATTGTACTGTTCGTGCATTAAGGTCTTCCAAACTAAGCATCAACGAAGGGCTCTCAGCTGCAACCAGTGCGGCTTTTCGAGGGCGCGGAAAATTCGCTATAGGATACCGCAGCCACTGGCTTACAACAACTTGAATCCATCTTCAGTAGCGCACGGCCAGGCACCTTTGTTAGGGCATGGTCCATACAGTACTGTTCATGCGAAGCGTATTTTATATTTACTCAAAAGATTAACATGCTAGAATTACTGAAACATTAATTGAACAAATTGCAATTGATTACTTTACAGGACGTAACCTTATGACCGCCTTTATTGCCCAGCACCATGCCAGCCAGCAGCTGCGTCAGCAACAACTTCAACAGCAACTTGCTGAAAATCAAGTGGATATCTATGTACTTAATACCCGGGAGCTCATTGATTTCTGGTTAACGGTGCAGCGCCAGGAAGGCAAAACCGAAGCGCAAAGTGCCGTGCAGTTCGAACAGCTCACCGGGCTTGCGCTGGCCACTGCCATCACGCAGTTTGGCCGTGACTACGGTGCAGCTGGCAACGATGCGCGGGTTCTGGCGGTGTTGGCAACCGATTTACAGCGCGGTGGCCGTTTTTTCTCAACCTACCGGACTGTGACCCAAAATGGCCGCCAATACATTATCTTCAAAGGCAATCACCGCGCCCGTCAGGTCATTAAAGGCACCCGCTATCTTGCTACCAATACCGGGTTGGTGAATATGGCGGTGGGTAAGGAAGGCTTAAAACAATCGGCGAAAAGCGGCTTTTTGGTCTCGGTATTCTTTTCGTTAACCTTGCACAGCTTGCAATGGGTGTTTGAAGATGAGTACCGCTGGACCAACTGGCTGGCCGGGATTTCAACCGATTTGGTAAAAATCGCTATTGCTGGTGCTGCGGGGTATTTAGTTGGGATGGTTCCGATTGTTCTAGCCAAAGGCGCAGTGATGGCTATTTTGCCACTTGGTCTGGGCATAATTGCCGCTTTAACAGCTGGTTATTTATTAAACGAACTTGACCGGCGGTTGCATCTCACAACGAGGCTGGCTTACTACTTAGAACAGCAAGAAGTCAAGCACCTGGAACCAGTGAAGCAACGTATTTACGATGGTATTTATTATCTTATTTCCTCAACTGTACAAGCCAAAAAAAGACAGATGAGTCGGGCCGCTATGAGACGAATTCAAGAGCTTACAGGTATCAGACCAAGAATATGGAATTAAGTCGAATGCTCAAAAGGATTGGCATACTGCTTTTTGCAAATATTTTCATTATGTGTTTGCCACTAGTAACCCTATGGCTATTGATGGGGGCGCTACATGACCAATGGGAGGCCTTTGACAGTGGCCGGCAATTAATCATTCATAGCTCTTATGAAGGGTTTATGCCTGGGGCAATTCTGTTTCTTCTCATTGCCGGTGTATACATATTTACTTTAACTTTTTTCGAGTTTCGGAAAATTGAAGTTACTAAAAATCATCATAATATTTTCGCCAAAATATTTTATGTTCCTATGGTAGTTGCATTTATTCTTACTTTTGTCGGTCACTTTGCCATCAATAGTTATTATCGGCACCATATGTCTTCCCTTGGCTATCAGCGTTGTCCAGATACCGCACTGCTGTTTGCGCGGGTCACTTACAGTGCCTGGGTCAAAGATCCGGTGTTGTGCCACGACAGCGATGTGCGCCGTATTGTGCGGCGAGGCCATTGGGACGAATCGTTTCAGGTAGAGCGGATGCTGGAGCAGCGCATTCAACGCGAAGAAGTCAGAGTACAGCGCCAGCAGCGTGAAGCCGAGCGGCAGGAGGCTCGGCGACAGCGTGAGGCTTTGGAGCGGGAGCAGGGGTAAAGCTGGCTGCAAGTCTTTGCTATACTAAAGATAAATGCAGGCAGTAGGAGCCCGAATGGAACTGAAAAAGAAATACCAGGCTTGGTTAACGCAGTTGGCCGATATGGTCAGCAATGCCGAGAAAGACTCGGTTGACCAGCTGATGGAGCTGAATGAGCAAATCCGCGCCTATTTTCAGGCCGGCAAAGACTTAACCGCCCATGAAACCCGGCTTTTTGTCGAAACCCTAAAACGCCAGTGGCAGGATACCGATACGGAAGCCGAAGAGCAGCCATCCTTGTGGCCAGAGGCATTGTGGTATGAGCTGGCACAAATCACCGACCGCAGCCAGGTGGAGTGGCAGGAAATTCTGGAAGACTTCCGGCACAAAGGCGTCTATTTTCAGGGTGAGCGGGTCGGTATGGGCTGCTATCGCTGTGAACAGTGTGGCGAACGTGCCAATTACTACCATCCGGCGGAATTGCTGGCCTGCACCAACTGCGGTGGGGTGAGTTTTAACCGGGAAGGGGTACCACTCGATTAAAGTTGAAATAGCCAGGGCTTGAAGCGGCCAGTAATTCACTGGTCGCTGCATTCTGTCTGTGCGTATAATACCCTTCACTCAGCATGAACCTCATGGATTGCAAGGAACTTCATGACCCAAACTCTCGATACCCTGGCACTTGCTCCCCATCAGCTGGCGCCGCAACTGCGCAATGACTGGCTGAAACACAGCATCTCACAAACCGAGCTGACCCCGGCTTTTATTGGTCAGGAGCGTGCTAAAGCTGCGTTGCAGTTTGCCATCGGCATGGATATGCCTGGCTACAATCTCTATGTGATGGGTGAGCCTGCGCTGGGGCGTTTTACCCTGGTGCAGGATATCTTGCAGCATGCAGCGGCTGAGAAAGCGACCCCGGACGAATGGTGCTACCTGAAAAACTTTGACGATGAGCGCTTGCCCACGACCTTACGGCTTTTACCCGGAGAAGGCCGGGCGCTGGCGAAACGCATCGAAGATCTGCTTGATGAAGTGCTGGATACTTTTCCGGCAGCCTTTGATAACCCCGGCTATCAGCGGCAGAAAAAAGCCATTCAGCGCACCTTTGATACCCGCTACGAAGCGGCATTAGAGGCGGTTGAACAAAAAGCGCTGGAGAAAAAAGTGGTGCTGTACGAAGAAAACGGCACCGTAAGCTTTGCGCCACTGATCGATGGCAAACCACTGGATGATAGCGAGTTTAACAAGCTAAGCGATGAAGAGCGGCAGTATTTCTACGATTTGGTCGGTGAGCTGGAAACCATTCTAAACGAGCAGTTGATCGAGTTGCCACAGTGGAAGCGGGAAGTATCCGAGCAGCTACGCGAGCTTCGAAAAGCCACCATCGAGCAGGTACTTAAACCCTTGTTTAAAGCGTTGGAGCATCATTATGTAGCCGAGCTTGGTGTGCTGCGTTATCTGCGGGATATGCGGCCGCACCTGGTCAGGCTGGTGCTGGAGCTGTTGCCGGAAGAAACTGAGCCGGAAAAGGCCGAAGAGCTGGATATCCGTACCCTGTTTATTGAAGAGTTTGTGCCGAATGTGCTGGTGCACCATGCCGCTATGGATGGTGCGCCTGTCGTATTCGAACCGCTCCCTACGTACGGGAACTTATTTGGCCGGGTTGAGTACGCCACCAGCGGAGGCTCCCTGTACACCAATCATCGTATGATCCGACCCGGGGCCTTGCATCGCGCCAACGGCGGCTATTTGATTTTGGATGCCGACAAGTTATTGCCGCAGCCTCAGGTATGGGAAGCGCTGAAGCAGGCATTAAAAAGCAATGAGTTGGTGATAGACACTCTGAGCGAGCATGCTGTCACCAATTCCACCATCATTACCCCCAAGGCAGTGCCATTGCAGGTCAAGGTGATCCTGATGGGCTCGCGCGATCTGTATTATCTGATCCAGGAAGTCGATGACGAGTTTAACGAGCTGTTTCGGGTATTGGCCGATTTTGAACACTACCTGCCCTATCAGCAACAAACCATGAATTACATGGTGCGGCAAATTCGTTTGCAAATGCGTGAGCTGGGGCTGGAGCTGCTATCCGAGTGTGGTTTTGAACGGCTGCTGCAGTTTAGCTTTCGTCAGGCAGAGCATCAGCACAAATTATCGGCCCGTTTTGCCGATGTGCTCGAGCTGGTGCGTGAAGCTTGCTATTACGCCACCCAAGCTGGCAGTGACAGTCTGACGGCTGAGCATGTCCGCCAGGCACTGGCTGGCAAGCAGTATCGTACCGGCCGTATCAGTGAGAGCTTTTTAGAAGACATCCAGCAGGGGCAGATTCTGATCGACAGCGATGGGCTGGCGGTAGGTAAGGTCAATGGCCTGACGGTGCTGGAGATTGGCGATACCACCTTTGGTACCCCGGCCCGCATCAGTGCGACCGTGTTTGCCGGTGCCTCTGGTGTGGTAGATATTGAGCGGGAAGTCGAGCTTGGTAAAGCCATTCACTCAAAGGGGGTATTGATTTTAAACGGCTTTTTAGGCGCGCGTTATGCACGGGACTTCCCACTGACGTTATCGGCCAATATTGCGATGGAGCAATCTTACGGCCATATCGATGGGGACAGTGCTTCGCTGGCAGAGATTTGTGCACTGATTTCGGCCATTACCCAGGTACCAATCAAGCAAAGCCTGGCGGTGACCGGCTCCATCAATCAGCATGGTGAAGTGCAGGCGATAGGTGGTGTGAATGAAAAAATCGAAGGCTTTTTCCGGCTTTGCCAGCTGCGTGGCCTGACCGGTGATCAGGGGGTGGTGATCCCGGCCAGCAATCAGCTGAACCTGGTATTGAATGAAGACGTGCGCCAAGCGGTCAGTCGCGGTGAATTCCATATCTATGTGGTAAAAAATGTCGATGAAGCGCTGTTTTTACTGACCGGTGTGGAGCCGGGCGAACAGACGCGGCGTGGCGATTACCCAAAGAAAACACTCAACGCCATGGTATTGAAACGCCTGGCAGAGATTGCCGAAATCGTCAATGGCGGCAGCGATGATGAGTGAGCCGTCAGTCACCATACCACTGGTGCTGCTGTGCCAGCCGATGGATGAGCAGTTTGTCCGTGAGCAGATTGTACCGTTGCTGGCCGGGCACGGTCAGCAAGCCGAGCTGTTGCTGTGGACGGGGAAACTTAGCCATTTGTTCAGTGCAGAGCAGCGCTTGCTGTGCTATTTACCCGATGAAGCCTTACGTGATTTGGTGCAGCAAGCACGGCAAAACCACTGGCAGTTGGCCTTGTTGCCGCATCCGGAGATGCGCCATGCCCGTTATGGCTTTGGTATCAGCGGTGATTTAGCCTTGGCGGTGGAAGATGCGGTGTCTCGTGAGTCCGAACTGCTGGATTTGATGCTGTGCAACGAGACACCGGTGTTTAACTCGGTGGTGGTGGGCGATACCTTTTCGTTGATCCCCGGTGAGGCACTGGCCGAGCGCTTTGCATTGCGGTTAAAGCGCTTTTTTCGTTTGCTCAGTAAAGTGGGCCAGGTCACCTTCAGTGCCTTTAAGCTGACTACCCAGAAAGGTAAGGAGCTGGATACCGCCGCGCTTGGCATCGTTGCGGTAGAGCATGGCCGCAGCTCGGTATTATCGCGCCGGCTGGTGGCCGACTCCAGCGCTAACGATGGCATGTTGCATGCGCTGGTGCTGGTACCACGCAGTGTGTTTGAAATGCTGCGCTTTTTGTTTGCCGCCTTGTTTTTACGCGATTACTGGAATAAAGGGACCCCTTCTTTTGTTGGTCATTTAAAAACCAGCAGCTTGCGCATTCAGAGCCCGAAAACCATCAATTACACCCACGATGGTTTGATTGAAAAGACCAAAGAGCTGGTACTCAGGGTAGAGCCACGCTGCCTGACGATGGTGCCGGGCCGTTATTTGACGGTAGAGGATAAACTGCCGGAGCAAAAAGAAGTCTTTAAAACCCAGCCGTTGCCAGCCGGTAAAGCGAAATCCGAGTTAGTGACTTACCCCTTGCCCTGGATCCATCACGCCGCCACCGAAGAGTTTAAGGATTTATTTCTGGCACTTCGGGAAAGTGCCAAAGCCACCCCCTCGTATTTAATGCTGATGGTGCTGGCAACCTTATTGGCAACTTTTGGTCTTTTTGCCAACTCCACGCCAGTTATAATTGGTGCCATGATCCTGGCTCCATTAATGGGCCCGATTATTTCAATGGCGCTTGGTACCCTGCGGCAAGATGAAGGCCTGATGCTGACCAGTGCCCGTAGTATCGGGGTCGGCACGGCATTAGCCATCAGTTGCGCAGTGATCGCTACCTGGCTTATTCCACTCAATACCATCAACAGCGAGATTGCTGCCCGAATCAGCCCAACCTTGCTGGACTTAGGGGTAGCCGTAGTTTCCGGCATCGCAGGTGCCTATGCCCATGCCCGGGCGGAAGTGGCAAAAAGCTTAGCGGGAGTGGCCATCGCTGTGGCATTGGTTCCGCCACTGGCGGTGGCAGGCATTGGCCTGGGCTGGGGTGATTTTACGGTATTCTGGGGTGCTTTTTTACTCTATCTGACCAACCTGGTAGGCATTATCTTAGCCGCTGTGCTGACCTTTTTATTTTTGGGCTACAGCCCGTTTCATCGTGCCCGTCGTGGCCTGGCTCTGACCTTTGGGCTGGTGGTGCTACTGAGTATTCCGTTGGCGCTAAGTTTTTCCCATATGGTACAGGAAGGGCGCATTAAGCAACAACTGGAAGGCATCGTGTTGGAAGATATTCAATTGCGTCAGGTGCAGGTAAGGCCGGGCAGTCCAATCCGGATCTCATTGACGCTGGTCTCACGCACCACCATTGATGAAGCGCAGATGGATGATATCAAAGGGCTGATTGAGCAAAAGCTGGCTCAGCCGGTGGAGTTGGAAGTCGGCACCCGGGTGATCCGCTAAGCTGGTATGCGTTGGCTTTGCCAGCCTGCCAGCAGTAACAGGACTAAAGAGCATAACCAAAGCGGCCAGTCCCGGTAACGGCTGTAAGGCGTTTGGCCAGTGGTGAGCTGCATCTGGTCGGTCAAAACACCCGCTTCAAACTGCGGTAATTGCTGTTGAATGCGGCCATCGGCCGCTATGGTAGCGGTGATGCCGTTGTTGGTGGCGCGCAGCAAGGGGCGGCCAAACTCCAGTGCCCGCATCCGGGCGATTTGCAGGTGCTGGTGCGGCCCTATGCTGTCACCAAACCAGGCATCGTTGCTGACGGTGAGCAGCAATCCGGTATCCTGCTGGAAATTCGCTGCCAGTTGCCTTGGAAAAGCAATTTCAAAACAGATGGCGGGCAGTAATTTGTGATCATTGGCCAGCAGATTGTGTTGCACAAAGCTGCCCCGGCTAAAAGAGCTCATCGGCAAATCAAAAATCGGTGCCAACGGGCGCAGCAGGTCTTCAAAAGGGACAAATTCACCAATGGGCAGTAAGTGATGTTTTTCAAAGCGGTTGCTGTGCCTGGGTTGATAATGGCCGCCAGCATCGCTTTGCCGGCGTTTACCCAGAGTAATCAGGCTATTCCAGGCCTCTTCGGTGTAAAAGTTGTACTCGATAATACCGGTGATCAGGCTGCTGCCATGCTCTGCCAGAATGGCATCAAGCTCAAATAAGTAAGGCTCTGCCAGAATTTCGACCCGCGGAATAGCCGCTTCCGGCCAGATGATCAACGGCGTGCCTAAATGTGGCTGGGTGAGCTCCAGGTACAGACGCATGGTGCTGACTTCAAGCGCCGGATCCCAGCGCAGTTCTTGTTTGATATTGCCCTGAACCAGCGCAACATCGAGCGTTTCTCCGGTAGCTTGCCAGCCATGCCAGTGACTTGCCAATGGAGCGCTTAGCCAGAGCAGTACTGCCAGTGCAGCGGGCCAGAACTGACGCCTGGAGAGCAGTTGCATCAGTGCTGCAGCACTGAGCACCAAAATAAAGGTCAGGCCGGTTTCGCCAATCAGCGGGGCCCAGTGCCTGAGAATGCTGTCCGTTTGGCTGTAGCCAGGGGAAAGCCAGGGAAAACCGGTCAGGAACCAGGAGCGAAGGGCCTCCAGCAGCATCCAGGCTGCGGCCAGATAAAGTGGTAACATCGAATGTGCTTTAAGCCGAAAAGCCAGCAGGGCAAACAGCAAGGGATAGAGTGCCAGATAGGCACTTAACAGCAGCAGCAGCGCCAGGCTAAGCAGCAAGGGCAAACCACCGAATTGCTCAATCGGAATATGCACCCAGTTCAGGCCCGCCGCAAAGTAACCCAGCCCCCAGCTAAAGCCCAGCCAGGCTGCGTGCTGCCAGCGGCTGCTGCAACAGGCGGCATAACACAGTATGGCGATGGTGAGCACAGGGAGTAGGGTGAAGCTATAAGGCGCAAAGGCAAAGGTGCTAATGGCACCGGTCAGTGCCATCAGCAAAGCACTCAACCAGCGTGAGTCAAACACCCTTGTCAGCTGTGGCGGCTTAAACACCTCAATCGGACTCGCTACAGACCGGTGCTTTGCCATTGATCACCTGCAGTTGCAATAACCGCCGGCTGTTGGCTTTGCTGACTTTAAACAACAGGCCGTCCAGTTCAATGCTTTCACCGCGCTCAGGCATATGACCAAAGGCATGCAGCACAATGCCACCGATGGTATCAGCTTCTTCTTCATTGAAGTGGCTGCCAAAGTGGTTGTTGAACTCATCCAGTGGGGTCAAGGCACTCACCTGAAACACATTGCTGGCCATTTTTTTGATATCGGCATCTTCGGCATCATCGTGTTCATCTTCAATTTCACCGACGATTTGCTCCAGAATATCTTCGATGGTGACCAGGCCAGAAACGCCACCATACTCGTCCACCACCATTGCCATGTGGTAGCGTTTTTGGCGAAATTCCTTCAGCAGCGCATCGACCCGTTTGCTTTCGGGAATAATCACCGCCGGCCGCATGATGTCACGCAAGTGGCATTGAGGTGCATCGGGTTGAAAGGCGAATTTTAATAAGTCTTTGACCAGCAGGATCCCTTCAATATGGTCTTTGTCTTCATTGACCACCGGGTAACGGCTGTGGTTGTTTTCCAATAATATCGGCAGAATTTCGGCAATGGACTGCTCAACATCCAGTGTCGCCATTTGTGAACGTGGGATCATAATATCCCTGGCGCGCATCTTGGATACATCCAGCACACCATGCAGCATGCCTTTGGTATCTTCGTCGATCAGCAGGTTATTGGCAGCCTCGCTGATCACGTTTTCAAGTTCCGAGACATCTTGGGGCTCTGCGTTAAATATTCCGGCGAGGCGGTCCAGCCAGGATTTCGGCGCAGAGCCGCGGCTAGAGTGGGGGTTGTCGTCACTCATTAATGAACTGTATGCTCCAGCTAATCATCGGTATCTTACTCTGCATCCGTCAGGTAAGGGTTGGGAAAACCAAGCTTTGCCAGCAGCGCTATTTCCAGCTGCTCCATCTGCTCGGCTTCGTCTTCCTTTATATGGTCAAATCCCAGTAAATGCAAGCACCCATGGATCACCATATGCGCCCAGTGTGATTCTGCAGTTTTTCCTTGCTGGCTGGCTTCTTCAGCAACCACCTGGCTGCAAATGACCAGATCGCCGAGTAAGGGCAGGCTCAGGCCGGGTGGGCACTGAAAGGGAAAGCTCAACACATTGGTTGGCTTGTCTTTGCCGCGGAATTGACTATTTAGCTGTTGGCTTTCGCTGCTATCCACCAGGCGAATGGTCAGTTCCGCCTCATTACGGTAGGGGCTAAGTGCAAGTTCTGCCCACTGGGCAAACTGCGCCTCGGTCGGTAAGTCGAAAGCCGTGCTGGCCTGTTGCAGATCCAGTTCCAGCCTCATGCTTTGGGCCTGCGAGGACGTTTTTCTGCCGGTGTTGCGTCAGCTTCCGCAGCCAGCTTCTCGGCTTCGTGCGCCTCGTAAGCCAGGACAATTTTTTGCACAATGGGGTGGCGTACCACATCTTTAGCATCAAAAAAGTTCATGCTGATGGCATCGACATCGGATAGCACATCGATAGCATGTTTGAGGCCAGAATACTGGCCACGTGGCAGGTCGACCTGGGTGACATCACCGGTGATCACCGCTTTGGAATTAAATCCGATGCGGGTCAGGAACATTTTCATCTGCTCGACCGTGGTGTTCTGGCCTTCATCCAGAATAATAAAGGCATCGTTTAAGGTACGGCCACGCATGTAAGCCAGTGGCGCAATTTCAATAATGCCATGCTCCAGATACTTTTCTACTTTGTCGTAGCCGAGCATTTCAAACAACGCATCGTATAAAGGGCGCAGGTAAGGGTCGACTTTTTGCGACAAATCACCTGGTAAAAAGCCCAGCTTTTCACCTGCTTCTACTGCGGGACGGGTCAGTACGATGCGTCGTACCAGATTTTTTTCCAGCGCATCGACGGCGCATGCCACGGCCAAATAGGTTTTACCGGTGCCGGCCGGGCCTATGCCAAAGATTACATCGTACTTTAGCACATGCTTGACGTAGGCTTTTTGGTGCGGGTTGCGCGGGGTGAGCAAGCCTTTTTTGGTTTTCAGGCTAAAGTCCGCGCTGGTCTGTTGGTCCGTGCTGGCGTTTTGCGCCTGTTGAATCATTAAATGTACCTGTTCAATGCTAAGTTCCACCACTTTACCTTGTTGTGACGTCTCTCGGTAGAGCTGATCCAACACAAAGTAGCCGGCCTGAACGGCACTGGCAGAGCCACTGAGTTTAAAGGCTTCGTCACGGTGCGCTATGCTCAGTTGCAGGCGCTGTTCGAGCAGACGCAAGTGCTCATCGAACGGGCCGCACAAAGACAACAGACGTTGCTGCTCGGCCGGGCTGGCGGTAAAGGTTTTATGGCTGGTTGCAGTGCTCAATAGCAACCTCTCAATAGCTCAGGCTGGCAAAACCAGCCTGTTGGCAAGAAGGAGAGTTTAGGGAGCAAACTGAGTCACTCCCAGCTCATCGGCTTTGGGTTGGCGCGCCAAAATTTGCTGCGGGGATACTGCCCGGCGCAGTCCCATATCCTGTTCGGTCCGGATCAGCGTGCCTTTTAATGAGTTGGCATAGACATCGTTGATCAGTACATCGACAAATTGACCAATCAGTTTCGGATCGCCTTCAAAATTGACCACCCGGTTGTTTTCGGTGCGGCCGCACAGCTCCATCAGGTTCTTTTTTGACGGGCCCTCTACCAGAATGCGTTGCTCCGTATTCAGCATGCCGCGGGCAATCCGCAGTGCCTGCTGGTTGATACGATCCTGCAAAATGTACAAGCGTTGTTTTTTCTCATCTTCACTGACATCATCCGGCAAGTCAGCGGCTGGGGTACCTGGCCTGGCGCTGTAGATGAAACTAAAACTCAGATCAAAATCAATGGCCTGGATCAAATCCATGGTGGCAGCAAAGTCTTCAGCCGTCTCGCCTGGGAAGCCGATGATGAAATCGGACGACATGCTTAAATTGGGCCGGACTTTTTTCAGCTTTCGTACCTGCGATTTAAACTCAAGCACAGTATGACCACGTTTCATCAGCGTCAGGATCCGGTCGGAACCGGATTGCACCGGCAAATGCAGGTGATCGACCAGCTCCGGAATATCGCGATAAGCTTCAATGATGTCATCGGTAAATTCAACCGGATGTGAGGTGGTGTAGCGAATGCGATCGATACCATCGATGGCCGCTACCAGCCGCAGCAATTCAGCAAAGCTGCAAATGCTGCCATCGTGCATGCTACCACGGTAGGCATTGACATTTTGGCCCAGCAAATTGACTTCTCGCACGCCTTGCTCGGCCAGTTGGGCGATTTCAAACAACACATCATCCAGCGGCCGGCTGACTTCTTCGCCGCGGGTATAGGGCACCACGCAGAAGCTGCAGTATTTGGAGCAGCCCTCCATAATGGAGACAAAGGCGCTGGGGCCGTCGGCTTTGGGCTCTGGCAAGCGGTCAAATTTTTCAATTTCCGGGAAGGATACATCGACCACAGGCGCGCGATCACCGGTGACGGCTTTGATCATCTCAGGGAGACGGTGCAGGGTTTGTGGGCCAAAGACAATGTCGACATAGGGCGCACGCTCACGAATCGCCGCGCCTTCTTGCGAAGCGACACAGCCACCCACGCCAATCACCAAATTGGGGTTCTTTGCTTTCAGCGGCCGCCAACGCCCCAACTGATGGAAGACTTTTTCCTGCGCTTTTTCACGAATTGAGCAGGTGTTCAGCAGGATCACATCGGCTTCCTCAGCGTGTTCAGTGAGGCTGAAGCCATGGGTGGCATCCAGCAGGTCTGCCATTTTCGATGAGTCGTACTCATTCATCTGACAGCCCCAGGTTTTGATGTGTAGCTTTTTGCTCATGCTCTGATGGACCCTGTGTCGTTACTGCGCATAAAGGGCGCATATTTTAGCCCAGCCAGACCGGAAGTGCCAGCCCTGTCGGCTGGGTGTTTGCTTAAAGCAAGCGCTGTCGGGTGGTGATGTAGCCGGCATAGAAGATCACCAGTACGCCAGCCAGCCAGCTCATGGTGACCGGCTCCTGCCAGAACAGGTAGCCAAAGAGACCAGCGAAGATGACGCTGCTGTAGGTCCACATGCCAATGGCACTGGCCGGTGCCAGCGCGTAGGCCCGGGTCATCGCCAACTGGCCAATAGCGGCCAGGATGCCCATGCCAATAAATGCCAGCCAGGCTTCATTGGGCAGCGGTTGCCAGTAAAATGGCAATGGGATCACCGAAAATACAGCGGTGAGCAGGGAAAAATAAAACACCGTTCGCACGGCAGGCTCTGTGCTCGACATATAGCGGATGGTGGTTTTGGTCACGGCGACCAAAGTGGCTGCAGCCAGCGCGACCAAGAGTACTTTGGTCATGCCCGGTGCCGGCGTTGGTAGAGCCAGCAAGACACCCACAAACCCCAGAGCAATCGCAATCAGCGTAAGCTGGCTGGGACGCTCTTTTAGCCAGACGCGGGCGATGACCGGAATAATAAAGGGAGTGAGTAACAACACTGCCATGGCCTGTGCCAATGGCAGTTGCCCAAGCACATAGAAAAAGCAGTACATCGATACCAAACCTGTCAAAGCACGAAAGGCATGCAGGTACCAACGCTCGGTTTTTAACAAACTCCAGCCTCTGCTGTACAAAAACGGTAGCATCAGTACCAGTGCAAAAGCATTGCGGAAAAACACCACCTGAGCTTCGGTGGCCATGCCACTGCTGTATTTAACCAAAGCACCAATGCCAGCAAAGCAGGCCTCTGCCAATAGCAGTAATAATGCACCTTGCAGTAGAGGGTTTCGCATGATGAGCCTGGTTCGGAAAAGCTGGCATTGTAACAGATTCAGCGCCGTTGTCTGCGGGCCTTGAGCCCGGCTTACAAAGATCCCGGCTCAGTGGTACTGTGGGTGGCAAAGCGCTTGCTTTCAAGCAGCTGCTTCAACTGATTGGCCGGCATCGGCTGGGCAAAAAAGTAGCCCTGAATCAACGTACAATGCCGCTCGCTGAAAAAACGCAATTGTTGCTCGGTTTCTACCCCCTCGGCGACACAATACATGCCAAGGGTAGTGGCCATGCTCAGCATGGTTTCAATAATGGCTTCATCGTTTTGATCAATGCCGATGTCTTTAACAAAACTGCGATCAATTTTTATCGCGTCGATGGGCAATTCTTTTAAGTATTTCAGCGAGGAGTAGCCGGTGCCAAAATCATCCAGCGCCAGTTTAATACCAAGTTTGCTTAGTTCATGCATGGTGGCGATGGCGCTGGCATGATCGCGCATCAGCGCGCTTTCGGTCACTTCAAAACGAAGGCAGCTGGGCGGTAACTGGTACTTATGCAGCATGTGTTCTACTTGTTCAGCCAGGTTGTCGTGCTCAAGGTGACGGGCTGACAGGTTGACCGACAGATACAAGGGAAAGTTCGCTTGATGCCACCCCTGCAAATCTGCCAGGGCACGCTCCAGCAGTTGCTGGGTCATGGGAATGATCAGGCTTAGATCTTCGGCTAAGGGGATAAATTCGGCCGGAGACACTACCCCATCACTGCTGTACCAGCGCAGTAAGACTTCAGCACCCACCATGCTTTTATGTTTACTATCTATAATAGGCTGGTAGTAATTGACGAACTCTTTTTGTTGATAGGCCTTGCGTAAACGGGTTTCCCGCGCCAGCTGCATGTGGGCTTTTTCATTCATTTCCTGGGTAAAAAACTGGAAGTTATTTCGGCCAGCTTCTTTTGCATGATACATGGCAACATCGGCGTGTTTCATCAGTTCAAAAGCGGTAAAGGCATCATCCGGATAGACCGCAATACCAATGCTGGGTGAAACTCCCACCGTATGAGGGCCCAGCTGCATCGGCTCGCCAATAATTTGCAGCATTTTGCGCGCGACATGGCTGATATTGTCGTTGCACTTGTAGCCTTCCAGCAGCACAACAAACTCATCGCCCCCCAAGCGGGCGACGGTATCACTCTCCCGTAAGGTTAAACTGAGACGCCGGGCGACTTCTTTCAGCAGTAAATCACCAATATCATGGCCAAGAGAATCATTGATTTGTTTGAATCTATCGAGATCCAAAAAGCACAAAGCCAGCGACCGCTTGGAGCGCTTGGCCGTTTCGATGCCATGATGAATCCGATCCATTAACAGCGCCCGGTTGGGTAAGCCGGTCAGGGCGTCGTAATTTGCCAGATAACGAAGTTCATCTTCGGCCAGCTTTTGGTCGGTGATGTCGGTAAACACCAGCACGAAGAAGCCCACTTTGTTTTGTTCTCCGACAGCACTGATGTTGATCAGGGTGGGGCGTTCCCGCCCATCCGGTGTGACAATAATTTCTTCGCCTTGCCAGTGTTGATTGACCTGAAACTCGCGCAATAACTTGGTGTAATAACGGCGGCGATCCAGACTGATGCCAAGGTGGTGCGTTTGCGGGTTACTCAGATAATGCTCGACCGGGCCAAAGGCATCGGCAAAGGATTGGTTGGCGGCAATCATGCGTTGCTGTTCATCCAGGATCACCACCCAATCGCGGGTTTTTTGAAACGCCTCACCAAACAGACGGGCTTTTTCCTGGCTGGCGCGGGTTTCGGTGATGTTGCTAAAGGTGCCCATCACGCGTATTACCTGATGTTCATCGTCCAGTTCAGCGATTTTGCCGATATCACGAAACCACAGCCAATGGCCGTCTTTGTGTTGCAGCCGGTAAGTGTGATCGAAACTCCCTGTTTTTTGTTCGGTGAATAACTGCCATTTCTGTTCGAACTGGGTTTTATCTTCCGGGTGGATCAGCGACAGGTGCTGCTCCAACGTCAACGGATTGAGTGACTCGCGGTAGCCCAGCATGCTGTGTATGCGTGAGGCGTACAGACTGTTTTTGCTGGCATACCATTCCCAGGCGCCACTATCGACCGCTGCCAACGCCTGCTTCATCCGCTGCTCACTGGCTTTGAGCTTGCGGTGCGCCATGGTTAGCATGCGTTGATGCTGCTGTCGGTTGCGCAGCCAGGTAACCAGGAGCAGTATGCTCAGCAGGGCATAACCAAAGTAAGCCCAGTTACTGGCCCACCAGGGGGGGAGCACACGCAGAAATAGCCGGGCTGGTTCACTTTCATGCCCGGTGATAGGGGACACCGCTACCACCTGAAAGTTGTAGTCACCTGGGGGCAGTTTAGGAATGATGATGTGAGTCTCTGTTTGCTCTGGAAATAGAAAAGATTGTTTGCCAGTTAACGATACCCGAAAGCGGGCTCTGTTCTTATCCCGAAAGTTCATGCTGCTAAAGTGCAGCTTTAGGCCTTCAACATCAAAAGGTAACAAAAGCCGGTTGTCATTTAAAATGCCGTACGAGGTATGAACACGTCCATCCAGCGAGTTCAACTCGGTAATGATGGCGTGAGGTGGATTTGTCTCCGTCATAAGGTAACCAGGCTCTACCAGAGTGATGCCTTGCATATTGCCATAGACCAGTCGGCCATCGGTTAACTTCAATCCGGCCCGGCTATTGTAGGTATAACTGATAAGCCCATCGTATTTGGTAAACTGCTCAATATGAAAGCTCTGCGGATCCATACGGAACAGGCCGTGCGGATTGGTGAACCACAGCCAGCCGTATTCATCTTGCTCAAGGCTAAAAATTAACTGACTTTGTAGCTGATTGTGCTGGTGGAAGTGATGCAGTAACTCAAAATCAGGCAGGCTAAAAGCCAATAAACCAACACCGTTCAGACCAACCCAAAGCCGATGCTGTGAGTCCAGCAGCATGCTGTCGGCAAAGTGGGCGGCTGCCGGATTAGGATGCTCAGCTTCAAACAATAGCTTGAGTGCGCTGGTTGAAAGGTCAAGTAGCCAAAGTTGATTGGCACTGGTAAATAGCAGCTGAGACTCCGAACCAGGGGCATTGCCCAGAAAGCTACCAAATAGATTGGGGTCGAAGTGCCTTAAGGCTTCTATAGGGGTGATGATGCCTGGTTCTGGCTGATAACTGTATATCTGATGCCCGTGAACGAACCAGAATACCCCTGAACGATCCTGCCAGAAGCTTCTGGAGCCCTGGCCAAGTAAAGGGCGTTGCGTTTCGTCGGCAAGTGGCGCTGGCAGTACTTGCCGAGCATTGGTATCGAACAAAGCCAGGCCATAAGGCGACATAAAATACAGTTGCTGATTGCTTTGTGGAAAAAGCGCCAACACAGTTGACTCATGGAGGTAAGCTTTAGGGTCTGGGTTTTTTAAAAAATGTTCCAGTTGACCTGTTGCAAGATTGAAGTGATTTAAACCATTACTTGTACCGATCCATAGATGATTTGGTGCCATTTCGGCCAGCGAAAAAACACGTGAGTCGGTCAAAGCATGATGATCTCTTTGATGACCGAAATGCGTAAATGCGGTAGTGCGCGGATGCCAGTAATAAGCACCATCGTAGCGGGTTCCTAACCAGAAACCACCGGACTGATCGCGCAGCATGCTGATCATATTATTGTCAGTGAGTTGCAGGCCACTGTGTTGAAAGCCCCATAAAAACTCAAGATGGTTCGTATCCGGTTGAAAGCGGTATAACCCCTGATCGGTGGCAATCATGGCCTGGTGCTCCAACCATTCCAGATGCCAGATATTGCGCTGCGGTACCCGGAGCTGGCTAAGAACCGGCTCACCTGCTGCTAAATAAGTGGGAATGGCTGACAATGGCAGGCTGTACAGTCCCTCTACCGCACCAATCCACAGCTGCTCATGCTGAACAGAGAGAAATTTAATATGCCGTTGTGCCCGGCTTGCTGTTGGTGGCAGGTAGGGTATCGCGGTTGTCTTTGCTGTTGCTGGGTCCAGCAGCAACAGTTGATCATGGGTACCAATAAAGACCTTATTCTCGAAGGGGTAGACGGTACGAATAAAACGCTCCAGGCTGAACTCGCCCGGAAGCTGATACAGTGTTTCGATAGCACCGCTGTCCAGATGCAACATAAATACAGTTTGATTGGTTGAAACCACCAATTGATTGTGTGAATACGCCATCATGGAAGTCACTTCATGCAGCGGACTTTGAAAGAGATCAGGCAAAGCAAACCTGGACTCAAGCTCTGCAGTATCCGGGTTGAAGCGATAAACGCCGCTATGTCTGGTTGCCACCCAAATACTGGCATCATCCAGTTGCAGTACAGCTGCAAATTGCGCATTTTGCAGCGATTGTTGTGCGTTATTGAGCTGAATAACCCGGGCGCTGTCATAGCGACTTAAACCGCCTTCCAGCGCTAACCACAGAAAGCCATCCTGATCTAACATCATGCGGGTAACGGCACCAGGCGGTAAACCGTGTTCAGTGGTAAGAGGTTGCAGCACAGGCTTTATTTGCGCACTAATGGAGCACGCTATTAATGCAGCACAGAGCATAACAAGCTGGCTAATGAACTTCACTGCCAGCCCTCAGTGACCAGCATTGTTGTTATTGTTTTATGCTGTACCATGTGTACCTACTCACTGTTGCTATCATCAAACAAGCATTTACTGCACTGAACTTTCACTATACTGAGCCTTGCAAATAAGTCCAGCGTCAGTGATACCAGAGCAGCAAGTACCAGCCAGCCACTGCCATGCCCAGCAGTAATAAAACAAAGTGCAATAAGTGCTGCTGTGCTTTTAATGCGCCCAGCAGATGACGGTGATCCGGCTCGGGGTAATCGGTTGCCAGTTTGTCTCGGGTCACTTTTTGCTCAGCTTCGTAAATTGCAGGGCCACCCAGGCGACAACCTAAGCTGGCACAGGCACTGACCAAACAGGCAGTTTGCGCCCGATCGAAGGTTTTGACTGGCGCTCGCCCCAGTTGCCTGAATGAATTACGGCAGCGCAGCCGAATACAAACCAGTAGAAAGCACAGCCAATAACCAGGCCAAAGCAGGTAGCGCGCCAGTATGGATGCTGGGGCACCGAAGTGTTGGTTGTGACTGAGTTTTGTACTCCACTCTTGTTGCAAAATCAGCAATAATCGTATGGCGATGGCCAACCAAATTCCGCCGAGTAAGTACCAGAACAAAGTATTTAACCAGATGTGGGCAAAGTGCAGCCACAGGCTTTCAATGCCGGCTTTACTTAGCCCCAGCGAAGACAACGAGCGGGTTTGCCGAAGCATGACTTTGCTGGCCAGATCGCGGGCCAGCGTCAGTTGTTGTGCAGCCAGCGCTTGTTGTAAACGAATGATGCGCTGACGAATGGGGGCAAAATCAAGGCAAAGGTACAGCAACAGTAGCTGGTACCATTCAGGCCAGGCCATCAAGCTGTTGCTGGCGTACAGCAAGGCCAGAAAGGGCAGCAGTGCTAACAGAAGGGCCAGGGTGCCTGATAGTCGTAATTGAAAGATGTTGCGCTTGGGATCCGGGTTAACTTTTTGTGCCAGTTTCTGGGCAAAAAACCGGAAAAACGTCAGTGGATGGTAGCTTGAAGGCAAGGGCAGCAAGACGGCAAATAGCACCACCAGCCACAGCAGTGCAGGGCTGGTTTGCAGCTGCTCAAGCCATGACATCTGTGTTAGGCAGCGAGTTGTTGCAGCAAGCCTACTACCATGGCGGAACTGTTTTTCGACGCCACTTCCAGATAGGCTTCAAAGGAGTCAGGGGACTCTTTGCCGGCAATATCACTTAAACTGCGGATCACCACGCAGGGCACCTGCATCTGATAACACACCTGTGCAATAGCAGCACCTTCCATTTCGACTGCCAGCATGGTGGGGAAGGTTTGGCGGGTTTGTTCAATACGAACCGGATCGCACATAAAGCTGTCACCGGTGGCAATTAAACCCTGTTTGGTTTGACAAAAACCCAGCTTGGCGATGCTTTTTTCTGCGGCCTGAACCAGCCGGGTGTCGCTTGGAAAGGTAGCGGGCATCTGGGGCACTTGTCCTGGCACATAACCAAAGGCCGTCACATCGACATCGTGATGGCACAGCTCGGTACCAATCACAATGTCACCAACATGCAACTCAGGATCAAAACCGCCAGCAGAGCCCGTGTTGATCACTGCATCGACTTGAAAGCTCTGTATCATCAGGCTGGTAGCCAGCGCCGAAGCTACTTTACCGATACCAGATTGCACCAGCACCACGGCCCTGCCCGCCAACTGACCACAATGAAACTGATAAGGGCCAACTTGTTGGGTAGTCGCCTCTGTCAGTTGTTGTTTCAACAGGGCCACTTCAGGCTCCATAGCACCAATAATTCCAATCCGCTGCATCGTCATTTGTCTTCTTGAAGGGGAAAGCCGCAGTATACGGCTTTTCCTATCAGATTTGAATGGCTTGCAGTGGCTGATCGCCGGTCAGTTTACCTGCCTGGTAATCTCGGATCGCCTGTTCGATTTCATCAGGGGTGTTCATCACAAAAGGTCCGTACTGAACAACTGGTTCGCCGATGGGTTTGCCAGCCAGCAGGATAACCTTGGTATCGCTCAGTGCTTTGATCTGCACCTCATCGCCCTGACTAAGCACGGCTGCATGATGCACCCCAATGCTGGCCGGTTGCTGGCTTGTTGGTAACTCCAGGTTGCCTTCATAGACATACAGCAGTGCATTGTAAACCGCTGGCAACTGCAATGCGATGTGTTCATCAGCTTGTAAGTGCAAATCATAAAACTGTGGATCCGTGCTCAGGCCGCGAATGGCACCATCCAGTGTCAGCTGATCTGTCTGAATACGACCGGCAATGACTTTGACCTGACCACCACTTGCTAACGCCGCTTGTGGAATATGCTCAGGTGCAATATCGACATAGGCGGCTGCTTTCATTTTCTCTGCTGCAGGCAGATTCAGCCACAGCTGAAAACCTTGCATCAAACCGGATTCCTGCTGTGGCATTTCCGAGTGAATAATGCCCCGACCTGCTGTCATCCACTGCACACCGCCACTTTTCAGGTGGCCTTTATTGCCCATATGGTCTTCATGCAGCATATGGCCATGCAACATGTAGGTCACGGTTTCAAAGCCACGGTGTGGGTGGGCTGGAAAGCCGGCGATGTAATCGTTGGCTTGGTCGGAGCCAAAACAATCCAGCATTAAAAACGGATCCAGCCGCAGTTGTTGGCTAAGGCCAAGGCTGCGCTTGATTTTCACGCCGGCGCCATCGGACACCTGCCGTGCGGGTATCAGTTGTTGTACGGTTCGAATACTCATCATAAATTCCTCTGTAAGGACAGTGTGCTCATTTAATACCAAGTACATTCGAAAGAAAATTGCATAGATTGGCATGGATGGTTCTATTTTATGGAATGATGCAGTCCGCCTAAGGTTCAGCTTTGGTTAAGTTGCTGCTTGTTAGCCTGAAAACTGACAAATGAGAAGACTGCCGGATCGTCTGGTCCTCCGACAGCAGTTACAAGGAGAGCAAAATGAAAAAAATGACCCCTGGCTTAACCCGAGCGAGTTTGACCCGAGTATGTTGTGCCCTGACACTGAGCCTGGCTGCAGCCAATGTAGCCGCGGTGAACTGGGATCATGTTGGCGTTGGTTATGTCGATCATTTCGGCTCCGGTGCCTATCTTAATCTGAGCCATCAATTAGAGCCTCGCTGGGTGATTCGTGCCGATCTGGAGCGGGTATCAAAGCGCTCGGTGGATGTCAGTGAGTTTTCGTTGGGTGCGAATTACTTAACGGAGTTCAAATTGGACTTTGCACCGTCTATCCAGACTTACATTCGTGGTGGCTTGCAGCATGCCTTCGAAGATGCCAGCGATACAGGTATTTATGCAGGTGTTGGTATTACCGATAAATTGACACCTGAAGTGGAATGGTTTTCGGAGCTTAGTTATCACACCATTGGTCGTGACTATACCAGTCTGGCCGGTGGCATTGCTTTTTATTTCAGCCCGGAGTGGGCCGCTCGCACCAGTGTAGCGCTGAACAGCGGTCATCGCTCCAATGAATTCCGGCTGGGCGTGTCTTATCAATTTTAACGCCTGAGTGTCTCTGTTTTACGCTGCTGCCCATCCTTCAGCAGCGTGTCTGGCCTGGTTGTTGCTCATGCTGCAGTAGCCAGGCTTTTTTGTCCAGCCCGCCGGCATAGCCGGTCAATTGGCCATTGGCGCCGATCACTCGGTGACAGGGAATCATGATAGCCACCGGATTCCGGCTATTGGCCATCCCCACAGCCCGGACTGCCTTTGGATTGCCAATGGCGTTGGCGATTTGCTGGTAGCTTCTGGTTTCACCAAATGGGATCTGTTGTAGTGCTTGCCACACTTGCTGCTGAAACGCGGTGCCTGTCGGTACCAAAGGGAGGGTAAAGGCTTGCAAAGTGCCACTAAAGTAACCTTCCAACTGCTTTGCGGCTGCGTTAAGCAAAGCCGTTGTTGGTGCTTTTAATGCTGTGTCACTCTGCAACAGCCGGACGGCGCAGATCCCTGTTGGGGTGGCTTGAATGGAGACTGCGCCACAAGGGCCTTGGATGATGCATTCAGTCATGGGGTTGTCCTCTCATGGTGGGGGCCGTCTGAAACCAGAGCTGCAAGGTGGCATAACTCCGCCAGGGCGCCAACTGCTGGTGGCTGATATTTTTATCGTGTTGTTGCAGGGCTTTTTGGATGCCCAAATCGCCGCCTAACCAGATATCACTGTCTTGCAAGCCGCGCAAACTGGCGTAATGGCAAGTCCAGGGGCCTATGCCTTTGATGGCTAGCCATTGCTCCGTGGGAGCATCTGGTTGCCTGAGCATCAGGCGGGCAAAATCACGCAGGGTTTGGCGGCGGGCCTGAGGCAACTTCAGCATTAGCAGATCACTATCAGCGATCGTGGCTGGCGTTGGAAACAAGCGCTTATCCGGTTGTTCTGGTAATGGCTCGCCCAGCGCCGCGACTAAACGATTTAATTGAGTTCTGGCGGCAGCGACACTGATTTGCTGGCCTAAAATGGCCCTAATGCCGGCTTCCCACACACTCCAGACACCGGGGATGCGTAGACCGCTGATTAGATGCTGTTGAAACCAGGGATGCAGACGCAGTTGCTGTTCAATCAGATGGCAATCGGCATCCAGATCCAGTACCCGCCGAATATGTCGAACCAATGACCAGATTTCGGTTGCAGCCGGGTAGTGCAATTGAAGCCGCAACTGATTGCCAGCACTGGGCTCAATATAAAAACTGCCGTTGTGCCCTTGCCACTCAAAACTGCGGCCATAGCCGGTAGCCGTGCACCATTCCACCTTGTCCAGCGCTCGTGCTTGCCAAAAAGCCAGTAAGGATTGCCAGGCCAAAGGCGGGCGGTAACTGAGTTCAAGTGTGAGTAAACCATCTGATGCTGGCGATGTGCTGCGCCTTATCTGCCTGGGGCTTAGCTGCAACTGCTTGACAAAAGCATCATTAAAACGGCGAATGCTGTGAAAGCCTGCCATTAACGCAATGTGGTGAATAGGCAGCTGGGTTTCGTGCAGCAATTTTTTAGCGAACAATACCTGCTGATTAAGCGCATACTGCTTGGGGGCAATGCCCAGGTGTTGTTGAAACAATTGCCGTAAGTAGCGCTCGCTGATACCAAGCCGCTCGGCCAGTTGGGCCTGATTATGCTGCTGCAAGGCGCCTTGATCAATTAAGCGCAGTGCCCGCTGCAAGCTGGTTTGGCTGCCTTGCCAGGCCGGAGAGCCGGGAGCACTGTCCGGCCGGCAGCGCAGGCAAGGGCGGTAGCCCGCCACGCTGGCTGCAGCTGCACTAGCAAAGTACTCGACATTGCTTTCCAGCGGTGTTTTGGCCGGGCAGATGGAGCGGCAAAAAATGCCGGTAGATTTTACCGCGGTAAAAAAAGCGCCATCAAAGCGCGGGTCACGGCTTTGGCGTGCTTGTTGGCATATCTCCGGCGTCAACATAAACGGGTTCCCATCATTGAATCAGGCTGAGTATATCAGGCTAGGCAACAAATACTGGCCGGATCCGGTACTGAATACAGCAATACCGGGCTTAAAAAAAGCTCTGGCTGATGCCAGAGCTTTTGATACAAGACTTCATTACAGTGCTCGACTAGAGGCGTAAATTGACCCCCGCAAAGAAGGTGCGGCCAGCAGCGCTTACCGGGTAAGCGTAGTTGGTGATAAAGGGTTTTTCATTGGTCAGGTTATTGACGCCACCGTAGAGCATCAGCTCCGGGCTCAACTTATAGCTGGCGTTCATATTGTGAACCAGCGTAGAGGGCATCATGACTGAATCGCCGTACAATGACTGGTAGGTATCTTTAAGTGCAAAGCGGAGTAATTGTTTTCCATGATACTGAGTCTGCCAGCCTACACGTAGCTCCCGATACTCCCATGACAGATTAGCATTACCCGCAAGTTTTGGATTGCGATTTTCTTCTAATATGTCATTAAACTCATCAATATTTAATGGGTTGGTAAAGTTTCTCAGTTTCTCCATACGTGTGCCAGCAACACGAGCACTTACATTATGTTCGCCCAGACTGAAATTGTAGCCAACTGAGAAATCAATACCTGATGCTTCACGTTTGGCGAAGTTGATATCGGTAGATTTCATAAAATTAAAGCCACCGAAAAACAAAGAGTTAGGGTCGGAGTTTCGGGTCAGTAAATCACAAAACTGAGCATTTAAACTACTCCCGGTAAAACAACCATCGGCAATGTTCTGACCACTAACAGCGTTGATGGCATCTTTGAGGTTGATGCGCCAGTAATCCACACTCATGTTGAAGCCTGGCAAGAAACCTGGGGTAAACACAAAGCCTACCGTCAGGGTTTCTGCAGTCTCTTCCTGCAGATCCGGGTTACCTCCGACTACTCCACCAAAGGCCGCGGTGAGTGGATCGGCAAAGCTGTAGTTGCCGTCTCCATCAAATGGGTCCAGGCCAATGGTGTTGAAATAAGCCACGCAATTAGCCTGAGTATTATTCGCTCGCTCGGGATCATTGGGCCGGATAGCATTTATTTGTGCTGCATCACACGGATCTGCTGGACGGAAGGTGGTGCCCGTTTCAGGACCGAATAATTCGGTAATATTCGGCGCCCGCACGGCTTCGGAGTAACTGGTACGAATACGTAAGTCCTGTACCGGAGCCCAAAGCAGATTGGCGCGCCAGGTGGTGGTATTACCAATGGTGGAATAATCCGAAACCCGACCTGCCAGATCCAGCGTTAACTCATCAGCCAGGAAAGTATCAAACAGCAGGGGGATGGATAATTCAGCAAAAACTTCATAGACATGGTAATTCCCTCGTTCATTACGAACAATGGTTTCAGGCCTGAAGGTCAAACTGGCATTGCTGGAAACATCGGCCACGTTAGAGCCGGCTGGGTATGGAGCACCCGCAGGAATCACGCCGCGGCGCCACTCATCAAACTCAGCTTTTGATGTTTCACGGCGGTACTCAACACCTGCAGCAAAGGCGATGGCACCACCTGGCAGCTCAAAGTAATCGCCAAAATCACCGGCCAGCGAAGCGCTTAATACTGTTTGATCCAGCGTAATTTTGCTTTCGTTGGTGCGGGTGACCCAATCCAGCGCTTCCTGAGTGACTCCAACCCGTCCTGCCCAGATATTCAGGGGTACACAGCTGCCATCACCAGGCGTAAAGGTAAAGTAGCCAGGATCATAGTTTGGGATATTAAAGGGAGTTCCCATGGCCGGTGTGGTTGGGTCAACATTAACCCGACAGTCTGGTTGACCACCGGCGGGATTACTTACGGCGTCGATAGCGGCAAAGAAGCGATCCACAATTACTTGATGCGTCAATTCAGACTTACGGGTGAACTGGCCATAGACTGCGCTAGCATCCCAGCTCCAACCATTATCCAGAAAGCCATCAATGCTGACAACTCCTCGAATGGTTTCCCGTTTGTTAGTTTCCATGGCATCGCCAAGGCCAATAGGATCGATGGTTAAGCTGACCCCTCCGGTTTGCTGAGCAATAGGACGGATAAATTCGGGTAAAAATGGGTTATCTGGTGCTCCAAGCAGTAAGTCCCAGAAGGACGTTGGATGGATGGTATTTTTAGCTTCCTGACGAACGTATTTCAGCTCACCCCGAAGCACGATATCTGACGTCAGGTCGTAGCTGCTCAATAAGTTAATGGCAAAACGCTCTTCGGGGATCAGTAAGTAGCTGGTGTTTTGCTGGATGGTATCAAAGGAGTCACCACCAAAACCCTGAGTGGGGCTAGCGACTAATCCGTCCTGCACCGGGCGGTAAGTGCCGTCGGGCAAAATGGTCCAGCAGCCACCTAGAGCGCCGAAGGCGCCAGGGGCAAAGGAAGAGGTCCAGCCGGTAAAGGAGTCCAGACAGTCCGGTATACCATTTCCATCCAAATCAATGGGGGTAAACTCGTCAAAGCCAGCAAAGGTAAAGCCATTTCCTGGAGCAATCAAACCATAACCCGAGGTAAAGGGGAAGGTTCGTCCTGGCAATATCGCGCGTTGTGGCACGATGCCAGCCCGCTCAATCAATGCCAGTTCTGCCGATGTTAGATTGGGGCGGGTACCAAAGGTGGCTTCGTAGTTATTCAAAAACGCATCAGCCGAGCCTGGGATGGCCAGCCCATAAACCGGACGACCTTGGGACGGGTTGTAAAACTGATGAAAGTGAGGCGTATCGCTGCGGTTTAAATCGCCTATTTGAAAGCGGCGATCAGGATTCACCCAGTCACGGCCTGAACCTATCAAATGGCCATCTTTGCGTTCATAAGCGCGTAAGCCCCGATCTTGGCCGTAGGATAGATTCAGGGCAACATTGCCGCGATTGTCAGCAAAGTTGCTGCCCCAGGTTGCATCCAGCTTGTATTTGTGGGCACCGCCTTCGTCGGCTCCACTGGTTTGCGCATCGAACTCAAAACCTTCGAAATCATCGCGCAAAATAAAGTTGACCACCCCCGTCACCGCATCGGCGCCATACACAGCCGAAGCTCCACCGGTCAGTACTTCCACCCGGCGCACCAAACTGGCCGGGATGGAGCCGACATCAACGGCCGAGGATCCCTGAGTACCACCAACATGGCGCTTGCCGTTCACCAGCACCAGAGTACGGTTGGAGCCCATACTCCGCAGGTTCAGCACATTGGTACCACTGGCAAAACCGCTTTCATTGGCCATGGAACTGGTGGTGGAGGAGAACAGCGCCGGGATATCGTTGACTACATCGGCGATGGAAAACTCACCCGACATCCGGATTTCTTCTTCACTGATCGACTGCACTGGCGATGGCGAGGCCAGGTTGGCATCACGGGCAATCCGCGAGCCGGTCACGAAAATACGCTCGACACTTTCGGTTTCTTCACTGACACTTTCGCTTTGTTCTGCAAACAAAACAGGCGAAGTAAATAGGATGGATAGCGCAACCGCTATTATTGATTTTTGGTACAAGTCAATGTGCTTCGTCTTCATTTTTGCTCCATTTATCGCATGGGTTCTTTATGGAGCATGGCAAAAACTATGCCGCTGACAAGTTTATTTATGCGCTATTATGGGGAAATTAACCTGAAAATATGCATTTATATGCAGATAATGTCGATTTTTGTGCATATTTTTTGGTTGATTGAAAATGTTGCGCACTTGCTTGGTGCAAGATGGCTGATGGTTTAATTTCGAAAAAGCAGTGCGTTAAAACACGCTATCCCCATAGTGGTACTTTTTGTACCTCTATGGGGCGATGGCAAGTGATTATAATTATGCACGATATAAAAAAAGGGCTTCGTTTACATTGAAAGCCCTTTATCAGTTACAAGTTTTACGCATTGTGCCTAAGGTGATACTCAGACCAGCAAGTCAATCTGTTGCACCAGGCCAGCTTTACCTGTGGTGCTTAAAAAGACACTGCTGCGCTGCAGCATACCGGCAAGCTGGTCGCTGTTGTCAAAAAACAGCGGCATCCGGGTGGGGACCGACTGCACCGAGACGGCACCGATTTGCGCCTCTGCCATACTCAGTTGCTGACCATCCGGCCGCCACAGGTACAGGTCTTGCCAGATGGTATCTTGCTGGTCGATAAAGCCATTGCCATCCAGGTCGTAAGCAGCTAGTTCGGCAAAACCTTCACCGGTGCTGGGGCCAAAGAGTTCGGCACCGGACTCAATCCTGCCATTGCCGGTTTTATCCAGCCCCAGATAAAACTGCTGCGCTGCCAGGTTGGGCAGTTGCACCGGCACACCGGTATTAAAGAGATCAAAACTAAAAGTATCGCCGCTTAGTTGCGCTGGCATGCCATTCAGGCTAATGACGATAGGATCCTGCAGCTCGCTGGCCAGCAGAGTACGGCTGCTGATGGTAGCCCAGCTGTATTCCATCTGAAACGAAAAGTCCCAGTTGATTTGCTGGCCATCAGCCAATTGTGCCGAGCCACTGAAACTGGCAGAGACTGCCTGATAGCCAAACTCCCATTCGGTAATGCGGATCAGCTCATCGTTGCCGGTTGGCTCTGCAGCTCTGATCTGAGGTGTTTCTCCAGTTGGACTGAGCTGGTAGAGTTCAATCTGGCGGTTGGATAGCTGCTCCAGAATACGCTTGACCATGCCAACAGTCTGATAGGCATTGAAGGCTTTTTCTTCCAGTGCTTGCTCTTCGTCAGCCGGTTGGTTATCAACGGCTTCTGCTGCTGGCTCAATGCGGTTGCGTTGCAGTGCCTGTTGCGCCCGCTCTGTTGCTTGCGCAGGCAATACAGGTGTAACTGCCCGGTTGGCAGGCACTTGGCTTCGTTGCTCCTGGCGACCCTGAAACACTGCACTGACTTCCGTCGCCCGGAGTTGTTGCGTTGCTGTCATAAGTTCCATAACAGGCTCCGGCTGGGGGATGATACCGGGTTATCGGCTGGAAGAATGCAGTATTGAGTGTTTTTTGAACAATTTCTTTGTGTTCTGTCGTATTTGAAAGGGGGAAGAACCGATAGCGGTCTGTTTTGTAAAAAACCACTGGTATAGTTTATCAGTAACCCTATGGTTGGATAGTCGGTCATTGATGCATGATTTGAAGGGGAAAGATGTGAAGTTACACAGAGCAACCGGTTGGGCGCAAGGGAGATTGCTGTTGTTATTGCTGCTATTGACTGGCTGTGAATCTGCTGAGCAGGCCGGCAGCTCGGCCAGCACCACATCTGAAAACAGGGTCATTGCGGTGGCTGCTGCTGAGGTACAACATCGGGATTTGTCCCGTCGCTTGCTGCTTTCTGCTACCGTTCGGCCGCGAGAAACTGTGCGGCTTTCGGCACAAACCCGCGGTATTGTGCAGCAGTTGCTGGTTGAGGAGGGTGATCGAGTTCGTGCCGGCCAATTGCTGCTTAGCCTGAACCAGGCCGAGCAGCGGGCTGAGCTGGCGCGGGCAGAGGCCTTGCTGGAGCAAGCACGACTTGCGTATCGGCGGCAGGCCGAACTGTATCAGCGTGAGCTGACAAGCTCTTCGGAGTATCAGGCTCAGGCTGCGGCCTTGCGGGTCGCTGAAAGCGAGTACCAATTGTGGCAAACCCGGGTGGCTTTTGGCACTGTGCTGGCGCCGCGTGATGCGGTGGTGAGCCGGCGCTGGGTTGAACTTGGTGAGAGCATTCGTGAACAGGATCCTTTGCTGGAGCTGACCGATGTATCCCAATTGGTGCTGCATCTTGGAGTATCAGAACTCGATGTGGCTTATCTGACCCTGGGGCAGCAGGTGGAGGTGCAGTTGGATGCGATGCCAGGGCGTACTCTGACCGCTCAAATCCGTCGGATTTTCCCAACGGCTGAACTTAGCAGCCGCTTTATCACCGTGGAGGTGGCTTTACCTAAAGAAGCCTGGCAGCAAGGGGTTCGGCCAGGCTTCTTAGGTCGGGTGAATCTTACTATAGATTCCAGACAGGATGCGCTGGCTGTGCCAGCCACCGCTGTAGTGCAGCAGGAAGAAGGTGCTTTTATGATGGTCATTGTCAATGAGCGCCTGGAGAAACGCGCAGTGCAAACCGGGGTACAGCGCGGTCAGTGGCTGGAAATTACCGAGGGGGTTGAAGCTGGCGAAGTGGTGTTGGCAGCACTGGCCAGTGAAATGAACGAAGGCCAGCGTGTTCGTATCGTTGGTTGGCGGGGGTAAGTCCTATGCGCAAAACAACAGCCAGCAGCACGTCCGCAATTACCAGTTGGGCCATTGACCGCCCGGTCGGCACGCTAGCACTGGCATCGGTTATTCTGGTGCTGGGGCTGTTTTTCATTCAGCGCCTGCCAGTAGATTTATTGCCGCACATTGAGTACCCACAAATTCGGGTTACGGTGAATTACTCCGGGGTAGCGCCGGAGGTGATGGAGGAGCAGGTGACCCGGGTGCTGGAGCGCAATCTGGCTTCGGTTGAAAATCTGGTGCATATCGACAGCCGGGCGTCGGAAGGCCGTACCAATGTTAATTTGCATTTTAGTTATGGCACCAATCTGGATGTCGCCTTACAAAATGCATCCCGGGCACTTGAGCTGGCGCGCACGCAGTTGCCTCGCGATATCGAGCCTCCCCGGCTGTATAAGTTTGATCCTTCCCAGGCGCCTATCTGGCAGGCTGGATTTAGCTCACCCATTCGAACCGAAGTTGAAGTACGCGATTGGATAGAAAATCGCCTGACACCGCATTTGATTGCCATCGAAGGGGTGTCCTCGGTAGAGGCTGCTGGTGGTTTGGAGCGGGAAGTGCAGGTGGTGCTGGATCAGCATCGATTGGCTGCTTATCAGCTGACGATGCAGGATGTGGTGCAGCAGCTGGCCGCAGAAAATGTCGATATTGCTGGCGGCTGGGTCACCTCGGATCGCTTTGATGTGATGTCCAAAACCGAAGGTCGCTTTCGCAGTGTCGAAGATATCGAGCAGTTGATGCTGCCACTGCCTGGCTCTGAACAGCGCATTCGTTTGCGTGAAGTGGCAACGGTAACCGACAGTTTTCGTGAGCAGCGGGTCTTTAGCCGGTTAAATGGTGTACCAGCGGTGCAGTTGTCGGTTTTTAAATTGCCGGAAGCCAATACGGTTGAAGTGGTTGAGCAAGTACAAAGTGCTATCGCGCAGCTGGAGCGCTCGGGGTTTATTCCTGCGGATATGGCCGTTCAGGCCATCAATGATCCGGCCTTTTTTATCCGCGGAGCCATCGCCAGTGTCTCCAGCGCCGCCCTTTTAGGCGGCAGTCTGGCGATGCTGGTGGTCTGGCTATTTTTGGGCAGTTTGCGCAAAAGTTTTGTCATCGGCTTATCCATTCCGATTGCATTGATGGCGACTTTTGCCCTGATGGGACAAGGCGGGTTGACCATCAACATCATCAGTCTGGGCGGTCTGGCGCTGGGTATCGGCTTATTGCTGGACAATGCCATTGTGATGCTGGAGAACATTTTTCGTCATAACGAGCAGTTGCACAAAGCACCAAACCAGGCGGCTAAAGATGGCTCGGCGGAAGTCGCCTCGGCAGTGATTGCCGGAACCATGACCAATCTGGCGGCTGTGGTGCCTTTTCTGTTGATCACCGGTATGGCGGCATTGGTGTTCCGGGAAATGATTTTGACCATCTCCTTTGCGATCCTGGCTACTTTAGTTGCTGCCCTGACGCTGGTCCCAATGCTGGCAGCTTTGCTGGGCAAGGTGCGTTGGCAAAGTGGGTTGAGCAAGAGTTTGCCCGTGCGTAGCTTTCATCGATTACTGGACACACTCAGGTTGAGCTACGGTCGTCTGCTTGGCTGGGTGCTGAAAGCACGGTGGTGGGTGCTGGCGGCTACTGCTGTGGCTTTTGTGGGCAGTTACCAGCTGTTTCAGCAACTGGGTGGCGAATTCCTACCACCGGTTGACGATGGCAGTGTGTCGGTACGTATTGCATTGCCGCCCGGGACCCCGCCACAGGAAACAGAGGCCATAAGTCGTGAAGTTGAAACACTGCTGGCCTCCATGCCGCATGTAGAAACCTTGTTTGCTTTAGTCGGCGGGCACTTAAGCGGTGGCATTGTCAATGAGCGCCCTGGGGTGGCGAACTTCCGTATGCAGCTCACCCCGGCCAGTCAGCGACCTGAGATGACGGCAGGGCAGTGGGTCAGTCATACCCAGCAGGCATTGCAGCAGCTGTCTTTGCCCGGTGCCCGCATCAGTGTGCGTCCACCCAGCATCCGTGGTTTGCGTTTTGGTCGCGCCGGAGCAGACTTTTCTGTGGCTATCGTTGGCGAGGATTTAGCCGGCTTGCACCGTGTCTCCAATCAAATCGCTGCTTTATTGCAGGATGTGCCTGGCTTGCAGGGGCTGGAAACCGCCCGTGAAGAGCAAAGTCCCTTGTTGCAAATCCGGGTGGATCGTGAGCGGGCGGCAGATTTTGGTTTGGGCGTGGCAGAGGTTGGTCAGGCCATCCGGCAAGCGGTGCATGGCGCTGTGCCATCACGTTTTGTCGATCAAACCCGTGAATATGATATTCGGGTGCAATTGCCCCGCTCTCAGGTGCAGGATGTCGAGCAACTGGGTAATTTGTTGTTGTTCCGTAAACAGGGGCAAACGGTGTTTTTACGCGATTTGGCCCAGTTTGAGCTAACCGATGGCCCGGCTCATATTGAGCGTGAGAATCAAAGCCGTTTGCTGCGGATGAATGCCGATATCAATACCGCTGAGTCGGATGTCGCCAGTCTGATGGCTGAAGTGGAGCGGCGGCTGGAAAGCCTGGAGTTGCCGGATCAGTTTAGCCTGATTTTAGGGGGCCAATGGGAAACCATGCAGGAAACCCAGCGAGAGCTTGGCCTGGTGATCGTGCTTTCAATTTTTCTGGTCTTTGTGGTGTTGGCGGTGCAGTACGAAAAGCTGAGTAATCCACTGGTGATTATTACTGCGGCACCCATGTCACTCATGGGCGTGGTGCTGGCTTTATGGCTGACCGGTAGCTTGCTGTCGGCCCCGGTGCTGATTGGGGTAGTACTCTTGATTGGTATTGTCGTGAACAATGCCATCTTGCTGGTGGAGTACATTGAGTTTGGCCGTGCTGAAGGTAAGGGCATGCAGCAAGCCATTGTTGAAGCAGGTCAAATCAGGTTGCGGCCTATTTTGATGACCACGCTCACCACTGTGCTGGGGATGACCCCTCTGGCGATCGGGCTCGGGGAGGGTGCCGAGATCATGCAGCCACTTGCAATCAGTGTGATTGGCGGTTTGCTGGGGGCGATGTTGCTGACTTTGTTACTGGTTCCTGTGCTGTATTCATTGATTATTGGTGCCAGTGAGCACTTGGTGCATGCCTTCACCGGTAAGCGGCCAGTATGGCATTAAGATCGGCTGGCCCAGCCAAGGCCTTTAGCAGTTGCCGGACGCTGAGAGTTGCTGAGGTTTTTTTGCAAAATGCTCTGAATTTTTCCGGCAGAGAAGGGTTTGGCGATAAAACCTGCCGCGCCTGCCTGCACACTAAACTTCAGGTTTTCTACGGTATTGTGGGCAGTGACCACGACGACAGGGCTGGCAGGGGCAAGCGCTTTTAGTTGGTGAATCAGCTTGGTACCATGAATATCAGGCAGCTCCAGATCAAGAAAGATAACATCGAAGCTCTGATGTTCTAATTGCTGTAGCCCCTGTTGGCCGGTATCGGCATCCACTACCAGTGAAAAGCCAAGCAGTTTCAGCGTTTGGCGCAGCAATTCGCGAATGGTGGCATTATCATCGATGATCAGAGCTGTGGTGGTGTTCATCGCAAGTTCCTTTTGCTGCACATCGATTGATGTCGGTTCCATGCAATGACCGACACATCTCAAAGTATAGTCGCTGCACTGATGGCTGTCATAAAAAAGGCAGACAACACAGCATCAGCTGATCCTGTGCTGACTTGCCTTGCTCGCATCAGACTTTGATGTCGATGTTCATGCCCAGATTACCAACCGGCGATGGGCTTTGTGCGGCAGCAGAAGTCTGCATCGCACTTTCCACTAACAGATTGGTCATCTGTGCTTCCTGGTTTAACTGTTTTTTTGCCATCACAGCCCCCAGGACCTCAAACGCCTGGGCCGAAGCCGTGGCGCCAACGGATTGACTCATAAAACCTCCTTGGGTTAGAGCAAGTCGTCATCAGTTTATCGGCTGGAATCTTTTAGACTTTAGCTTCCATTTAGCTTAAGCCGTACTGGCCGTTTTCTTTCTGAGCTTTTGCAGCACTTCGGCAATTTTCTGGCCAAAGAAAGGTTTGGTAATAAAGCCTGCCGCTCCGGCCTGGATGGCTTGCTGCAGATTTTCACGCGTACTGTGTGATGTAATCACCACGACCGGGGCTGCACAAGCCTCTTTGAGCTGGCTCAGCAGGCTGATTCCATGGATATCGGGCAACTCCAAATCCAAAAACACCACATCTACCTTATCGTAAATAGCATGTTGTAAACCAAGTCGACCATTGGGAGCATCTGTGATCTGGCTGAAGTCCATCGTCATCAGGATTTGTCGCAATACTTCACGGATGACGGCATTATCGTCAATGATCAACGCATTTTTCATTCGGTCATTCCCTGGCAAAAAAAGCTTAGAGTGTGTGGTTGGCTCTGAGTGTAGATGAGGAGCTGCTGTTTTGGGAATATGGGAACACAACTATCCGAAATTTATCAGACTTCCATCGGCAGCAAACCAAAAAGAAAGCTGCGGGCTTTTTTGCCGCTTTCGCTGTATGAGCAGGAAAAATGATGCCGCCTGTTGCAGCAGGCGGCATCCGACTTATCGCAGGAGTGACTCATTTCTCCAATGCGTTAAGAAGCCTGGACCAGAGCTGTCGATTGCGCCTTAATTTGCGATTGCGACAACGCTGGAGTAAATCTGGGGCTGGCCGGTTTTAATGGCAGGGTAGCTATTGTATCCGATTGCGTCGTTGCCGGCATCAAAGGGCGGATAGGACGAACCGGACGGGTTGGGCCTTTTTTAAAGCGGCCTTTAATAATGGGTTCGGTTTTCTTAATGTTGGCTCCGAGCCGGTTGATTAGGCACTGCTGAATATCACCGACTGAATAACCTTGCTTAATTTTCATTCGCAGATACGGCAGGCCAACGGCTTCCAGCGCACCGCTAACATACCAGTCGTGGCTTGCTTTGTGCCCCTGTTTGCTGTTTGGGTTCACCAAATCAATCACCGCGACGATCGTCATATCGTTTGGATCGCAGAGCACAAAGTCCAGGTACTTGTGGTTCATTTTTAACAAAGCGTTGCGACGGGTTTTGCTGCTGGTATTCTTTTTAAAGTCCAGCACATCGGCCAGCTTTACCCGGCTGAGTACCTTGTACTCTTTGTCGACTGCTTGTTCCAGTAATCGTAAAAAGCCACGCTCTACCTGGGTAAAAACAGGACCACGTTTTTGAAATGGAAACGGGTTGCCCTGCTCGACAAAACGACTGGCCACAAGTGCAGCAACCACCACCAGTGTAACCAGCAATAGCAAGATAAACTCCATAATCCCTCCGACAAGAAATTGACATAGCCACAAGAATTTTCCTGTACTGGCTAGAGTAAAGCATAAGCTGTGCCAACATTAAGACTGGTCATGCACGACTATATTTCTGGTGTGAATCGTAAGTATATCGCTCATTGATTTCAGTTATGGCAACTGGCGGCTTATAGTGAGGCACAGCAACTAAGTTTCTACCTGAAGCTGGGTTTCAGGTGGACCATGAATCATCAGGCCAGCTTTATTGGCCGTGAAGGAGATGCCCATGACGACCACAGCGATTGAACGCCAGAGCCTGTCCATTCAAACTGATCCGGCCGATGCCGGCTTTCAGCAACAGCTGGAGCAGGTGTTTACTGAACAAGCTTGTACGTTATTGGTAGAGCTGACACGTGAGTTTCGGCCGCGTCTGCAGCAATTGCTGGCTGAGCGCGGGCAAAAGCAGGCGCGTTTTGATGCCGGCGTTTTGCCGGATTTTTTACCAGAGACTCAAGCGATTCGGGAAGGTGACTGGCAAGTGGCTGCGATCCCCACCGATCTGCAGGATCGTCGGCTGGAGATTACCGGCCCGGTTGATCGCAAGATGGTGATCAATGCACTGAATGCCGATGTCAAAGTCTTTATGGCCGACTTCGAAGATGCACAGTCGCCGACCTGGCAAGGGGTGGTGGAAGGTCAAATCAACTTGCGCGATGCCAATCTGGGCACGATTAGCTATACCGACCCGCAAAGCGGCAAGCATTATGCGCTGCAAGAAAACCCAGCTTTGCTGATTGCCAGGGTGCGTGGCTTGCATCTGTGGGAGAAGCACCTGGAGGTTGATGGCGAACAGGTGCCGGGTGCGCTGATGGATTTTGCCTTGTACTTTATTCACAATCTGGCCCAGCGGCAGAAGATGGGCACCGGTGTCTATTTTTACCTGCCGAAACTGCAGAGCCATCAGGAAGCCAAATGGTGGGATGACGTGTTTCGCTTCACCGAACAAAAGTTTGGCGTACCAGTAGGCACTATTCGCGCCACGGTGCTGATTGAAACCCTGCCGGCGGTGTTCGAGATGGACGAAATCCTGTACAGCCTGCGCGATCATATTGTGGCGCTGAACTGTGGCCGTTGGGATTATATTTTCAGTTACATTAAAACCCTGAAAAACCATCCGGATCGGGTGTTGCCCGATCGGCAGGTGGTCACCATGGACAAGCCGTTTTTAAGCGCTTATTCCCGTTTACTGATCAAAACCTGCCACAAGCGTGGTGCTTTGGCGATGGGCGGCATGGCTGCATTAATTCCGTCGAAAGATCCGGAGCAAAATAAAGCCATTCTGGCCAAAGTCACCGCCGACAAAGAGCTGGAAGCCAGCAATGGTCACGATGGCACCTGGATCGCGCACCCAGGCCTGGCCGCGACGGCTGGTACTGTGCTAAACAAGCATCTGGGGGATAAACCGAATCAATTGAAGATGCTGCGCGAGCAAGATGCACCGGTCACGGCCGCCGACTTGCTGGCACCCTGCGAAGGCGAGCGCACCGAAGCCGGCATGCGCACCAATATCCGGGTGGCGCTGCAGTACCTGGCGGCCTGGATCAGCGGTAAGGGCTGCGTGCCGATTTACGGCCTGATGGAAGATGCCGCTACCGCCGAGATTTCCCGCGCCTCGATTTGGCAGTGGATCCAGCATGGCAAAAAACTGAGCAATGGCCAGCTGGTCACCAAGCAGTTGTTTGCCAGCATGCTGGATGAAGAAGCGGAGGTAGTGAAAGGGGAAGTGGGTGCCGATATCTGGGCCAGCCAGAACTTTGAGCGGGCCAAAAGCCTGCTGCTGGATATCACCACCGCCGATGAACTGGTCGACTTTTTAACCTTACCAGCCTACGACTTACTGCCGTAACATCCCAGGTGTTGAACGACTTTGGCTCTCCCTAACCTGGGATGCTGGGAGCCACTGCAGCCGCTGCTGATCTTGCTGATGTTGGCAGCGGCTGATCTTTTAAAAGCACGCTTTTATATCGTTAAGCATTAATTTCTTCGGCGGTCTCGGTGATCAAGCGGCGCAGCCAGATATGGCTGGCGTCCTGATGCAGCAGTGGGCTCCAGATCATTTTCAGCTCAATCGATGGAATGGCAAAGGGTGGGTCTAAAATGGCCATGCTGTCGTCGTTTTCGTACAGCCGCGCTGCCCGAAGCGGCAGGGTGGCGATTAAGTCCATTTCCACCGCCAGATGCATGGCGACATGGTAGTTACGGGTAAAGACACTGATGGTGCGCTGTTTGCCGAGCTTGGCCAGGGCTTCATCGACCCAGCCGAGCTTTTGAATGTCTTTTGGGTCCATACCAACGCCCACACCAAAGCCGGTTTTACTGACCCAGATATGGCGGCTTTTTAAATAGCTTTCCAGATTAAACTGCTTGAGCACCGGGTTTTGCCGGTTGACCAGACAGGCAAAACTGTCGCGCCAGACGGTTTTTTGATGAAAAGACTGCGGCAGCTGGTCAAAGCGGTTGATCGCCATATCGACTTTGCCGTTTTCCACATCGTGAAAAGTGACATCGGATGGCGTCATAATATCCAGCGTGGTGGCTGGTGCCTGCTCGCGCATTTTTTTCAGCAGCGCCGGGATCAGGGTGGAGGCGGCGTAGTCGCTGGCCATAATGCGAAACACCCGGCTGCTTTGGCTGGGATCGAAATCCTTGTGCGGCTGCAGGCTTTCTTCCAGCGTCAGCAGCACACCGCGCACAATGGGTGCCAGCTCTTTGGCGCGCTCGGTGGGCACCATGCCTTCAGAAGTACGGACCAAAATGGGATCGTTCAGCAAGTCACGCAAGCGCTTTAAGCCATTGCTCATCGCTGGCTGAGTGATGTTGAGCTGGTTGGCAGCGCGGGTGACATTTTTTTCCCGCAGTAGTACATCCAGATAGACCAGCAGGTTTAAATCGACTTTGTTGATATTCATCCGTTCAATGCTTATTTGGTTGGACATTGATTGGCTGAATCATAACACCGGTGAATGGGCGCTGCATTAAAATTTACAGCAGCGCCCATTTTTCTTGGCTGGAGGGTTGCTCAATAGTACTTCAAATCATCGGCCTTACCGCGAAAGGCGTAGTAGGCGACTGCGGTATAAGCCAGAATAAAGGGCAGTACAAAGATGGCGCCAAAGAAAATAATCTGCAGCGAATCTTTCGAGCTGGCGGCCTCGTACAACGTCATTTCGTTTGGCACCACAAAGGGGTAGAAACTCAGCGCCAGGCCGGCAAAACAGCAAACAAAAATAATCAGTGTCAGCCAAAAGGGCAGCCAGGCGCCTTTGTCATCCGGCAGTGGTAAACGCTTTAATACCAGATAACCCAGCGCAAACATGCCAAAGCACAGCAAGGGGATGGCGGCATAAAAATACGCCAGCGGTGGCTCGGTCCAGACGGCATAGACATTGGCATTGACCAGCGGGTTGATCATACTGACCGCCAGAATACCGCCAAAGGTCAGCACGCCGGCTTTTTTGCAGGTAGCGATGGCATGGCGCTGTAGCTCGCCGCTGGTTTTGCCTATCAGCCAGGCATTGCCAATCATGGCGTAGGCGGCGGTGACGCACAGGCCGCTGAAGCTGGCAAAGAGCACACTGGTCAGTTGGTAGTTCAAGCCCATCACGTAAATGCCCAGCATAAAGCCCTGGCTGAAGGTCGCCAGCAAGGAGCCGGCTTTAAAGGTCCAGTCCCAGTTGCGTTTTTGCGCTGGCTTAACCTTGGCACGAAAGTCAAAGGCTACGCCGCGCAGGATCAGGCCAATCAGCAGCAGGGCGGCTGGCAGGTACATGGCGTGCAAAATGGCGCTATGGGCGGCAGGAAAAGCCACCAACAGCAGACCTACGGCCATCACCAGCCAGGTTTCATTGGCGTCCCAAAAGGGGCCGATGGAAGCAATGGCAGTATCACGCCAGGCTTCGTTGTGCATCGGCAGGGTAATGCCCACCCCCAGATCGTAGCCATCCAAGATCCCGTACAGCAGCAGCGAAAGGGCGGTCAGAGCAGCAAACACCAGTGCCAGATTTTCAGCGGTTAACCAACTCATGCGGTAGCTCCTTCGGCGGATGCACTGGCTTTGCGCTCGGGCAGGCCTGGCTGGGTGAGATCGTACTCTTCGACATCGACGGCCCGCTTGGCCAAGACAAAGAGGGTTTTGATGTAGGCAAACAGCAGCACGGCGTACAGCAGCAAATACAAGGTCAAAGTAATGGCAACCTGCTCACTGGCGATGGTGGTCACCGCATCGCGGGTTTTAAGCACACCATACACCAGATAAGGCTGACGGCCGATTTCCGTGACGTACCAGCCGGCCAAAGTCGCCACCCAGCCAGAGAAGGTCATACCAACCAACAACTTGAGTTGCAGCGGTGTCAGGCTGCCATGGCGGTACAAGCGGGCGCTGCACCACCAGGCGATGGCCAGCATCAGCAAGCCGATGCCGACCATCAGCCGGAAGCTGTAAAACACAGGAGCTACCGGCGGGTGCTCGCCTTTAAAGTCATTCAGGCCTTGCAACTCGCCATCCAGCTGATGGGTTAAAATCAGACTGGCCAACTTGGGAATTTCCAGTGCAAAGCGGTTTTGCCGGTTTTCTTCATCCGGCAGCGCAAACAGCACCAGTGGCGCGCCTTGTTGGGTTTCCCACAAACCTTCCATCGCGGCCACTTTTTGCGGTTGGTGCTCCAGGGTGTTCAAACCATGCAGATCGCCAACAAAAATCTGCAGAGGTACCAGCAAGGCAGCACTGAACAGAGCGGTTTTTAACGTCAGCTGCGGTGCTTTTTTGTTATCACCGCGCAGCAGACGATAAGCCGACAAGCCAGCCACTAAAAAGCAGACCGTCAGGGCTGAAGCCAAAAGCATATGAGTGAGGCGGTAGGGAAAAGATGGACTGAAAATAATCGCCAGCCAGTCGGTGGCATGCGCCACGCCATCGCGCATTTCAAAGCCGACCGGTGTTTGCATCCATGAATTCAGCGCCAGGATCCAAAAGGCCGACAAGGTCGTCGCCAGGGCCACCAAAAAAGTGGCGCCGGTATGAGCCCAACCCGGTACCCGGTGAAAGCCAAACAGCATAATGCCAAGCAGGGTGGCCTCCAAAAAGAAAGCGGTCAGGATTTCATAAGCCAGCAAAGGTCCGGCAATATTGCCGACGGTTTCCATAAAGCCGGGCCAGTTGGTGCCAAACTGAAACGACATGGTAATGCCACTGACCACGCCAAGGGCAAAGCTCAGGGCAAAGACTTTCACCCAAAAGCGGTAGGCCCGCATCCAGACAGGGTGTTTGGAGATATCAAAGCGGATTTTGAAGTAAAACAGCAGCCAGCCAAGGGCTATGGTGATGGTGGGAAACAGGATATGGAAGCTGATATTGGCGGCAAACTGGATCCGCGACAGAATAAGAGTGTCCAACATAATGACCTCGCTAATCGGCTTTTTTTGCCATCAGTTTGTCTTTAAATTCCAGCACCTTGCCCACACCGGAGCCCAGCTTCATTAAGGTGTTGAGCTTTTCCGGTGACAAGGATTGCAGGCTTTGCGCCCAATCGGTGATATTTTCCAGCAAGTCGTGAATTTCGGCGATACGCTCCTGAGCATAGGCTTCTTCGGCATTGCCGGCTTCATCCAGCAGAATATCGCGCAGCAACGACAGGGTCGGGTCGATTTCGCGCTTTCGCCGCTCTTCAAACACCCGGTTGGCCATATCCCAGATGCTGCCGCGGCTTTGGTAGTAATCTTTGCGATCGCCGGGGCGATGGGTGGTATGCACCAGCTGCCAGCTGTGCAGCTCTTTTAAACCCATGCTGACATTGCCACGGGAAATCCCCAGCAGCTCACCAATGTCGTTGGCACTCAGCGGTTGCTGGTTAATCACCAGCAGCGCATAGATCTGGCCAACGGTGCGGTTAAAGCCCCAGCGACTGCCCATTTCCCCAAAGTGACAGACAAAGGACTCGATCATCGGTGTCATCCGCATAGCTACCTCTTTTTGAATATTCAGAAATTTCTGAAAGTATTATAGGTGAGATTTGATGCAGATCAATCTTTTTCAGCTAAAACAAAGCCGGCTTGTTGCCAAGCCGGCCAGGTAATTTTACCGAGAATGAGTCGTGCGGGTAAATCAGGAGCTGGAAACTCGCAACTGATTATCTACCCGAGTGACATCATTTGATTTTTTGGCAAGAGCTTCAGCCAAATCACGCTCGGAAGCTGAATCGACCTCGCCTTGCAGGGTAACCACACCATCATTTACATCAACTTTTATGGCAGTGCCACTGACTTCAGACTCAAGCAGCAAACGGGTTTTGACGACCGCAGCAATTTTGGCATCTGTCAGTCTGCCACGATTTTGCTTGTCTTCACTCTTTGAGCGATCAGCTGGCATCACAGTTAACTGATTGTCGACGGACTTTACGCCCTCCAGGTTTTCAACCAGTTCACCAGCCAAGGCTTTATCCACTTCAGTGGCAACCTGACCGGTCAAGATAACGTTCCCGTCTTCAACGTTGGTATTGATTTTAAAAGAATTTAAATTGCCGTTTAGCAGCAAGGTTGTTTCGGCTTTACCAACAATCCAGGCATCTTTTGCTGTGTCTTGCCACTCATGGGCAGAGACAGCAGCAGAAGTACCAGCCAGGGTCAGGGTCATCATTGCGGCTACAAGTGTGCGTTTCATACATAGACTCCTTTTGTTGTGGGACACTTTCAGAATTGCCAGTTTGATGCCAACATTTTGGCGTATGGTAAGTGCTTGTTTTATCGTGGAATGAGTTATTTCGTTCATTTTGTGTTAATTTTCTGATTGTAATTTTAACCTGCTTATCGGTAAAAATTTCACAGATCTTCGTTCAGCAACAATGGAATGAGCTCATCCGCCAGCATTTGTAAGCTGGCCGTCAGGTTTGCCAGTTCCCGGGTATTATCTGGGTGTACTAAGGTACGGCTTAAGTGTTTAAAGAGGGTTAACTGTAAAAACAGTTGCTGGGGTAGCTCTGTGCGCCAATGAGCTTGGCTTGTTGTTATGGCTTTACTGTGGTGGTGATACCACTGCCAGAGCGTAGCGGAGTTGCTGGTTGTTGTTGCTTTTGGCCATTCAGCTGTGTCGAGTTGATAAGGCCGTTGATGAAGTTGTGCCAGCGCCGCAAAATAACGCCGTACATTGTTATTGGTTATTTCGGGGATCGCTTGCTGATAAAATTGCCTGGCTTGTTCACAGATAGCGGTTACTTCCTGGATGATGGCTTGATCACAGACTACCGGGATGGTTGATTTTCGCTGGTCATCCAACACAAGATGCTCTCCTGAAGTCACTGTCTCCATGAATTCATATTCAATTCATGTACCACTTCTATACTGATGAATTATAAAGGGAAAACTTCGTTACCTTTGTCCTTCCTCGCCATTTAAGTAAGTTTTACCGGAAGTCATTGTTAATTTTACATGGCTGGACTAGAGTAGGTCATCACACCACAGAGAGTTGATATGAGCAGACCCAGGCTATTTATTCATGTGCGCGATCCCAAGCTGGCGGATGAATTAGAGCGCTCTGCCATAATCAGGCAGTTTATCATTGTGAAAAGCGGTGATGATTCAACCTGGTCAGAGCAACTGCAACAGCAAGACTGCGAGCTGGCACTGATTGAGACCGATCAACATGATGATGCTGATCATCAGGCCCTGCTTGCCAGTAAGATTCTGACAGAAATTGATTTCATTTTTATCAGCAGTGGTACGCCCAATGAAAGGCTGGATCAACTGATGCGCAAGGGGGCAGGTTACCATTTCAGAGCTCCGCTTGATGTGGCCTCATTGCTCGACACGCTGCATGATTTTTATCAGCAATTAAGTACTAAGCGCACCGACGTGAGCGCAACCTGCAGTGAGCTCGATCAGTTTGGTTTACTGGTGGGTTCTTCCAAACCAATGCTAAAACTGTACCGGACTATCCGTAAGGTTGCGGTGACAGATGCCAACGTACTGATTGTGGGAGAAAGTGGTGCGGGTAAAGAGCTAGTCGCCAATACGTTGCATCTAGCTAGCATGCGTGCGGACAAACCCTTTGTAGCCATTAATTGTGGTGCTTTAAGTCCAGAGTTAATTGACAGCGAGTTGTTTGGTCATAACAAAGGCGCTTTTACCGGCGCCCACCGTGATCATCAGGGCGTTTTTGCTCAGGCAAAAGGCGGTACCTTATTTCTGGATGAAATCACCGAAATGCCCATTGAGCATCAGGTCAAGCTGTTGCGGGTATTGGAAAATGGTGAGTATCGGCCTGTGGGCAGTGACAAGGTGTTTTCAGCGCAGGTGCGTATTGCCGCGGCAACCAATCGTGATCCGATGCAGGCCATTGCTGATGGTATGCTCAGAGAAGACTTGTATTTCCGTCTGGCACAGTTCCCCATTCATGTACCGCCACTGCGCGAGCGGGAACAGGATGTGCTGGGGTTGGCACAACATTTTCTGGCTTATCGCAATGTGCAGGAGCAGCAAACCAAGCAATTTTCAGCCGAAACGCAATGCTTGATAGCCAGCCATAGCTGGGCTGGCAATGTACGGGAGTTAAAGCATGCCGTTGAGCGGGCCTATATTCTGGCAGACAGCATCATAGAGCCCAACCATCTTTTATTGGATGAATGCATGCCGGGTCAGAATGATTGCGAACTGGCAGCAGCTTCGGTGCCCGTAGGTGTTCGATTGGATGAAGTGGAAAAAGCAGTGATTTTACGTACCCTGGCACTAAATGGAGGGAATAAAACCGATACTGCCCAGCAGTTGGGGGTAAGCGTCAAAACCTTGTACAACAAGCTGGAAAAGTATCAGTTCGATTGATCGCTGTGCTAGAAGAAAGCCTCCCAGGCAGGAGCTACATCCTGGGTGGCCTGCCCCGCAATGCGCCTGCTACTAATGAAATTAGCAACAACACCACAAAGATGTAAAAGATAATCTGCGCAATACCCGCCGCAGTTCCGGCAATACCACTAAAGCCAAGTGCAGCTGCAATAATGGCAACAATTAAAAAAGTTAATGCCCAGCCTAACATGGTTGCTCCTTACTGTATTTCGCATACAGCTCTGTTCCAAAAGTTGTTGGTGTAATCCCTCATGGAATACTAAGCAATGGCTGTGCCAGGTTAATTAGTATGATAATGTTATTTAAAATCAATATCTTGTATTTTTTACGCTGGGTTATCAAAGCAGACTGAAAGGCGGGAGTCTGTAGAAATTACCAGCCCGCAGTAATTTTTATATGGCGTGATGATTTCAAGCAGGCTGATGCTGTGGGTTAACTGGTTTTTTGTTTGTCGGGATCCAAATGCGGTTTGGTTTTCAGGTAAGCGGCGCGAAAGGTGCGAAAATACTGCTGCAAGGCGGTACTTGCCTCAGGCAAAGCTGCCAGGTGCAGCACTTTGATGGCCACTTCAGCGGTACACAGCTGGTGCAGGTGGGCGGCCTCACGCAGCCGGTAATCCGAGGCCTGCTCTGGCGCGATGCCAAGCACCGGCAAGGATTGCAAGTAAGGGCTTTTCAACATTTTCTTGGCTTCACGCCAGGTGCCGTCCAGCAGCACAAACAACGGGGTCTTGCCATCCGTGTGGTTGGCGAGCTGGGTCGAAGTATAAATGCAGCGGGCTGGCTCAACGTATTCGTGCGGGAAAATAAGCACCGGGGCATAAGCCGGGTTGGCCAGCAGCGCCAGCAAATCAGGGGCTACTTCGGTGCGCTGCCATAAAAATGCATGGTTATCGGCCATCACATCGGCAATCAGCCGGCCGGTATTGCTGGGTTTGTAGGCTTCGCCCTTGTACATCAGCAGGCAAAACGCAGCCCCTTGTTGTGGCTCGGGTTTGGCAGCGCAGATGCAGTGGGCCTCGGCCAGCAAACAGGCCGGGCAGCGCTTTAGTTTGGCGCCTCGGGCCAAAAACACCCGTTTGGATGCCAGCAATTCGCGTTCGCGCAGCGCCATAACGGCATTATGTGGTGTGGCAGCAGAGGTCAAAGGGAAGGCTCCAGGGCAAAGAGGCGGCAGTATATACCCTCAAGATGTGAGTTTCAAAGTCGCTGGGCGCTTTGCCCGGCAAGCTCAGGCTGAGCTCTCGTGAAAACGGGCACTAAAGCGCATGCCATCCGGGTAGGGAAACACATCGTCAAACTGACCGGCGCGGATGCGTTGCTGCATCTGTTGCCAGTAAGCCGGGTCCATCAGCTCGGGGTGGGACTTGAGCAGTAAATCCCGTAGCTCGGGCTGAGCCGTAACATAGGTGCTGATTTGCTCCGGAAAGACATCACCCGGTGCGACAGAGACATCGCTGTAAAGAGCGTCATCAATGCTTTCGGCTTTCGGCAGGGCGCGAAAGTTCACATCCAGCAGGTACTGCACTTCATCGTAATCGTAAAAAATCACCCGCTTGTGGCGGGTCACGCCGAAGTTTTTCAGCAGCATGTCGCCGGGAAAAATATTGGCAGCAATGATGTCTTTTAACGCCTGGCCGTAATCTTTCATGATGCGGGCTTTTTCATCCTTGCCTACCTGCTCCAAATACAAATTCAGTGGGATCATCCGTCGTTCGATGTACAGGTGTTTGATCACCACCAGCTCGTCTTCAATCCGCAGCGAGCCGCCGATGCTTTGCTGTAGCTCTTCCAGCAGCTCGGGGGCAAAACGGTCGATGGGCAGCGCCACATCCGAGTATTCCATGGTATCGGCCATCCGGCCGACCCGGTCGTGCTTTTTCACCTGCAGGTAGCGGGCTTTGACGGTGGCGCGACTGATGGGTTTGCTTTCGGGGAATTCATCGCGGATCACTTTAAACACATAAGGAAACGACGGCAGGGTGAATACCATCATCACCAGGCCGCGGATCCCGGGCGCGGCGACAAACTGATCGCTGGAGCGGGTTAAATGCTGCAGCAGCTCGCGGTAAAACTCGGTTTTGGCCTGCTTGTGCAAACCGATGCTGGCATAAAGCTCGGCCAGGGTTTTGTGCGGCATCAGTTCACGCAGAAACTGGATCAAGGCCGAAGGCACCGGGCTTTGCACCATAAAATAAGCGCGGGAAAAACCAAACACCACCGACAGCTGCTCGGGCTCAGTGATCAGGGTATCCAGGTAAAGCCCCTCGCTGGGGGCGGTGGAGCAGGCCTGCTGATGCAACACCGGGATCACAAAGGGCTGCTGGCCCTCTGGCGTCACCACCCGGCCAATGATGTAAGCAGCTTTGTTGCGGTAAAAAGCGCTTTTTAAAATATCAAAGCGGATCAGGTGCAGCGGGTACTTGCCATGGCTGGACTGGTCCAGAAAGCTGCGCACCAGATAGCGGATATCGCGCTCCAAATCGATGAAAGCGGGACCGAAGCGAAAATCGGCAATGATGTGGCGCAGGGTTTGTTTCAGGCTGTTTTGGATCGGAAAGTAGCTGTCGTACACCGAAGCGACCGGAGCCGGCAGTTGCTGGCGATTGAGGGTGCTTTGCACAAAAATATTCTGGTTATGAAAGTACTTGCGCTCAAAAAGCCTACAAAACAGCGAGTTGTAAAAGGTTTCGGCCAGCTCCGCCTGCGGGTGCATCTGCAAAAAGTCACTGTACTGCTGTTTTACATCCTGCCAGAAACCAGCCGATCCACCCGGATCCGGCAACTGCTGTTTGAGTTGCTGCAGGGTTTCATTAACCCGTTGATCATAAAACGAAATGCGCTCTGAGCTGAGCTGCAAAAAGCCCGGCCAATCGGCCTGGTTAAAATAGCGGCTGGCGGCCGCTGTGCAGTCTTCAAACAGCGAAAAATGGCGTTTAAAGCCTTTTAAAATCAATTCAGCGATGGTTTTGGCGGTGAGCTGCATAGCACGTCGAATGGCAGAACATCAGCTCTCCATCATCGCATGAAACAACTCAAATGCAAGTTGAACCTTGGTTTGTTCTTTTGGGTTGTGTTTGCGCACCAGTGATTGGCGAAAGGCATACTGATAATGCTCTGGCTGGATAAATCGCAATCTTGGGCCTTGGGCTGTCTGCAGATAAGGCTTTGCCAGCTCTTCTGGCAGATAGCCCAGGTAGCGGCCTGACAGCAGCAAAGCCAGCCGGGTATCAAACTGATAGGCTTTGGCCTTGGGGGTGAGCTTTTGCAGCTGCGCCCGGCCGGCCGGATCAATATCGACCCCGGGGTAAATCGCCGGGTAGCTGGCCAGCAGGGTGTCGTCAACCTCGGCATCTGGAAGCTCGAACAGTGGGTGCCCTTCGGCGCAGCACAAATAAATAGGGGTGCTGAATAAGGGTTGATAGCTCAAGCCATCGATTTGCCGGTAGCCGGGCATCAGGCCAAGGTGGGCCTCATCACGCAGCAAGGCCAGCTCAATATGTTGCAAAGGGGCAGTATCCAGGCACAGCTCCAGTTCAGGTGCCACCTCAGCCAGTCGATCGATCACTCTGGCCAGCCAGCTTAGCCTGGATGGCGGCAGTTGATCCGAGCTGAGCACCACCAGCTCACCGCTTAGCTGATTGTCGAGAGAAGCCACCAGCCGGGAAAAGTGCTGCTGAGCTTCGCTTAGTTGCAGGATGCCATTGTAAATCTGCTGGCCTTCCCGGGTTAGCGCAAAGCCCTGACGGCCGCGATGACAGAGCCGCAGTTTGAGTCGCTGCTCCAGATTGGCAATGTGAATGCTGATGGTGGAGCGGGTGATGTTCAGGCTGGTTTCGGCCGCGGTGAAGCCGCCACACTCCACCACGGTGCGAAATACCTGCAGCAGTTTTACATCGTACTGGGTCAGATTATGCATGGGCCTGGCTCTATAGTTTTATAGATATCAAACTAAACGTTTAAAGTTTGGTATTTAACCTTAGTTTTTTCTGAGGTTCAATAGAGCACAAGGCATAAACTGCAACCAAGCCACCGACAGCATCCACGGAGAGTCGTATGAGCACTTTCACCGAGAACACTTTGAATATGAGCACTTTGACGCAAAGCAACTTAGTAAAAAATGACAACTACTGGCAGGGACGTTGGCAAAGCGCCGCCCAGCGTTTTGCTGTCACCAACCCCGCTACCGGCGAGCTGCTGGCCGAGGTGGCTGATGCCACGCCGGCACAGGCACAGCAGGCAGTCAGTGCCGCAGCTGAGGCATTTGGCAGCTGGTCGGCACTACCAGCTGCCGAGCGCTCGGCTTTATTGTTGCGTTGGCAGCAACTGCTGCTGGCACATCAGGACGAGTTGGCCTTGTTGCTGACGCTGGAGCAAGGCAAGCCATTGGCGGAAGCCAAAGGTGAGATTGCTTATGGGGCCTCCTACCTGCAATGGTTTGCTGAAGAAGCCAAGCGGGTGTATGGCGATACCATACCGGCCCCGGCGGCGGATAAGCGCATTCTGGTAATCAAGCAGCCGGTGGGGGTGGTGACCGCCATTACGCCGTGGAATTTCCCCAATGCAATGATTGCCCGCAAAGCGGCAGCTGCACTGGCGGCCGGTTGTACCTTTGTGGTGAAACCGGCGCAGCAAACACCGTTATCGGCGCTGGCGCTGGCTGAGCTGGCAGCGCAGGCAGGGATCCCTGCCGGTGTTTTTAATGTGCTGGCCAGCACGGATGCCAAAGGCATTGGCGCCGTGCTGACCAAAGATCCTCTGGTAGCAAAATGCAGCTTTACCGGCTCGACACAAGTGGGCAAAACCTTACTGGCGCAATGTGCTGAAGGTGTGAAACGGGTGTCGATGGAGCTGGGTGGCAATGCGCCTTTTATCGTGTTTGAGGATGCCGATCTGGATGCAGCGGTACAGGGCTTGATGGCGTCGAAGTTTCGTAATGCCGGCCAGACCTGCGTTTGTACCAACCGGGTCTATGTGCAGGCATCGGTGCTGCCTCAGTTTAGCCAGAAACTGCAGCAGGCAGTGGCGGCTTTACGCATTGGCAATGGTACCGCGCCTGGCATCGATCTTGGCCCGCTGATTGATGAAGCCGCCTGCCAGAAAGTACATAGCCTGGTGCAGGACGCCATGACCGCCGGAGCAGAGCTTATCTGTGGTGGTCAGCGCCAGCACAGCTCAGGACTGTTCTATCTGCCGACCATTTTAACCGGCGTGAACGCAGCGATGGCGGTGGTACAGCAAGAGATTTTTGGCCCGGTAGTGGCCTTGCAGTCGTTCGACAGCGAGGCTGAGGTGCTGGCTAAGGCCAATGCCACCGAGCATGGCCTGGCGGCCTACTTTTACAGTCGCGATATCGGCCGTATTTTCCGGGTGTCGGAGGGCCTGAGTTACGGCATGGTCGGAGTCAACGAAGGCATTATTTCAAATGCTGCGGCGCCTTTTGGTGGCGTCAAACAATCCGGTTATGGCCGCGAAGGCTCGAAGTATGGGCTGGAAGATTACCTCACCATTAAATACATCTGCTTAGGTGGCCTGGCCTGAGCCAGCCTATTCACTACGAAGGAAAAAACCATGAACAACCAACAGCTGCAACAACGAAAACAAGCGGTGATAGCGCGCGGCCAGGGCAATTTGTACCCGGTTTATGTCGAGCGGGCCCGCAATGCCGAAGTCTGGGATGTCGAAGGCAAACGCTACATTGACTTTGGCACTGGCATTGCGGTCTGCAATACCGGCCATTCGCATCCGAAAGTGGTGGAGGCTGTGGTTGGGCAGGTTGGCCGTTTTAGCCACAGCTGTGTGATGATCAACCCATACCCGCAAGCGGTGGAACTGGCGGAACGGCTCACCCGGCTGGCACCAGGCCCCTCAGCGAAAAAAGCCATTTTTGTCACCACAGGCGCAGAAGCGGTGGAAAACTGCGTGAAAATCGCCCGGGCGCATACCCGGCGTCGCGGTGTGATTGCATTTACCGGTGGTTTTCATGGCCGCACCAATATGACGATGGCGCTGACTGGCAAAGTGACCCCCTACAAAAACCTGTTTGGTCCTTTTCCGGCTGATATTTTTCATGCGCCTTTTCCAATCCCTTACCACGGCATCTCAGTTGAACAGGCGTTAAAAGCCTTGCAGACGCTGTTTAAAACTGATATTGCGCCAGAGGATGTTGCGGCCATTATTATTGAACCGGTGCAGGGCGAAGGCGGCTTTTACCCGGCCCCGAAAGCATTTATGCAGGCCTTGCGGCAGTTGTGCGATCAGCATGGCATGGTGCTGATTGCCGATGAAATTCAAACCGGCTTTGGTCGCACCGGAAAATTTTTTGCCACCGAGTACAGTGGCATCGAGCCGGATCTGATGACCATGGCCAAAGGCATTGCCGGTGGTTTTCCGATAGCGGCGGTGGTGGGGAAAAGTGCGATCATGGATGCGCCACTGCCTGGAGGCCTGGGCGGTACTTATGGCGGCTCGCCGGTAGGTTGCGCGGCTGCCCTGGCGGTGTTGGATGTGCTGGAGCAGGAAAATCTGGTGGAGCGCAGTCGCGCCATCGGTGCGGCGTTTGCCGAAAGTCTGCAAAGCCTGCAACGACAGTTCCCGGCTTTGATTGGTGATATTCGCCAGCAAGGTGCGATGATCGCGATGGAGCTGGTAAAAGACGGCGATGCCAATCAGCCCAACCCGGAGCTGACGCAACGCATTATCCAGGCGGCAGAACAACACGGCTTGATCCTGCTGGCCTGCGGTTTTTACGGCAATGTGATCCGGTTTTTACCCCCGCTGACCATCGAGTTTGAGGTGCTGCACGAAGGCTTGGAAAAGCTGGAGGTATTGCTGCACTCCTTGCTCAGCCAGCGCTAATGCCGTCTGGCAAGGCTGTGGTCAGTCTGTTGTTGAGTCTGGCTGCAGCCAGGGCCTCAAGGCGGCCAGTTCGTTGCTAAAATGCTGCCAACGCTTGAGCGACGACTGATACAGCGGCTGCCGTATCTGGCTGGCGCTGCCGGTGGCACTGGCTTGCTGATTGAGTTGATGAAAATTCAGATACTCATCCTGCCAGGGCAGATCGCAAAAGGCGAACAGTGTCGGTACCACTTTTTCTGGCTGGCGAACCAGCTGTTCGTACTGCACCTGATGAATGCGACCTGGTAGCAGCTGCTGCCAGTGCTGCATTAACTGCTGATACCCCTGCATGTAGCGGCCCAGCTCGGTCAGATCGTAGGAGAAGGGGTAGGCATTGGCAAACAGATGCTTGTAAATGGCGTAGGCATGATCCATCGGATCACGCTGGATATGAATGATTTTGGCCTTGGGCAAAGCCAGTGCAATCAAGCCCAGGTACAAAAAATTCAGCGGCAGTTTATCGACAAAATAAGGTGTTTGCCCGGTCAGCGGCCGGGTGCTGTCGAGATAGGCCTGTCCCAGTTGTTGCCAGTTCAGCCTAGCGCTTTGTTGTACCAGGGTTACTTTATCCATCGCAGCCTGGCCTGGGCTCCGCTTACGAATGGCCTGCTGCAAACACTGGGCGAAGTTATTCAGCTCGCCGGCCAGTTGCACCTGAGGCGAGCAGCCTAAAAAACGCTCCAGTAAGGTAGAACCTGCTCTAGGCAGGCCCAGAATAAAAACGGGCTCGGCAGAGTTGCAGCCGCCGTCAGCCTGGCTGATGAGCGATTCATCAAAGGTGTCGGCAATGGCGCGCATCACTGCCAAATCCTGTTTAACATCGTACTGCAGGTGCTGACGCCGGATGCTGGCCCCTTGTTGCAGCGCCTGAAACGACTCCGGGTACTGCTGCAGGTCTTCCAGGGTTTTGGCCAGTGCATAATACAGCTGCACCTGGTCTTTGGGGCTCAGATCCGGCCTAGCCAGTTGCTCAGCAAGAGCGATGGCATGGTTGCTGTCCGGAGTTTGTTTGCGCAGCCCGCTCAGAAAATGCCAGGCTTCGGCATCCCCAGGGGCCAGCTGCAAGGCTGTCAGGACATGTTGCTCGGCCTGCGCCAGCTCTCCACAAATTCGCAGCATGGTCGCGTAATTAAAGTGCAGGGTGGCGTTGTCTGGTTGCAATTGCAAAGCGCGCTGATACAGCCTGGCAGCGGTGTCGTACTGCTGCAGCTGACTAAGCTGCAGCGCCAGCCGGCTGAGGGTCAGGGCGTCATCGGGCGCTGAGCTCACCAGCTTGGTTGCCAGCGCCTGAGCCGCTGCACTTTGCTGGCAGAGCAAAAAACATTCCAGCAAGCGCAACCGGACGGAGAAATTCTCCGGTGCCAGCGTCTCGGCGCGTTGGGCAAACTCCAGTGCTTTGAGGGCTTGCTGGCTTTGTTCGGCAAAATGACTGGCCGCCAGCCAGCTCAGACTATGCTGTGGAAAGGCCTGTACCACGTTTTGCACCAAGGCCTTGGCTTGGGGTAAATCCTGCCGTTGCAGCGCCTGCCAGAAGGGCGCAAGCGCTTGGTGGATATCGGGTGTGGTCGCGGATAATGACATCGGGTATTCAAATCCAGGCTCTGATCCAGGCTCTGACGCTATCTAAACAGGGTTGCATCCGGGATGCAACCCTGCAGCAGGCTAGAAGCGATAAGTGACCGATAGGCCTACCGTGCGGGGTTGGGTGATGTAGTCTTTCGAGCCATTGCCGAGGAAGTTTTGCCCCGGCTCAGTGCCCATATAGCCCTCCGACAGCACGCCGGTCACGCCATCTTCGTTGAAGATGTTGCGCAGATAAAGTGCAAATTGCCACTGCTCGCCATACAGACTAGTGCTGAGGTTTGCCAGCCAGAACGACGGCAAGTCAATGTCGAAGTTCGGATTGCTGCCAAGGGCATTGCGTGAACTGGATTGATAATACAACCCGGCAGTGGTGACCAGGTAGTAACGGGCTGAAATATCGTAACTGTGGCTTAAACTACCGCTGAAGGTATTTTTGGCGGTGCTGGGCAGCTGCTCGCCTTTGCGTGAATGGGTAAAGCTACCCGGGTTGGCTGCGGTACCGGATGGAGCCACCAGATCGGCGGTGAGCTTGGCATCGACGTACGAATAACCCAGATTGTAGCTCAGGCTGGAGCTCAAATAACCACGCAGCTCCAGTTCTAGGCCCTGGGTGCGGGCAGAATCGCCGTTGACTGCGGCAAAGAAACCCCAGTTGGGTGTGCTGATGTTGAGCTGCGGATCATCCCAATCGGTATAGAATAAAGAGGCGGCGTAAAAATGCTGGCCGACCATGCCTTTGATGCCCACTTCGTAGTTAAGGACTGAGTCGGCATCGTAGCTGAGATAAGCCGGGTTCTCGGCAAAGGTGCCACTTACCGGCACGGCCGTGGTGCCGCCCCGGCGATAGCCTTCGGAAACGGTGGCGTACAGCATGCTGTGCTCAGTCCAGTCGTACGATAGATTCAGTTTAAACAAAGTACCGTTGTCACTAAAGTTGGAATCCATCACGGCTGGGCCCGGGTAAATCGGCAGTTCAATCAGGGTATCGTTGCGGATTTTGTTGTGAAAGTAGCGTAGGCCAAAGGTTGCCCGAAAGGCATCACTCAGGTGCCAGGTCAGCTCACCAAAGACCGAGGTATCCCGCACATTGCGACTGTCGCGGTACAAAAAGTCCTGATCGGTGAGCACGCCGCCCCAGCTGGCTAATGTCTGGTCAAAGCCACTGGCCTGGGCCCACTCGCTAAAGCCCGGCATAAAACTATCCTGCCCGGAGCGGGTATCCTGATCCAGGTAGAAGGCCCCCAGTATCCAGTCCAGCTGGCGCTGGCCATTAGAAACCAGCCGGACTTCCTGCGCAAAGCCTTTGTCCTGATAAAAGCGCTCGGCTGATGCCATCGGCCGTGGCGAGCCGCCATAGTACCAGGCAAACCAGTTGTTCTGGGCGTAGAAGCCTGTGTTGTCGCTGGTGGAGCTGCCTTTGTGATCGTAACTGGAGGTGCTGGAGGTCATGGTGGCAAAGCCGAGATCCCATTCCAGCTCCAGCGCCAGCGCATCAACATCCCGTTCACTGGGCTCCAGCTGGATGGCGCCATTTTCATAGTCCCGGTAGTCTTGTTCGCTGCCGGTGACCCAGTTGGTGCCACGGGTCACCTGGCGGCGAGCGCCGATCTTGTCTTGCTGGAACTGATAGGACAATAGAGCGTTGAAGTTATCGCTTGGTTGCCACAGCAGTGCCACCCGACCGTAATCGATTTCGACGGTATCGGCATCTTTGACTGAACGGAATACCGGGCCGCCATCGGCAATATCACCACCAGCCGCGACCGGAGCACCCTGAGCATTCAGCTGATAGACATTGGGGTAATCAACCAGACCGTCATTATCAATCCGCCCCAGGTAGCCGCGCACTGCGAATTGATTGCTAAGCGGCAGGTTGAGCAGTAGATCCAGGTTTTTATTAAAACCACCCGAGCCCTTGCTTTGACTGAGGCTGGCCGAGACTTTGCCTTCGGTATCCAGCAGATCAGGCCGGTTCATCCGGTAACGCACGGTCCCTGCCAGCGAGCCGGAGCCATACAGGGTGCCTTGCGGTCCACGCAGCACTTCGACCGCATCGATGTCTTTGAGAATAAAGTTGGCAAACAGCGGGGTTTCATTGACATAGGTAGACACTGTTGGCACAGCATTTAGCGCGAAATCGCCATTACCGGCGGAGTCGACGTTCATGCCACGGATCACGATGTTGTTGATGACACCTGAGTTGCGGTAGCCGCGGTCAACCACGGTAATGCCCGCCATCTCCCGCATCATATCCACCGAGTCGATAATATGGCGTTCTTCCAGTTGCTGGCCACTGATCACCGAAATGTTGTATGGGATTTCTTCCGCCATTTGTGGCCGCCGACTGGCTGTGACAGTGATGCGTTCCACCTGCCACTCGGCCGTGTTTTGCTGCTCTTGTTCGGCGCTTGCTGCCATCGGCAACAGCAAGGCGGAGCTGACGGCCAGCGCCAGTGGTGCTTTACGAAAGGTGGTAGCCATACCGGTTTGTCCTGTTGTGCGAGCGTTCATGTTGGTTCCCCGTTGCTTTTTTTTTAGTCAGTTCACCCTAATCCAGGCTTGGTGTTGATGTAAGCGCCAGTTCAGAAGGTTCCATGGGTCCAGTTTCTGCCTGCTGGCTTTTCCAGTGCACCAAGCTGGTCCAGGGCTTCAGATCGTGCTCCCGGCTGGTACTGTGGAAAGGGCAGTGGGTGATCGCGAAAGCTTTTCAGCGGCTGGCCCAGGCTGTGCCAACCCTGTTGGCGCGTCCGTCGCAAGTAGGCCAGATCCAGCTCCACCACAATGGCCTCGTGATGCACGCTGGCCTGATGGATCACTTCGCCACCCGGACCGGCAATGATGGATTGACCAACGCCCATGGTGCCAGCAGCATTGATATCAATCAGGTAGCACTGATTGGTACAGGCATTGGTGCGGGCGATGGCCAGCTCGACATTGCGGTCGATGGTGTTGGTCAGAGTCGGGTGCAGGATCACTTCGGCACCTTGCCACACCAGCGCCCGGATACTTTCCGGAAACCACATGTCGTAGCAGATGGATAGCCCGAAACGGCCAACGTCCGGAATGTCGAACACGGTAAATTCTGTACCGGCACTCACGCCAACTTCATAGGGTAAAAACGGATAAAGTTTGCGGTAGCGGCAGTGCACGCTGCCATCCGGAGCCAGCACGGAGCTGGTGTTGTAGATCTGATCGCCATCCCGCTCGAACAAAGAGCCATTGCACAACCAGATGCCAGCTTCAATCGCCAGCTGACCATAGCGCTGCTCAGCTGGCCCTGGCAGTGGTTCGGCAAAGCGCGGCGCCGGGCCAAAGGTGCACAGCTCGGGCAGCAGGATCATATCCAGGTTGGGGTAACGTCGTTTGGTAGCCAGCACCTGCTCGCGTATCAGCGGGAAGTTGTCTGTGCCAGGTGTCAGGGCCAGTTGCAATCCAGCCAGGGTAAAAGTGGTCATCTACAGACTCCGGTCAAAGCCCGGAGGATCCCGGGACAGTTGGGTTCTGTTGTCAGCATAGGAAAGCAGCCGGCGAAGGGGTAGGGCCAGATGCTGGTGATTGATGGAGCCAGATGGTCTGCTATTCCCGATCGTCTGATGAATGCAGCATAAAAAACGCTGAGTCAACCCGTTTTTGCTGACGTACCCAGTTGATGCGGTTGCCATCGGTGTACAGCTCGAAGCCGAGCACTTCGCCATAGGACCAGTGCTGCCACTGCCGGTACCAGTGGTCGCCTTCCAGCCACCACTTGCCCTGATCCTGTTTTTCATCATGGTAGCCTTCAAAGCCCTGTATGCTGCCATCGGCATGCAAGCGAATGCGGTAGGGATCACCAAACACAGTACGGCCAATAAATTCACAGCGGCTGACAAAATCCCGCAATGCCTGACCGGTCAGACGCTCGCCAAAACAGAGCTCGGTGCTTTCTTCGGTCTGCTCATCTTGCTGCCAGCGCCATATCAGTTTGGCCAGTTGTTCAATGCCATCGCGGATCTTCTGGCTGGGAATACTGCTGACCCCCAGTCGGATATAGTGCATCGGTTTGCTTTTGCCGCCATAAAAGCGGCTGACCGGCTCAATTAGAATACCCGCTTTGGCGGCTTCAGCGGCAAAGCGCTCGCTGTTCAGTTGCTCTGGCCCCCGGATCCAGCAGGTGCTGCCGCCGACAGTGCGGGAAGTGACAATGGCGGTGGATAAATAATGATTCAGTGCTTCCCGCATCTGCTGCCAGCGCTCGGCCAGTTCCTGATTAAGCCGGCGCATGGTCTGGTCGTAGTAACCGAGCGATAGAAACAGACCCATAATGCGTTGATTATTCGCTGGCGGATGGCGCAGCATCAAGGATCGTAACTGGCGGGCTTTACGGATCACCTCGGCCGGCGCCACCAGAAAACCGAGCCGAAGGCCCGGTGCTAGTACTTTGGAAAAACTGGAGACATAGAGCACCCGTCCCTGGCTGTCCAGACTTTTGATGGCCGGATGAGGCTGGCTGATAAAATTGGTTTCGCACTCGTAATCATCTTCCAGGATCAGAAAGTCGTCCTGCTCGGCACGTTGCAACAACGCCTGACGTTTCTCCATCGACATGGTCACGGCGGTTGGCATCTGGTGGCTGGGGGTGACATACACCAGATCGGCATGGGGCGGTATCGCTTCCACATCGATGCCATCTTCTTGCACCTCGACAAAGTGCAGCGGACTGAAATTGAGTTGGGCCAGCTGGCGCATCCCTTGATAGCCGGGCTCTTCCATTGCCAGCAAGGTTTGGTGATTGAGTAGTAATCTTGCCAGCAGATAAAGCGCTTGCTGGGAGCCGAGTGTGACCAGGATTTCATCGCTGTTGGCCTGAATGCCACGACGGGGGAGTACCTTGGTGCGAATTTCTTCGGTCAGCAATTGATCGTCCTGATGACCGCTGTCGGAGGCCCAGCCTTTGATTTCACCGACATTTAAGCTGAGCTTGGAGCACTCTCGCCACTGATTGACCGGGAAAAGCGAGGGATCAAACTGGCCATTAATAAAAGGATAGGGGTAGTGTTGCCAGTTATCCGGATAAGGCGGCGGGCTGTTTTCAAGCTTTAATTTTGGCAGCCGCTGCGACCAATTCAGGCTGGAGCCCTTGGTTGTTGGCTTATTGGCCGAATCAGGACTGGCATGCAACTCGAACAGCTGCTCGTTGACATAGATGCCACTGCGCTCTTTGCTGATCAGGTAGCCTTCATCAATCAGCTGTTGATAGGCATGCACCACTGTATTGCGGGCAATCCCCAGTTGTTCGGCCAGTTTGCGCGAGGAAGGCATCTTGCTGCCACAGCCAAAGTAGCCATTTAAAATGGTTTGGATCAGCTTTTGGATCAGTTGTTGTTGCAGGTTGGAACTGCCATCCGGCTCTAAAACAAACAGGTGCTGCATAGTTTATTAGGTCATTTTTATACTGCAGTGTTAACCAGCATACGGTGCTGTGCTGGCAACTGCAAGAGCGGATTAGTCCGCCCGATCCAGCAAGCGAGCTGGATACAAAGTAACCAAAGCCGCGGCAATCAGCATCACCACCGCCACATTAATCAGCAGGGGGTACTGGGTATTACCAAGCAACAGGGCGGCAATCAGCGGGCCTGACGCCAACCCCATTTTGGAGGCAAAACCACCCAGCGCCGCCATTTGGCCAGCTTTGTCGAACTCGGCACAGATCCCGAGCAGGTAGGCAATGCTGAAAGCCCAGGTGATACCAACCGCGATATTGGCCAGCCAAAACACCCAGGCGAGGGCACTAAAGTGCAGTGCAAAGGTGGCAATGGCGGTGATCAAAATGCCGCAAAACAGCGGCAGCAGGCGGCCGAAGCGGGTGGAGAACAGAATCACCAGGCCAGAGCCGAGGATGCCCAGCCAAGCTGACACCCCAAGCGCCGGGGCTATGGTGGTCATGCTAAGACCGGCTTGTTCACCAAGGTCAATGATGTAGGCATAGAGCCCCATATTGGCAGCCTGAAACAGAAACACCGCGAAAATCGACGCCAGCAAGGGTTTGCGGCGAATATCGCTGCTTTTCGCCTGCTTGCTGCTTTGACTGACCGGGTAATCCTGTAAAAACGGCAGCATCAGCAAAGCCGTGGTACTGAACAGGATGAGCGCAAGGAAAAGGATCCAGGCGCCGACAACAGGAACCATGGGGGGCAACACCATGACACCCAGGCCACCCAGACCAAACTGGACCAACAGCAACATGCCAAAGGTTTTATGCACCTGCTCGGTACGGGCGATGACTGCAAAAGCAATACCGACCAACAGGCCACCAATGCAACCATGCACACCACGCAGCGCCAGCATCGCCCAGGGATGCTGGATCCACATTGACAAGAAGTCGAGGCTGATAAGTGCCAGCAATAAGGCCGTACAGACAGGCTTCCAGCGCCAGGATTTAACAATAAACACGGCGACCAGAGCACCTACGGCGGCGCCATAGATGTTGCTGGATGCAATTAAACCCGCCTGACGATGGCTAAAACCCAGGCCGTCAATCAGACCAGAGACCAAAGCAGGCATGATATTGACGTAAAACAGCCCCGCCGTGGCCAAAAAGGCCAGCAGCACCCGGGCTGCCATGCCATGGCTTTGTACCTTGGGCCAGCGTTGCCAGACGTTAAGCCGATCGGAAGTGGGTAAAGCATGGCTGCTATCGGTCATAAGGCACCTGTAAGATGATTCGTGAGCTTTCAGCCTATCAGCTTTTGCGTCAGAGCATAGAGCCAGTTTTTGCCAAATGATGGTGCCAGTTTGTTCAACTGGCACCTGTTGTTGCATCCTTACTGACAGACCGGGGCTATCTTGGCCAGTTCGTTGACCGTCTGGGTAAAACCATACTCCTGATTGTCACTGACGTAGTAATAAATCATGCCGTTGGGCAGCAGCACCACACCAATACCGCCAAAACCAGACATATAAGGTACCCAGCTTGGGTTCTGGCACTGCACTATTTGTGAGGCACTCAGATCATAAGCCCAGAAACCCAGCCGGTAACGGCTGCTGGTACTGCCGGTGTTCAGGCCGCCATTGCTGCCTTGCTGCAAGGCATCCTGCAACATGCCCGGGTGCAGCAGTTGCTGCCCTTGCACCTGGCCCTGTTGCAGCAAGGCAAAACGGCCCAGTTTTAACAAGTCGTCGCTAAGTAAACTCAGGCCAAAACCGGCCCAGGGCAGAGCGACACTGTCGTAACTGCGCCGGCTCTCATAGCTGAGAGGGCTCAGTGCCAATGGTTCCCACAACTCCTCTACCAACAGATCCCGATAGTAATCAGCATTTACACCAGCCATTTGCCGGTAATACTGCTGCATAGCGGCACTTAAAATGTAGGTATCCGAGCTGTGGTACACAAAGAGGCTGCCCGGCGTGGCCTTGCGCGGGTATGCGCAGGCATGCTGGATTTTATCGGCATGGGTGGCGGTTAAAAAGAACTCCTGAATGGTTTTAGTGGCCCCTTCATCGACAGAATCACCGGCCGAGTCGTAGTTGCCGGTTGCCATATCCAGTGCCTGCTCCAGGCTGACATCACTCCAGCGACTGCCCGGACATTGTGGCACCAAGGAGCTAACCGCCAGAGCTTTGGCCGAGCCGCCGTACTTTTGCTCTAAACGCATCAGGCCAAAACCTGCCACCACCGACTTGGCGGTAGAGTAAGAGGGTAGAGCCATCACGCTGCAATAGGGGTAATTGCCCTGGCGGGTGGCGCAGGCGCCCTGATAATGCACGCCCTGGTAATAGATACCATAAGCAGTACGGTGCTGGCTGCTTTGTTCGCTGCCGATGGTCGCCAGGTTCAGATTGGCCGCCGGGTAATCGCTGGCCAGCTCCGCCAGGGGTTTAACCGGAAGGCGCTGGGCTTGTTCCTGCAAATAGTTTTGTACAATGCTGGCCTCATCCGCAATGGCATGGGGCTGATAGCTGGCACTGAGCTTGCCGTGCAGGTTGAATTTAAAGTACTGGCAGGTTTCCTGGGCAATTTGATAGGCCAGGTTGGACACAGAACCATCGTCTTTGAATAAAAAGGTCATCACACCATTGTGAATGCAGTTGGCATTGACTTCCTGCAGTGCAAAAGGCAAAGCAACCCGGCTGTAGCCCTGATCGCCTGCTTCCTGCCAAACCCGGCCTGGCAATAAAATGTAATCCCAGGATGGATGACCACTTTGGATCAGCTGACGTTGAACCGGCAGCAAATGGGTGCCTTTTTGTACAAACTCGAATTCAAAAGCAGGCAGGGTATTTGGCGACGTATAGGCGCTGGCCAGGTTGGTGCCTTGCTCGCTGAACACACCCGGTGTAATGGTCAGGCTAAGGGTGCCACGGAACTGATGCTCCGGATTGGCTGCCTGGGCCGGCACAGCGTAATGGCTGTAGTTGACCAGTTGTCCCTGGGCTGTGCTCATCAACTGGCTATAGCCCAGTGCACTGCGATTAACTTGGCCGCTGCCATCCAGACAATCGTAGTCGCAACCCGGCGTTCCGTTATCGACCACGCCGACACCAGATAATTGGCTGACAAAGGGGGTGTCGGGTGCATTGGATGGCACAGTCAGCGTGGCTTGAAACAGATCTGCTGTGGTGGGGGTAAAAGTTACCGTTAGCTGACAACTGCTGCTTGGGATCAGGCTTTGCAAAGAACAGCTATCCTGGCTCAGATTAAACGTTTCATTGGTCAGGCTGACTTGCTGCAGCTCCAGGGTAGCGGAACCGGTATTGCTGATGGTGTAGCTTTGCACTGTGCTTTGGCCGGTTTCGGTATCAGCAAACTGCGTTTGGCCACTAAAATGAAGCTGTGGCAGAGGAGTAGTATCCATTGCTGTACCGGTTAGCTCGACATTGTCGCCATAGCAGTAATTGCCGTACAAGGTATAGGCACGGAAGCGCAGCCGGAGATCTGGCTGGTTATCCAGGCCAGTGCTGATACTACCGGTGGTAAAGTTGCCGTTGGCTTGCCCAGCTCCTCGCGTCATTAAGGTTTGCCAGCTTTGGCCGCCATTCACGGAATACTCCGCATAGCACAAATCGCCGGGCACCAGATAAAGGGCTGCCAGATCCATGCTCAAATGCACCTGTTGATAGCCTTCGGTCGAAACCGCCAGCACGCCCTGGCGTAAGCCATCCAACCGTATGGAGTAGTTGCCTGCGTACAGATTAATCTGATCAGAGCCCAAACCACTCATGCTCCAGGCCGGATAACTGCCGGATTGGAAATCCTCTTGCAGCAAAAGAGAGCCGGGCGCGGTGGTTCCGGTTAGCAGCACATTGTCACCATAGCAGTAGTGACCGTACAAGGTGTAAGCACGAAAGCGTAGCCGCAGATCCTGTTGATTATCCAGGCCAGAGCTGATAGTACCGGTACTAAAGTTGCCGCTGGCCTGGCCAGCTCCTAGTGTGACTACGGTTTGCCAGCTTTGGCCGCCATTCAGCGAATACTCGGCATGGCAAAAGTCACCAGGCACCAGATAAAGGCCAGCCAGATCCATGCTCAACTGCACGTTTTGATAGCCACTGGTAGACAGATGCATTTCAGCGGTGCGCAGACCATCAAGGCGCAGCGACACATTACCAAAGTAATAATTGGCGCTATCCGAGCCTAAGCCACTCAGTTGCCAGTCACTGTACTGGCCGGTTTGGAAATCCTCCTCAAACACAATGGAGGCAGAAACAACAGCAGGCACCGCAGTAGCGAGTAGCAAACTCAGGGTGAGTATGAGGGTTTTCATAAAAGTTGTCCTGTATAAATAGTAGGCAACTTACCTTTGCATTGATGGCCGGTTGGCGGTAGAGCCAGTTGCTGTGAAAAGAAAGAGCCAGTTTGGAGGTGTTGCTTAGAAAATACCGTTTTCCCCAACTTGACCTAAAACGTCTGCCTAACTGGCCACTTTCTGGCTTTTAAGCCATCTTTCCACTACACTACGCGCCTTTTTCCGACACCGGTTTGTGAGGGCGCGGGCCAATGTAAGTGTTTTTCCTACGTACGATCCAATGAAATTGCTGGAAAAATGCATGCTGTTATCGGCAGGGTGTCATTTCTAGCGCTTGTTACTTTCAACCGAACGACGCGGGACGAACAAGATGCTTGCTTCTATCAAACAAAACTGGTTTTCCAATCTGCGCGGTGATGTGCTGGCTGCCATTGTGGTGGCGCTGGCGCTGATTCCTGAAGCCATTGCCTTTTCCATTATTGCTGGGGTCGACCCCAAGGTCGGTCTGTACGCTTCCTTTTGCATTGCCGTGATCACGGCGTTTGCCGGTGGCCGGCCGGGGATGATTTCGGCGGCAACCGGTGCCATGGCGCTGTTGATGGTGACCCTGGTGCGTGAGCATGGCCTGGAGTATCTGCTGGCTGCGACCTTGCTGTGTGGTCTGCTGCAAATTGTGTTTGGGCTACTCAAGCTCGGTGAGCTGATGCGCTTTGTGTCGCGCTCGGTGGTCACCGGCTTTGTCAACGCGCTGGCGATTCTGATCTTTATGGCGCAGTTGCCAGAGCTGACCGGCCAGCATGGCTCTGTGCTGGTGTACAGCATGACGGCACTGGGTTTAGCCATTATTTACCTGTTCCCTTATGTCACCAAAGCCATCCCATCGCCTTTGGTCTGCATTGTGGTGCTCACAGCGTTGGCGTTGTATTTTGGCCTGGACCTTCGTACTGTTGCCGATATGGGCGAGCTGCCGGATAGCCTACCGATTTTCCTGTGGCCGGATGTGCCGCTGAACTTTGATACCCTGGCCATCATTTTCCCGTACTCGCTGGCGCTGGCTGTGGTGGGTATTCTGGAATCTTTAATGACAGCGACTATTGTCGATGATTTAACCGATACCAGCAGCGATAAAAACCGTGAGTGCGTGGGGCAGGGTGTGGCCAATATCGGCTCGGGTTTGATTGGTGGTATGGCCGGTTGTGCCATGATTGGTCAGTCGGTGATCAACGTCAAATCCGGTGGCCGTACCCGGCTATCGACTTTGTTGGCTGGCATACTGTTGTTGATCCTGGTGGTATTCCTGGATCAGTGGGTGGGTCTCATCCCGATGGCGGCTCTGGTAGCGGTGATGATTATGGTGTCGATTGGTACCTTTGACTGGAGCTCGGTACGAAACTTAAACACCAACCCGAAAAGTTCCAGTGTGGTGATGATTGCGACCGTAGTGGTGGTGGTCTTTACCCATAACCTGGCTTATGGTGTACTGGTGGGTGTGCTGCTAAGTGCGCTGTTTTTTGCCAACAAAGTGGGGCGGATTTTGTATATTGGTTCCAGCTTGTCGAACGATGGTCAGGAGCGCAGTTATCAGGTGGTGGGTCAGGTATTTTTCACCTCGGCCGAGCAGTTTATTGCGGGCTTTGATTTTAAGGAAGCGGTGGAAAAAGTTCGCATCGATCTAAGCCGGGCTCACTTTTGGGATATCACCGCCATCAGCTCGCTGGATAAGGTGGTGCTCAAGTTTCGCCGTGAAGGCACTGCAGTGGAGCTGATTGGCTTGAATGAAGCCAGTGCTACGCTGGTGGATAAGTTTGCCGTGCACAACCGCCCGGATGCGGTCGAAAAACTGATGGGACATTAGGAGAAATAGCATGATAAAAAAAGTAATGGCCTGCATCGATGCCTCTCCCTATGCTGAGGCGGTCTGTGATTACAGTGTGTGGGCGGCCAATCGCCTGAATGCCCCCTTGTCGGTGCTGCATATTCTGGATAAAGCCCAACACACCAACACGCCGGATTTAAGCGGTACCATTGGCCTTGGCTCACAGGAGATTTTGTTGGAGCAACTGGCCGAACTGGATGAAAAGCACGCCAAGTTGGCGCTGGAGCGCGGCCGGTTAATACTGGATGCCGCTAAGGCGCGTGCTGAAGCGGCTGGTGTCTCCGAAGTGGATGAGCGCTTGCGTCATGGCCACTTTGTCACCAGCTTGCTGGAGCTGGAAGATGAAATCCGTTTGCTGGTGCTGGGCAAGCGCGGCTTTAGCAGTGCCGATGCGCATGGCCAACTTGGGATGCATGTCGAAGGCTTGATCCGCAGCATGCAAAAACCGGTGCTGCTGACCCAGCAACACTTTGTGGAGCCGCACAGCTTGCTGATGGCCTATGATGGCAGCGAAACCGCCACCAAAAGTCTGAATATGCTGGCTGAAAGTCCTTTATGCAAAGGCTTGCCGTGCCATCTGGTGATGGCGGGTGCCGATGTTGAGGCGGCCAGGGCGCAGCTGGAGCAGGCAGCTGAGAAGCTACGCAGTGAAGGCTTTGAAGTGACCGTGGCTATTGTGGCCGGTGAGCCGGATGTGGTACTGAACCAGTACCAGCAGGATCACAACATCGGCTTGTTGGTGATGGGCGCTTATGGCCACAGCCGTATTCGCCAGTTCTTTTTGGGCAGTACCACCACGGCGATGATTAGCAAAGCCAAGTGCTCCTTGCTGGTGCTGCGTTAATTTTGCCAAAGATAAACTGCACCTGAGGGCAGAGTGGTTGGAGTGCTTAGGTAACAGTGGTATAGCTGAATTACTGACATCAGGGGACAAGCCGGCTGGCTGGTACTACTTCCTCCACCGGCTTCAAGGAGCACATCCCTGTGCCCTTTCAGCCTCCGCAGCATCCCTGCTGCTGTTGCGTAAGTAGTACCAACCAACCGTCTTTGCCGGGTTTGGTTAAAGCTCTGGATATTTAGAGGTGTAAAAGTCTTTGGCGACAGTGTCGCTCAGTGCTCTGGCCAACTGAAACACATCGGCTTCCTGGTAGGGGCGGCCGACAATCTGCACCGAGCTCGGTACCCCGTTGTCGCAAAAGCCGTTCGGCATCGCCAGTACCGGGCATTGCCCCAGCGTGTTAAACGGATAGGTCATAAACCAGCCTTTGTTGGCATCCACCTCGACGCCATTGATGTACATGCCATCCTTGCTGTAATCAAAATCGGCTGGCACCTCGCTGGTGGCCAAGGTCGGGCACAGCAGCAGATCGTACTCTTTGAAAATCACCGCCAGCGCATCCCACATGGCGCAGCTGTGCAGATTGGCCTGAAAAATCGCATCGACGGTCAGTTGATCAACCATCTCAAGGTAATGCTGTACATAGGAGGTCAGCTGCTTACGCGCCGCCGGGGCCCCGAATTTTTGCTTTAATGTCATGCCCATCAGAGCTCGCTGATGGATTTTGGCGGTTTCTATCACCCGCTCATCCCAGGCCGGCTCCACTAAGTCTACCTGCACACCCTGCGCCCGCAGCGCTTCAGCGGTGAGGTCGAGTTCACGGCGAATATCGGCCGCTACCTGGTAAAAACCCAGAGTGGGTGCCAGCGCTACTTTTAGTTGCTTTAAGGCTTTGCGTGGTTTTAACTCCGGGTTGTCATCCGGTACAAAGGAATGCGAGTCGATCCAGTCCGGGCCTTTAATAAACGGGTAGAGCAGCAGCAAGTCATCCAGCGTGCGGGTCAGCAGGCTGTGGTGACAGTAAGGGTCAATGTTGTACGGACTGATTTCCGGCACCCGGCCATGCGGTGGTTTGTAGCCATATAGGCCACAAAAGGCGGCTGGGATCCGCACCGAGCCGCCAATATCGGTGCCATTGGCAAAGCTGCACATGCCGGTGGCAACGGCGATTGCGGAGCCGCCGGAAGAGCCACCACAGCTAATCGCCGGGTTCCACGGGTTGCGGCTGACGCCCCACAATTCAGACCAGGTGACGCCGGCGGTAGAAAACTCTGGCGTGGTAGTGCGGCCATGCACGATGGCACCGGCTTGCAGCAGACGGGCGGGTACCGGATCGGTGCTGGTGGCCATGGCTTCGGTCAGCAGGCGGGAGCCATTGGTAGTGATTTGGCCTTCAATGTAGGTTTCATCTTTAATGGCCACGGCCAGGCCTTCCAGTGGTCGAGCCTGGCTTTGGTGCCAGCGGGTAGTGGCCAGCTCAGCTTTGCTCAGAGCATCTTGCTGAAACTGGCTGGTAAAGGCATTGAGTTTGGGATCAAGTGCAGCGATACGCTGCTGATAGGCTTGCATCAGATCGATGGGTGACAGGCTGCCTTGACGGAATTGCTGTAAGATCTCGGTTACCGCTAAATAATGAATGGCCAATGCTGCTCACCTGCTGCCAACGTCAGAAACATGCCACCATTATTGCAGGCGTCAGTCATCAACCAAGTTACTAACCATCGGTTCAGCCGATGGCTGTTTCTGCTTTGGTGTCAGCGCACTACAAAATCAAAGTAGGTGTCCGGGTAGGCCGGTGGCAAATGGGTAAAGTGCCACCACTCCATTGAATAGACGGCAAAGCCTTCGGCTGCCATCAAGTCAATCAGCCGTTGCCGGTTGGCGCGTTGCTCCGGGCTAATGCCGGGGTTATCGACATTGGATACAGGGTCAAATAAATCGAACGGGCTGCCCATATCCAAAGCCTGATAACTGCCCTGACTTAGCCGTTTGGTCAGGGTTAAATCCACCGTGCTGCCCCGGCTATGGCCCGAGCGGGCAGCGATGTATTGGCCGACCAGCTCGTCTTTACCAAGATTGGGATAAAAGGTGTCTTTGGTGCGGGTATCGGCTAAATCTTCGGACCAGCGTACAAAATGATCGACCGCCCGTTGTGGCCGGTAGCAATCAAAAATGCGCAGGTTGTAGCCCTGTTGCCAGGCGGCTTGCCATACCCGCTGTAGTGCATAGGCGGCATTGGCTTGCAGGAAACATTTATTGGCTTCGTAGCCATCGACCTTGTTGCCAACAAAGTTATTCGGACCAAAATAGGCAATGTGGAACTCGGCTTGGGGAATAAGCTCGGCCATATCGTAAAAGTCGGCCGGTTGCTTGCCCGGGTTTAGCGCCGGTGGTTCGGTTTGGCTGGCACAGGCACCAAGCAACAGGGTGCCTGCAGCGCAGCTTGCAATGGTTAATTTCTTCATCCAATCATTACCCATCCGGAAATCATGAAGGCGAAAAACGCCAGAATGCCGCAGAACAGTGCATAGGGCAGCTGGGTTTTCACATGCTCCAGCAGATCACAGCCAGCCGCTACCGAGCTGACCGCAGTGGTGTCCGAGATAGGCGAGCAGTGATCGCCAAAGACGCCGCCACTTAAAATCGCCGCCAGAACCAACTCGGGTGGCAGGCCCAGTACCATCACCATCGGCATGCCAATCGGAATCAAAATGGCAAAGGTGCCCCAGGAGGTACCGGTGGTAAATGAAATCATGGCGCCGGCTAAAAACAGCAAGGCTGGGATCAGAAACAGCGGCAGGGCATCGCTGACAATGGAGGCGATAAAGTCACCAGTACCCAATTGGCGCATGCTGGCACCAAGGGCTAAGGAGAGCAGCACGATGGTGACCAAGGGCAGCAATTCGTTCATGCCTTTAAAGCCAATACCCACCAGCTCTTTATGACTAAAGCGGCGGCTAATCAGCATCATGCTGTAGGCAATCAGGCAAGCCAGGGTGGTGGCGTACAGCACCGATTTCGAGCCGGAACCATCGACCAGGTTGCCATTACCGGTCCACATCATAAAACCCACCATACCAAATACCAGAGTCAGTAATGGCACTAGCATAAAGGATGGGTGGCTGGGCGCAATTTCCAGCTCGGTGTGTTTATCCAGCGTATTCAGCTCTTTTTCCGACTGGCGCATCGGGCCATAAATTTTGCCGCTGATAATGGTGTACAGCACCACACAGAGTGTGATGATGGCGTAAAAATTCAGCGGTATGGTGCCAATCAGAACGGCAATGGTGCTTTTTTCCAGCTCGTACATGGAAACCAGGCCAAGAATATAGGCACCCCAGCCATTGAGCAGGATCAGGATACATATGGGGGCGCTGGTGCTGTCGATAATGTAAGCCAGCCTGGCCCGGCTCATTTTAAATTTATCGAACAAACCGCGGGCGGTAATACCGGCAGTCAGTGAGCTCAAGTTGGACTCGATAAACACCATAATGCCGATAAAAAACGTCAGCAAACCGGTCTGGCGCTGATTACGGGCAATGCCTTTTTTCACAAACAGCTCGACCATGGCCGAGACTCCACCGGAGTAGCGCATATAGGCCAGCACAGCCCCGACCATCAGGGAGAACATCAGCAGGCGGGCGTTGTCGGTGGAAGAGGTCACACCGACAATGCGCTCCAGGGTTTGCACCGGCCCATCCAGCAGGGCCGAACCAACCCCAAATTGGCCCGCTTGCAGTAGCAACAACAGTTCGGCGCTGCACAACGAGACCAGTAAGGCCAGAATCACTTCTTTACGCCACAGCACAACCGCAATGGCCACCAGGGCCGGTAGGATGGTTAACCAATCAGACAAAATACGCTCCCCAGAATGCTTAATCTTATTACTAAATTATTCTTATTAAGCCTGCAAAGTTGGAATAAATCAATATTTACGCGTGCAGCGAAACGCATTCACCGGCAAGGATACTGTAGAGCAGGAAGGGGAGCTTGTCATTCCCTGCTTGAGGGTAAACGCAGCAACCACAGCAGCAGTCAGACTGCTGCTGTGGTTGGGAAGGACAGAATGAAGCGGCTTAGCGGAAAGTGTAGCGCAGACCAAGCATCACAATGGTCGGGTCGATGCTGACATCCACCGGTTGTACATTTGCACCGTTGATTTTCACCATAGCATCGGTATCGATATCGGCCCAGGCGATCATCGCATGCAGGCCCCAGTTGTCGCTGAGCTTGTAGTTAAAACCGGCTTGCAACGCGACACCTACCGAGTTTTTCAGCGATAAAGACACATCATCCCCGGCCTCGGCAGCACCGATAGCAACCAGGGTGTCTTTGAGCTCAGGAGCCACTTTTTCTGAGAAAAACACCGTGTAGTTGAGGCCCGCGCCCACAAAAGGCCGAAAATCGGCATTGACGCTGCCAAAGTTGTACTGTGCCAGCAAGGTTGGCGGCAGATGCTTGGTTTTTCCTACCGGCAGGCCATCCACGGCTGAGCCTTTTACTTTGATGTTATGCGAGAACGGGGTGGCAGCAATCAATTGTACACTCCAGTGCTCGTCCAGTGCATAGTCAAAGGTCAGGCCCAGCTGGGTGTTGCTGTTCACTCCGACCTTGGCCGAGTTGGCTGGCAAGCCGGCAACGCTTTCTACCACGTTCAGATAAGAACTGTCGTCATTCGGGCTGACGTTGATGGCTCCGACATTGACACTGAAATTGGCCAGTGCCAGCGGGGAAAACAGGGCCGCCGCGATGGCCGATACTTGAAGCGCTGAAGTCAATTTGTTGTTGTGCATGGCATACTCCATTTGGGATAGGTTCTGGCCGCTATTGTGCTGAAGTGGGTGATTAAAAACCTGTGCCAGATCAAGCTTTCCCTGCAATTCCTATGGCTTTAGTGCAAAACTTTGATGCAGATTAAGTTTTGCCGTCATTGCATAAAAACTAAAATATTCCTGAGTTTTGTTGAGATTGGAATAAATAATCAATACACTGAAGCAGGAACAAATACGATAAAGCGCAGGTGAAGGCGGCAGGCGGTGCAGGCACCCCTTTCGTGGTGTTGTACTATGCTTAGCAGGCGTGCACACTGCGTGCTGAGCCTGACTAATAAGGAGTTGCTATGAAGTGGTTGGTTGCACTGGGGGTTTGTCTGGGACTGCTAAGCGGAGTCAGCGCCATGACAGTGGAAGAATTTGATGCGTTCAAGCAAGAGGGGCTGGATAAGCCGGTGATCCGCTTTGGCGATATTGCACCTTTACTGGAACAACACCGGCAAAATCCGATGTTTGAATTTACCGAGTTAGGTCATTCACTGCTGGGTACCCCCATTTATCAGATCAAAATGGGCCGGGGTGATACCAAAGTACTGGCCTGGACGCAGATGCACGGTGATGAGCCCACCGCCACAGCGGCGATTTTTGATTTGCTGAAATTTATTGCTGATGATGCCCAGAGCATGTGGCGTGAAAGTTGGATGGAGCATATTACGCTCTATATTATCCCGATGGTGAATCCGGATGGTGCCGAGGTCAATACCCGGGTGAATGCTCAGGGCATTGATATCAACCGGGATGCGCTGGTGCTGCAAAGCCCGGAAGGCCGTATTCTGATGGAAGCTGCCAAGCGCATTGAGCCGCACTATGGTTTTAACCTGCATGATCAGAACCGCTTTCATGCCGCGGGCGATGCGAAAAACCCGGCCACCATTTCCTTGCTGGCGCCTGCCTTTAACGAAGCACGGGACATCAATGAAAGCCGCAAACGGGCGATGCAGTTGATAGCCTATGTCAAGCCACTGATTGACCAGGAAATTCCGAACCATTTGGGCCGCTACGATGATACCTTCTCGGTGCGCTCTTTTGGCGATACCTTTTCCTCGTTTGGCATCAGCACGGTGCTGGTGGAGGCCGGTGGCCATCGCAACGATGACAACCGCCAGGTTGCCCGCCGGCTGAATTTTCTGATGTATGTGAAGTGGCTGAATGGCATTGCCAGTGGCAGCTACCGCACGGCCGATGTGGCCGATCACGATGCGATCCCCTTTAATCAGCGTGGCATGAAAGATGTGCTGATTCACAATGTGACTTTTACGCTGAATGAGCAGCCGGCGCTGCTGGATCTGGCGTTTGATCTGGATTGGGAAGCCAGCCGCCGTGCCCGGATTGACGACATTGGCGACTTATCTATCTTTGGTGCCTACCACAGCTTTGATGCCGAAGGGCTGCACTTTAAAGCCGGGCGTGCTTACCGGCTAACCGAGCCACTGACGCTGGAGCAAGCACAATACATTGAGTTACTGCGCGCTGGCTACACCCATTTTATTGGTGATCAGGAGCTGCTGCGCAACAACAGTCGCTTGCCGGTGTTGATCAATCCAACGCAGCGTTTACCCCGTGAGGCATTGGCCCGTCAGCAAAGTGCCACCTTCTTGCTGCGCAATGAGGATGGTGTGCAGTATGCGGTAGTGAATGGTCAGGTAATTGAACTGGACCGCGGCCGGGTGATGTATCGCTACGGTAGCTAATAGCGCTTAAGGCGAATGAAAAAAAGCGAAGGTTAGCCCCTTCGCTTTTTTGTTGATTCGGGAGCTCTGGCTAGAGCTTATTTCACCCCATGCAATTGCTGATGCCAGTCTTTCAGTGCCTGCAGGCTGTGCAGCAGTTTTTCCTGCAGTTTTTCATCCTGCAAGCTGCCGTCGGTATCGAAGTTGTCGTTAAAGGCGCTGGCAAAAAATTCGGGTTTGGTCATTACCTGCAGATCCAGATAAACGCAAATTTGCCGCAGATGGTACTGCGCCCGGGCGGTGCCCATGCCACCACCGGCACCAATCAAAGCCGCTGCTTTGCCGCGCAGCAGGTGGTTATCCGGCTCGCGTGAGGCCCAGTCCAGTGCATTTTTCAGCGCAGGCGCTACCGAATAGTTGTACTCGGTGCAGGCCAAAAGCAGCGCATCGGCTTCGGTAAACTCCTGCAATAAGTGCTCGACTGCTGGAGGCTTTTCTGCCAAATCGGCGTTGTACAGCGGTACCTCCAGCAAGTCGGCAATATGGATTTTCATGCCGGCAGGGGCATGGGCCTGCGCATAGCGCAGCAGTCCCCGATTGGTGGATTTTGCCCGCAAGCTGCCGCTCAGGCCAAGTACCCTTAATGTCATGCTGTGTTCCTTCGCTGTTGTTGGTGCTGTTACCAAGCCTAGATGGCGCTTAAGGGTAAAGCAAATACGGCTGACGTTGTTGCAGAAAAGCCTCAAGCCCTGGTTGCCAGCTGGCACGAATATCGGCTTCCTGCACACCTGCTTGCAACTGCAGACGCAATTGATCGGTCCCTGCCAGCCGGTCCATAAAAGTTGGCGAAGTAAACAGTGGCTGCTCTTGCTCAGCAAAGCGTTGCTGCCAGCTGAGCAAATAACTCAGATCCAGCCCGCCCGCCGGCACCTGACGTAAGTCCTGGCCATAGACGGTTTTATCTTGCAGCGGGGGCGTCAGAGCTGCGCCCGGGGTGGAGACCGGCGTAAAGAAGAATGCTGCGCTGAGATCCTCGGTCAGGCCGAACTGATCAAACCCAAGTACCTGAAAAGGGAAGGGGGTACCGCGACCGACACTCATCGGGGTGGCTTCAAAAAAGCCCAGCGAGGCATAGAGCGCAATGGACTGATCATTGGGCAAGTTGGGGCTGGGACGGACCGGCAAGGAATAATGCTGTTTGCGTTGGTACTGCTGCATCGGGATCACGGTCAGTTGCAGGGCTTCAGCATTGGGGATCCAGCCTTCGCCCTGGATCATCAGCGCCAGCTCGCCCACCGTCATGCCATGCAGCAGTGGAATGGGGTGCATGCCAACAAAAGACTGAAACGCCAGGTCCAGGACCGGACCATCGACATAACGACCATTCGGGTTAGGCCGGTCTAAAATAAGCACTTCGGTGCCTTCGGCGGCGGCAACCTCCATCAGATAATGCATCGAGCTGATGTAGGTGTAATACCGCACGCCAACATCCTGAATATCGAAAATAACCAGATCCAGGGCGCGCATCAGCTCAGCCGAGGGTTTACGGTTACTGCCATACATCGAGGCTATCGGCAGGCCGGTGCGCTGGTCGACACTGTGATCGACCTTGGCACCTGCATCATGATCGCCACGAAAACCATGCTCAGGCGCGAAAATTGTCACAATGTTTACCCCTTCAGCCAGCAGCACATCGACCAGGTGTTGCTCGCCAACCAGAGAGGTTTGATTGACCAATAAGCCGACTTTTTTTCCCTGCAATAACGGCAAATAGAGTCCGCTTTGCTCTGCACCGAGTTGCAAGGGTGCTGCTTCAGCCTGGGCTGGCGGTGTTGGCTGGCAGGCCGTGAGTAACAACAGCAAAGATGGCAGCAGCAGGCACTGACGTAGCAAAAGCATGGTATTATTCTCAAAAACAGGAACTTAGTTACTTTATAGCATGCCAAAGCCCCAGTGCGAACCCCCCCGGCGGGGAATAAGCGCTCTGGGATTTAGCTTGTATGCTGGTGATCAATCCGGGGTAAGATGGCGATAACAATTTCAGGGAGTCGGCGATGCGATGTGGGATCTGGTTAGGCAGTGTCATGGCGATGACGCTATCGATGGGCAGTCTGGCAGAGCCAGTGCCGCTGCGAACTGTGTTGGCACAAAAAATCATGCTGGACTTGCGTTATTATTGCACTGAGCCGGTACCGGCCGGGCATTGCCGTACTCCGATGACCGAACTACCGGCAGCGTTGGCAGACCTTATCAGCGGCAGTGAGCTTGGTGGCGTGATTCATTTTGCCGAAAATCTGCAGGACAGCGGCCAAATTAAGCGTTTGAACCAGCAGTTGCAGCAGGCGGCCAGCCTCAGCCGGCATGCATGGCCGCTATTTATTGCGGTGGATCAGGAAGGTGGCCGGGTAGCACGTTTGCCAAAACATCAGGCCACCACCTTCAGTGGCAATATGGCCATTGGTGCTACCTACCATGCACATGGTGTGCGTTATGCGAACCAGGTTGCCCAAGTGCAGGCCAAAGAGTTGCTGGCGCTTGGCTTTAATCTAAATTTTGCTCCTACCGTTGATGTGAACAACAACCCGGTCAACCCGGTGATCAATGTGCGTGCTTTTGGCGATGATCCCGCCATGGTGGCTGAGCTTGGCGGCGCTATGGTAGCAGGCATGCAACAGCAGGGGCTGCTGAGTGCGCTGAAGCATTTTCCCGGCCATGGCGATACCGAAGTCGATAGTCATCTGGGTTTGCCGCAAGTTCGACACGATCTGGAGCGGATCCGCGCGGTCGAACTGGCCCCTTTTGCAATGATTATCCGTCAGCAGCCGCCGGCGATGATTATGACTGCGCATATCCAGTTTCCGGCACTGGATAACAGTACCTTGCCGGCGAAGGATGGCCGGGCTTTGCTAAAACCTGCCACGCTGTCACGTCGCATTCTGACTGACCTGCTGCGCAACGAGCTGGGGTATCAGGGGGTGGTGGTGACCGATGCACTGGATATGAAAGGCATCAGTGACTACTTCAGCCCAGAGCAAGCCGTGCAATACGCTTTTGCCGCCGGTGCCGATATCGCCTTGATGCCCGTGAAAATTCAAAGCCCGGCCGAGCTTCACCAATTGGATACGCTGCTGGATGCACTGGAGCAGCAAGTGGCTGATGGCACTCTGGATGAAACAGAGCTGCGGGCGTCTTTTGCCAGGATCCAAGCACTAAAGCAACAGCTACCAACACAACAACCGGATAGCGGAGTACTTGCACATCCCGAGCACCGGGCGCTGGAGCAAGCACTGGCCCGGGACAGCATTACGTTGCTGCGTAATCGTGATCAATTGTTGCCTTTGGCGGTGCGGCCGGAACCGGCTGAATTAGATCAGCCCTGGTTGCTGCTGATGCCCGATAGCAGCCGTTGTCAGGCCATGCTGGCAGCTTTGCAGCAGCGACGCCCTGCCATGCCGATGCAATGTGCCAGTCTGCTGAGCGAAGATTGGCCTGCAGTGCTCAGCCAGTTGCAGCAAAGCAGCGTGCTGATTAGTGCCTTCGTCACACCTATGCCAAGCCTTGCCGAACTCGGTGGCCTGGATGATGTGGCGGCGCTTGGCGGTTTGCAGCGTGCCTTTGTGCAACAGCAGCAGCGGTTGCAACAGGCCATGGCAGATGCCAAAGCCCTGTCGATCCCTCAGGTATATATCAGCCTGCGTAGCCCCTACGATGTCGAGCAGTTCGGCCGGGATGCCGATGCGGTACTGGCCAGTTACGATTATCATACGGTGCGTTCTGTGGACACAGGCGAGCATCGTGGGCCGGCCTTTGAGGCCCTGGCCGATGTACTGCTTGGGCTCTATCCTGCGCCAGGCAGAGTACCAGTACAATTACCCGGCGCTGTGCCTGCATCTGAAGGGAAGCGACCATGACACTCTGGTGGCAGCGCCATGCCGATGGCATTTTGCAGCAGTTGCCCGCTGATCGGCTGCTGGCACTGGATGTGTTTCGTGGCCTGACCATTACCGCCATGATCCTGGTGAATAACCCCGGCAGCTGGGCCTACATCTATGCACCGTTGCGTCATGCCGACTGGCACGGCTGGACACCCACCGATCTGATCTTTCCGTTTTTTATTTTTATTGTCGGTGTGTCGATGCAGCTTAGCCTGTGCAAGCACCAGCGCAGCCCTGGTGTGCAATTACAGGCTGGGGCACTGCGTAGCCTGAAACTGATTGGGCTCGGGTTGTTGCTGGCATTGTCGTACTACAATCTGCGCGATGCCAATTTTGACTGGGTAGCGCAGCGTTTACTGGCACTGCGTTATCCAGGTGTCCTGCAGCGGATTGGCCTGGTGTATTTTTGCTGTCTGTTGTTGGTGCTGTGGTTGCCCTGGCGCGGCCGTTTGCTGGCAGCTCTGGCATTATGCGGCCTTTATCTGCTGGGAATCTACGGTATTTCCTACCAGGACGATGCCGGCAACAGCTATCGCGGCTTGCTGGAGCATGGTAACAGTTTTGCTGCCTGGCTGGATCATAACTTGCTGGGCCCAAACCATGTGTATTACCGCAGCGCGAGCCCTTTTGCTTTTGATCCCGAAGGGCTCTGGTCCACTTTACCAGCCATCAGCAGCTGTCTGGCCGGTGTGCTTACTGCGCAGTGGCTGCAACAACCGGGTGCGCTCAGTGGCAAAATCAAAGCCATGCTGCTGGCCGGGCTGGCTGCAGTGCTGTTGGCCGAGCTTTGGCATGGCTGGCTACCTATCAACAAACCCTTGTGGACACCCAGCTACGTGCTGCTGAGCACCGGTTATGCCTGGCTGGTGCTGGCGGCCTGTTTATGGCTTTGTGATGTAAAAGGGTACCGACGCTGGACAGCGCCCTTTGTGGTGTTTGGTGCCAATGCCATCTTATTCTTTGTGTCGGCAGGGCTGGCTGCCCGCTTGCTGTCGATGATCCCGGTTGGAGACACTGTGCTGCAGTCCTGGCTCTATCGTCACTGGTTTCAACCGCTATTGGGTCACTACAACGGTTCGCTCGCATTTGCATTGTGCTTTTTAGCCCTGGCTTACCTGGCCATGTATGGCTGTTACCGTAAAGGCTGGATTTGGAAAGTCTGAATCAGCCAGCGCTGATTGAGCCTGCTGCTTGAACACTGGTTTGCATTTTCAGGGACATGACTTAAGCTTGAGGTTAAGTCATTAACAGAATTGAAACCATGCGCCTTCTTGCAGGCTTTGCTTTTGCCGGATGCTTGTTGTTTGTCTTTCCTGCCATCAGTTCGTCGCAGTCGGCGGTTGAACCTGTCAAAACCCTGGTGGTTGGCATCTACCACAATCCTCCAAAACTGCGGGCTGCCGACGATGGCAGCCCGTCCGGTATTCTGGGGGAGCTGCTGGTAGAAATAGCTCAGCGTGAGGGCTGGCAGTTGCAGGCGGTGTCGTGCGATTGGATCTACTGTCTGCGCTTTTTACTGGAGGGTGAAATCGACCTGTTGCCGGATATGGCTTATACCGAGCAACGAGCTGAGAGCTTTAGCTTTCATCAGGTACCTGCCTTGTACAGCTGGTCTCAGTTGTATGGACAGGGTGGGGTACTGGTGACCGATATAGAGGATCTGGCCAATCAGCGGATAGCGGTGCTAAGCGGCTCGGTGCAGCAAAGCTATTTAGAGCAGCAGTTGCAGCAACAGGGCTTGGTCGCCGAGCTGGTGCCGACAGAATCGCTGGCTGAAGGTTTCGCCTTGCTGCAGGCGGGGCGTGTCGGGCTGGTTGCCGCCAATCATTACTTCGGCCAGCAATGGGCAAGTCGCCATCAACTGCAGGCCAGCCCCTGGTTGTTTCAACCCAGTCAGTTGTTCTATGCCAGCCGCCATGGTCAGCAGCTGGATGTGTTGCAACAAATCGATAGCTACCTTGAGCGCTGGCAGCAACAACCCGGCTCGCCCTATTATCAAATCTTAAGCCGCTGGGGAGCGGCAGAACTGGAAAGCAGCAGGCAGCAACATTCCCGCAATCTGCTGTTGTTAGTGATAAGCCTGTTATTGCTGGTGCTGGGGGGCGCTCTGGTTCTGCGCTGGCAGGTCAAAGAAAAAACCCGCCACTTGCAAGCCAGTGAGACCCGTTTGAATACCATTTTGGACACGGTAGATGCCTATATTTTCATTAAAGATACCCAGCTGTGTTATCAGTACGTCAATAAGAAAGTTGCGGAGTTTTTTCGGTGCAGCCCGGAGGATGTGATAGGGCATAACGACTTCGCATTCTTTGATCACACCACGGCGCAGCAGTTGCAGGCGAATGATCGTGAGATACTGGAGCGTGGTGAGCGCAAGGTTCGCGAAGAAGAAAATACCACCAATGATGGCCGGCTGACCCGGCATTTTTTAAGTGTGAAGATCCCGCTGCGCAAGCCGGATGGGCAGATCTATGCCTTGTGCGGTATTTCGACCGATGTGACAGAGCTCAGGCAACAACAAAAAGCGATTCATCAGCTGGCCTTTTACGACGCCTTAACGGGGTTGCCGAATCGACGTCTGCTGCTGGACCGCTTGCAGCAGGCTTTTGCCTTGCATCAGCGTCAGCAGCAACAGGGTGCCTTGATGTTTATCGATTTGGATCATTTTAAAGATTTAAACGATACCTTAGGCCATGCGGTTGGCGACGAGCTTTTGGTGGACATCGCCAATCGCTTGCAGCAGGGGATCCGTTCCTGCGATACCCTGGCCCGGCTTGGTGGCGACGAATTCGTGCTGTTGCTGCAGGAATTGCCGGATGACGAGCAGCGTGCCTGGCAGCGGGTGCAGGTAATTGCAGAAAAAGTACTGCAGCTGATCAATCAACCGGTGCAACTGCAACTGCAGCCCTATCAGCTTTCGGCCAGTATTGGCGTGGCGATGTTATCCGATGGCGACTCGGTGGATGAACTGGTGCAGCGGGCCGATATGGCGATGTACGATGCAAAAGGAAGGGGCCGCAACCGGGTGCGGTTTTTTAACCAGCAAATGCAGGTAGATATTACTGAGCGCACCATACTCACCAATCGTTTGCGTCAGGCGATGGAAAAAGGCGAGTTGTATCTGGCTTACCAGCCCCAGTTTGATCAGCAGCAAGGCATCAGCGGTGCTGAAGTGCTGTTGCGCTGGCAGCATCCGGAGCATGGTCCTTATGCACCGGCCGATTTCATTCCGATAGCAGAGGCGACCGGGCTGATTCTGCCGATTGGCCAATGGGTGTTGCAGCAAAGTTGTCGCTTACTGGCCGATTGGGCAAAAGAACCGGGGTGTCAGCACTGGCAACTGGCGGTCAATATCAGCCCGCGCCAGCTGCATGATACCCATTTTGTCGAGCAACTGACCGCTATTTTGCAACAGACGGAAGCACCAGCCGAAAACTTGCTGCTGGAGATCACTGAAAGTCAGCTGTTGGAAGATACCGAGTTAGCGCTGCGCCATATCCATCAACTGGCGGCCATGGGGATCCGTTTTGCCCTGGATGATTTTGGTACCGGCTATTCGTCCTTGCAGTACTTAAAAACCTTGCCACTGAAGCAACTGAAAATTGATGCCTCTTTTGTACGCGATCTGCTCAAGGACAGCAGCGACGAAGCCATCGTACGCACGATCCTGGCGTTGGGGCAAAGTCTGGAGCTGGAAGTGATCGCTGAAGGCGTAGAAACCGCAGACCAGTTCAAGGCGCTGTATCAGATGGGGTGTCGTCAGTTCCAGGGCTATTACCTGGCAAGGCCGGGTTCACTGGAACAGCTGTACCAATCATGCCCGCCAAACCATAGGCCAGACCGATAGAAGCCAACATGCCGGCCCGGCATCCCCCTGCTAGCATCAAACCAGGATCCCCCTGAACAGGTAGGTAATTGATGCATGCTGTAGTGCTGTTTTTAACCTTTTTCTCAGTGTTAAGCTTGGCCGGATGCTCGCCGGCACCAGAGCCAAAGCAAACTGAAACGGTGTTGATGATCGTTGCTGATGGCCGTGACTATGCTTTTGAGCGTGGTGAAGGTCAGTACCGGGTGCGCTTTAATTACACCGGTGACAACTGGACCCATGCCGATGTTGCGGCCATTCAGGTACAAACCACTCAGCCCATCGCCATCTTGCCGCAGCAGTACACCTCGCCGGGCAAGATGATGCCCGGTGCCTTTGTAAACGGCGCCAACATTGGCCGGCTCTGGAATGAAATCACTCAGCAGGAAATGGCGCAGCGGCTGCAAGCGCTGGGCTTTTTTGTGCTGACGCCGAGCATTCAAATGTACAGCGAAGATCTGGATGGCTATCAGGGCTTTGAGCACTTCATTGCTGCCATTCATAAAGGCAATGACCATGTGCAAACGGTGCTGTTGACCGCCGATGCCCACGATCCCAATGCGCAAAATCCCTTACCCGGTGCCCAGATGCTGGTGACTGGCACCAATCCGCGCAACAAGGCCTGGGAGCAGTTGATCCAAGACTACATTGCGCCTTTTTACCAGCAGGTTGGGCTCGGCAATCAGGGGGCCAGGGTGCGAGGCGGTTTATCGGATGTGGAAGGCTCGTCGGCTGCCTGGCACCCGCTGATTGAACGGGCTGCCGAATATGGGGCGACCGTCAGCATTATGGAAGTGAGCCGTGCCATTGATATCGTGGAGCAGGTCGGCTCGATGGAAGCTGGTCGTGATTGGGCGGCCCCTTTGTTTGATGCCGTGGCGCTGGCGATGGCCGATTATGCCTGTAAGCAAGGCTTTGACCTGCCAATTTGTAAGGAGCTCTCAGATGTTGCAACGTATTAATGCCCATTTTATCAATGGCAGCTGGCGTACTGTCGCGGCGCCAGAGTGGTTTACCCTGGTCAATCCGGCCACGGAAGAAGCCATCAGTTGCGTAGCCCGGGCCGATGCCGCCATGGTCAACGAAGCCATCGCAGCGGCTTATCATGCACAGGACGCCTGGGGACGACTGGATTTTACCGAGCGAGCGCTGTATCTGCAGCAGATGGCCGACTACTTAACCGCGCACCGTGATGAGTTGGCGCAGGCCATCACTGACGAGCTGGGCTGCCCGCTCTGGTTTAGCCGCGAGGTGCAGGTGGACGATCCCATCGATGCCTTGCGCAATCATGTCGGCTTTGCTGCCACCTTGCAGCGCGAGCAATCATGGGATGCCCGGCTCAAAGTGCGTAAAGAGCCTATTGGGGTTTGTGGCTTGATCACCCCCTGGAATTACCCTTTGCATCAGCTGATTGCCAAGGTGGCACCGGCATTGCTGGCCGGCTGCCCGGTGATTGTGAAACCGGCTGAGCAAACGCCACGCAGTGCCATTATTCTGGCGATGGCGGCCGAAGCGGCCGGGCTGCCTGCCGGGGTATTTAACCTGGTGCTGGGCTGTGGCGAGCAAATTGGCACCATTTTGTGTCAGCACCCGGATGTGGATTGCATTTCCTTTACCGGCTCAACCCGGGTTGGCCGGCTGATCCAGCGCAACTGCGCCGACACGGTGAAAAAAGTCTGTCTGGAGCTGGGTGGTAAATCGGCCTTTATTATCGGCCAGACCGCTCATCTGGCTGAAGCCGTTCAGCTTGGGGTCGAAGATGTGATGCTGAACTCGGGCCAGACCTGTGTGGCGCTCACCCGGATGCTGGTACCGGCGGAGCGCTATGAAGAAGCTTGTACGCTGGCAGCCGCAGTTGCCAGTCAACTAACGATTGGCGATCCGAAAGCCGAAGACAGTTTTCTGGGGCCAGTGGTCAGCCAGCAGCAATACCAGGCGGTGCTGCAGTACATTGAGCTTGGGCTGGACGAAGGGGCGCGCCTGCTTTGTGGTGGCACTGAGCGGCCGGCAGGGCTTGCGCAAGGTTATTACATAGCTCCGACCATTTTTGCCGATGTGCACAACGAGATGCGCATCGCCCGTGAAGAAATTTTTGGGCCGGTGCTCTGCATTATTCCTTACAGTGATGAAGACGAAGCCCTGCGGCTGGCCAACGACTCACCCTATGGCTTAAGTGGCCGGGTTTGGGCCGATGATGACGCCGAGCGAGAGCGACTGGCGCTCGGCATCCGGGCGGGGCTGATTTTTACCAATGGTGCTGAATGGCACAATGCCGCCCCTTTTGGTGGTTTTAAGCAATCCGGCTATGGCCGTGAGCTGGGCCTGGCTGGGGTGGAGGAGTTTCTGACGCTGAAATCCATCGTGACAGAGGAGCAACAGCATGACTGAGCGGGTATTGAATCAACCCTTAAGTGGCAATGAGATGCCACGCTTTGGCGGCCCGGCCAGCTTTATGCGGCTGCCGCAAGCTCAGGAGCTGGCAGAGCTGGATGTTGGCTTTATTGGTGTGCCCTTTGATATCGGCACCTCGAACCGACCCGGTGCCCGGCTGGCGCCCCGGCAGATCCGGGATGAGTCCCGCATGCTGCGTCCTTACAACATGGCGACCCGGGCGGCGCCCTTCGATAGCTTGCAAATTGCCGATATCGGCGATGTCGCCATCAACACCTTTAACTTAAGCAAAAGCATCGACATCATCGAGCAGCATTACCAGCAGGTGCTGGCTGCCGATGTGACGCCGCTGACCATGGGCGGCGATCACACCATCGCTTTACCAATTTTGCGGGCGATGAAGCAAAAATACGGCCCGGTAGCCCTGGTGCATGTCGATGCCCATGCCGACATCAATGAGCATATGTTTGGCGAGCGCATCGCCCATGGCACGCCCTTTCGCCGGGCGGTGGAAGAAGGCTTATTGCAGTGCGATAAGGTGGTGCAAATTGGCCTGCGCGGCACCGGCTATGCGGCCGATGACTTTGACTGGCCGCGTCAGCAGGGTTTTCTGGTGGTGACCGCAGAAGAATGTTGGGGTAAATCCTTGCAATCTTTGATGGCGCAGGTGCGGCAGCGGATAGGCAATCAGCCGCTGTACTTATCCTTTGATATTGATGGCATTGATCCGGCCTATGCGCCTGGCACCGGTACGGTGGAGATTGCCGGTTTGACGGTGCCACAGGCACTGGAAATTATCCGCGGCTGCGCTGGCCTTAACTTGGTGGGTGCCGATCTGGTGGAAGTATCGCCACCCTACGATCCGTCTGGCAATACCGCTTTGCTGGCGGCCAACCTGCTGTTTGAAATGCTGTGCGTCTTGCCCGGCGTTAAGCGCCGCTAAGGAGATCCTATGTCAACTTATGCATCCCCAACCGATATGCTGGCCTGGAGCCAGGCCTTACTTAGTTGCCAACAGGCTTGTGGTAAACCCCGCTTTTATCAACAGCTTGAATGTCTGTTGCAGTTGCTACTGCCAGCCGATGAGTACCTGGTGCTGATGTTTGATCCCAAAAGGCCTCCTGAGTTGTTGCATCAACGTCATGCGCTCACAAGCGATGACTTTGAGCGCTACTTAAAGTCGGCTTATGTGCTGGATCCGTTTTACCGCAAAGGCTTGCAACAAAATTCCCAGGGGGTTTTCAGGCTACGCGACATTCTGCCGGCCGATTATCAGGATTATGATCAGTACTACAACAGCTATTTCCGCCATCTGAAAATAGCCGATGAAGTGGGCTATCTGATCCCCTTGCCGGCTGAACGGCGCTTTGTGCATATTGAACTGGCCCGCTTTGCCGGTGCTGAATTGTTCGATTGTGCCCAACTGGAGCAAGCGCGGCAGTTGTTTGAATTGGTTGCCAGTCTGGTGATCCAGCATCAACAGCAGTTGCCTTTTCAGCAAGCCGGCAGTTGCCCGGAGCACGATTACATCGAAACCTTTTACCGGCGCTTTGGCAGTGAGGTGTGTACGCCGCGGGAGCACGAAGTGCTCTGTTACATGCTGCAGGGCTACTGCGTGAAAACCATTGCCAGCCAGATGCAGCTGGGGCTGGAAACGATAAAGATGCATCGAAAGAACTTGTATGCCAAACTCAATATCGGCTCGCACCCGGAGTTGTTGGCCCTCTTTATTGACTTACTGACTGTCACAGAACCGCCGGTACGCTGTGATCCATTGCGGCACAATCCCAGGCTGCAGTACAGCCCGGCCTTATCGGAAGCCTGTTGATATGCGTTTTTGCTGTTTGCTTTTGCTGTTGTCCTTGCCGCTGCAGGCGGATTGGTTTGCTCCGCTGGATTTGCCTACACCCACCTTAGTGCGCACCGCGACCGGAGAGCCCGGCCCTGAGTACTGGCAGCAACAAGTGGATTATCGCATTGAGGCCAGGCTTGAGCCTGCCACTGGCCTGCTTCAGGCCGAAGCTGAGGTGCGCTATCACAATGCTGCGCCTCAGGCGTTGCCGATACTTTGGTTTGAGTTCCCGCTGCAGCGGCTGGCAGAGCCAGAGGCTGCGCCGTCGCTGCGGCAGCTGCCCAAAGGGGTAAGGCCGCCTGTCCAGCCAGAGTACCAATCGTCCGGTCTTGAAAGCCTGCAGGTTTTTACTGGCAACAAAGCTTTGGAGCTGCGGCAGCAGGGCACTTTTTATGGCGTGGTGTTGCCAGAGTCTTTGCCAGCTGGCGCTGTGGCCGAGCTGCGCTTTGTCTGGCAGCTAAAGCTGCCAAACCGGCTGGATCCGCGGCGGCCGCGCGCTGGGGTCGAGACGTTGCCCGATGGCCGAACTTTGGTAGCTTTAACCCAGTGGTATCCCAGAGCAGTGGCATTTAGCGATCAGCGCGGCTGGGATCTCACGCCATTTTTAGGCGATGCCGAATTTAATCTGGAGCTGGGCAACTTTGATGTGCGTCTTCAGGCACCGGCCGATTACCTGCTGTTTGGCACTGGCGAGCTGCAAAACCCGGATGTTTTCACTGTCGATGAACGCCAGCACTGGCAAGCCGCCAGTGGTCAGAGCCGGGTTACCCAGGCCGGTGATGCCAGCACATGGCGGCAGTGGCATTTTAAAGCAGAGCTGCAGCGCGACTTTGCCCTGGTCGCCGGCAATGCCTGGCGCTGGCAAACCAAACTGCTGGATTTGCCCGACCAGCAGGTGCGGTTGCAGGTGGCATTTCCGGATAACGGCCGCTGGCTCTGGCAGCGCTATGCGCTGGCTGCGACCGAGCACAGTGTGCGGCAGTTGCAGGCTTATCTGGGGCCCTTTTCGGTCAACACCCTGACCATTGCCAATATCGCTGGCATAGGTATGGAGTTTCCCGGCCTGAAACTGGTGGGCTTTCGCGGGCCGGATGCCGCTATCGACGGGCCCGCTCCGGCTTACAGCCGAACCCAGAAACACGATGTCCTGGGCGGCATCATGCATGAAGTGGCCCATGCGTATTACCCGATGCTGGTCAATACCGACGAGCGGCGCGAAGGCTTCTTCGACGAGGGCATTGCCAGCTTTTTGGCCTATTTGCTGGAACAAAGCTGGAGCCGCAGCTTTCAAAGTTTTTACGGTGATCCGGCCGGAGTAGCGCCCGCCATGCTGCGTGCCGATTACCAGGCACCGGTAACCCGGGCCGATCACTTCGTCCACAAGCTCGACTCGCACTACCATGTGCCGGCAGTGGCGCTGGTGATTTTGCGCCAGCAGCTGCTGGGCGCCGAGCGTTTTGATCAGATCCTGCGTGATTTCACTGGCCTATGGGCCGGTAAACGCCCTTATTTCGCCGACTTTATCCGCTTTGTCAGTGCGCAAAGCGGCCTGGAGCTGGACTGGTTCTGGCGCGGCTGGTTTTTCTCCGACCGGCATGTCGATATTGCTTTAACCAAGGCCGAGATCCTGCTGAAAAAGCCAGAAAGCTCAGAGCAGCTATCAAGCTTTTTGCGTCAGCTAGCCCGGCGCGATGGTACGCCCGTGCTACCATTGCCTGATAGCCTGACAGCTGAGGTGGAGCAGCAGTTGGCCTTGCAGGATCATTACTCCGCGCAGGATGATTTTGGCGTGCTTGGCCAAGCCGATTGGCAGCCTGTGGCTGAAGGGCAGTGGCTGCGTCTTGAACTGCACAATCGTGGCGGTATCCCAATGCCCATTGAGGTGCAAATCAGCACGGCTGATGGTATGCAGCACCAACTGCAGTTGCCGGTGGATAGCTGGCGCGCTACCCAGCAACAACTTGAACTGCATTTGTGGCTAAACAGCAGCGAGCCGGTAACGGCGGTAGAGCTGGACCCCAATCGGGTGAGTGGCGATGTCAACCCAGCCAATCAGCGTATTTCCGGGCCTTTGCCGGTGGTGTTGCTGCCGGCTTCGTAAGTCAACGATTGCTTTGGCCAGCGCCACAATGGGATGGGCTGTGCGTCAATAAATGGAGGTAACTCGTCCAGGGAGAAAGGTTGTTGATGCTCCAGATCCCAATGCTTAAAACGGATCTCCTGGCCGATATGCAGCATGGTCATCACATGGCGGGGGGCGGAGGCCGACAGCAGTCTGCGCGCAGGTACCCCGCCAGCCATCAATAAACCAAGATGACCAAGCTTTGCTTTGTAAAATGCATGCTGATGACCACTGATGTACCAGTCGACTTTGGTTGTTTGCATTACATCAAGCAGAAACTCTGTCTGTTCCAAGCGCTCGCCTGGCTGCATCCTGCCTTCTGCAACCGCTACCAGCGGCAAGTGTCCAACAACCAGGCGAAAACGGGCATCTTGTACTACCGACGCGTTTAAGGTAGCTGTTAGCCAATTTTGTTCAGCTGTACTGAGTGTTGCGCCGGATGCATCGATTACCACAATGGCAATGTCATGCCAAAGCAGGCTGTAATAAAAGGGATAATGGCTATCATCCAGCAGCTGCAAATCAGAACTCTGTGGCCGATGTCTTTGCCAAAACTGTTCGGCTTGCTGTCGCTCCATCGCAAAAAGGTAATGACCAAGGGGGCTCAAAGCACGGGAACCATCATGATTCCCTATGACGGGTAGCCACACTCCTCCTTGTTGCTGAATGGGGTGCAGCATGTATTGCTCAAACGCATACCACATGCGGTTGACTTGATGTGAAGACAGCTCTTTTTTTTGACCGGCGATAACATCCCCAATTGATAAAATCAGTTGAGGCTGACGTTCCAGCGTCAATTGCAACCATTGTTGACTTAAAAGAGGGTACTCGGTGCTGCCGTAGCGGCCATTGATATCACCCATCAGTGCAATTCGAAGTGCTGTGTTTTGCTCTGAGGCTGTTACCTCCATTGCTGTGGCAGCACCAGGCAGGAGTAGCAATAGACTGGTTAGTAACGTGGTAAACATATTACTCTTCCTGCAAGATAGTTAATGCGATAGGCACTGGTCGAAATTGATTAAATACCGATGTTTCCAGCACCTGCAGGGCACTTGAGCCGCCACCATCCAGGTTGATAGCACCTTCTATATCTAAATCAAGCAAATGTTTGGGCAGTTCTGTTAAGGTCATGGCATTGCTAACAACCAGCAGAATCTCTCCCTGTGCCGTGAAGCCGATGGCGGTTCTGGGGCGAATATCGTTCAGCTCTACGCCTGAACCCCAAAAAATTTCTTCATCGTAACTTAGGGTAACAGCACCATTTTTGAGCAACACAGGGCCTCCTCCAATTGCCATTTTCAACGCTGGTAACTGCTCCCCCTCGTCAGAGCGTGGTGCGGGAAGTGGTGTATCAGAATTGCGTTGGTAAGGAAGAGGCTGCGAGTAATGACGAATATCCGTCTTTTGATCGCCAAAATGGTAAATCCAGCCAACATCACTACGCCCTTCAGTATCCAACCAAAATAGTGCGCGCATTACTGGATAACTTTTATTGTAACGGGTTAAAGCAGCGATATTTTTGCTAAGCACTTCTTCTCCATAAACCGCAGCAGAGTATGGCTGACTTCCTCCAAAATAACCGCCATTGATAGCACCCATCAATCCAGGGAGCTGGATTTGATCCAGCGTTTGTGCCGGTGAAAGGCGAACCGGAGCCAGGGCAAGTGGAGCATTGGCGTCAAGCCGGATGTACCAGGCTGAAAATGATGTGCTTCCGGGTTTATGGCCTTGATAAAATTGCATGCCGGTGGGTAAGTTTTCATTGTCTTGCAATTGCCAGACAATACGATCGCTAATTGGCGCAGGCTCCCGGGCCACACTGTCTTCTGCGCTGCTGCCACAACCAATTAGCAAGTAAACCACAATCACTATTCCGGTTGACTTTCGAATTTGATGCAGTCTGCTTATCAATAATTGAATCATGAAAACGTTCTCCGTTTAGGGCAATGAAGCAGCACTGTAACAGCAGCGCTGCGGACCAAAGAGCAGTCAGAGCTACGGGGAAACTTGCAACAGATGAAGCCAAAGATCATCGCCTGTACTGTTATCATTAATCGCGTGCTCAAACTCGGCTTTGGGATAACGGAGATGAAATCCGGAGACCGAGGTATCGTAGCTGCCGGGCTTGGACAGATCCCATTGCCCATAGGGATCGTTGACGGTGTAATAGTCACCATCATAGCCTGTGACGACTAAAATATGGCCGGAGGCGGTGAACCAACCATGCACAATGGCTGGCAAACCTTGTGCAACGTGCTGTTGCAACTGAGAAAAAGTTCCATTGGTTAGGCCGGTAGAGCGCGCAGCAATGTTTGCTTCTTCTGCAAGGGTATTAAAAGCAGCGGTGAGCTCGGGCACCGTTTGCAGCAGGCCAAAGCGTTGATAGAGTTGATCTGGCACCCGGTTGGTATCAGATGGCGTTGTTATACCAAAAAAGTCAGTCACCATGGCCAGCGAGGTGACGCTGCAACTGGCTGCTGGTTGGTAATGATTATCCAGTTGGTGGTAGTAAGGTACCATTGGCAACGACGAACGTTCTACCAGTTGTAGGTTGTGTTCTGCACAGTTATTGGGTTGGTATTCCAGTTGCTGCCAGTTCATATTTTCCACCGCATGCGCCAGGCTGGCATCAGCAATGCGCCACAAGGATGCATTCGGGCCAGCATGCTGTACAAAGGTGTCCAACTGCTCAGCGGTTAAAATATTGTCCTCGTGCGAAACAATATGCCAGATTGGTTTTGTAGCACCTAAAGCTTGGTACTCGCAATCCCCTTGCCGAATGGTCTCGGCAATATCGCTTAGATAGTTGCCACCCCATTTTTCCACATAGGTTTGCGGCATATGCGCATCGACGTACTGATCGATAATGCCAATATTCATGCCTTGATCTTGCGGATTGCCCCAACTGGTAGCGACCAGCAAAAAGCGGTTATCCACCAGGCCCTCGGCCCTGGCCTGACGTAGCTTTAGATGGTAGGCCTGAAAGAGTTCATGCAAGGGTTCATCTTTACGGTTGAATTCTTCTTCGATGTCCAGCACAAAACCTTGGTAGCCAACCAGTGCTGCCGCATAGAGCATATCAGCTTGCTCATCATACGAATGGATATCGTTGTAGGTCCAGGCCCAGGGCTCAATGCCTGCATCTTTGTAGTACTGAAGATTGGCCGGTTCACAGGCATCCTGCCATTCACCACAAAAAACGCCGTCCTCTTCAAAACGAATTTTGTTGCTTTGCCAGCGATAGTTAATGTCGCTGATCTTGATAAAAACGCGTTTGACGCCAAGGTCAGCTAAGTAAGCCGCCATATCGGCATGATTATTTCGAACCAGGCCGGGTTGATCGATGTACCAGATCCAGGCGCCTAATTTATTCTCTGCAACGGCCACCAGTTCAACCTCATCTTCTGGTGGCGTTGGGGGCAGGGATGTCTCAGGCGCAGGAGGGCTATCATTGCTGCCGCCACATGCGGTGAGCATTAAAAAAATAACAACGAGAGTCAGCAGTTTCATCGGTTTTCCTTAGAGTATTGGTATTCTAAATGCCGATCACATGGCCTGTGCCTCTGAAGTGGTGGCTTTGCTACTTGTGCCAAGTCCACCATGGCAGTGTTGTGTCATGGGCCTAAGTCGTCATCGAGCTATCACCTTAAGGAATATAAATTCACCATAGAAATGACTTCCTATCGGCTTTTACGATAGATTCAAGACACTCCATGTGTTGATCTGTGGGGCGGTATGAATAATGCATTTTTAAAAACAGGTTACATTTTGTTTCATAATGCTGCTTTTATCTTTGTCCAGCACAGCGTTATCCTTCGTAAGGTGACCTTTTACTTTTCATAAGGAGCAGCCAGCATGGCTGGAATCAATACACTTCTTTTCAGCGCCGTACTCTGCTGGAGCGGTATCAGTTTGGCCGCTGCTTCACCCCTGGAGCAAGCCAGAGCATTATTGGAGCAAGAGGACTATCAGCAACTGAATGTGTTGTTGGAGCCGGCACAGCGCCGGTACCGGCGTGATGCCAGTTATTGGTACTTGCTGGGCCGGGCTGCTATGGGCTTGTCGGATACCGCTGCGGCAGAAAAGCACCTGAAAAAAGCCACTGAGCTGCAAAGCGATAGAGCCGAGTATCAATTCTGGACGGTCAAAGCAGCTGCAATCAGGCACAAAACGTCAATATGCTAAGAGCACGAGGCTTTGCCACTCGCTGCCGCGATGCCTTTGCGGCAGCTGCGACACTGGAGCCGGAAAATATCAGCTACCAGCGGGCGTTGGCTCAGTTTCATATTCAGGCTCCTGCCATTGCCGGTGGCGATAGAAAAGAGGCCTTATTGATTGCACAACGTATTCGGCAATTTGATGCGCTGCAAAGCGATTTGCTGGAGCCATTAAAAGCCAGCAGCCAGGATCAGCGGATTTTGGCCGAGATCAATAAGCTTTCGATTTAAATAGTGCGATGATTGGTTGCCGAAGTTGCTACCAAAATGGTTACCGGGCAGCGCATTGATAAATGCCGATTTGTACTGTATTCTGTCCATGTTCAACATCCTGTACAGGGGTAATCGAGTGGATGCCATTAGCTATACTGCCGCCAGAACCAACCTGGCAAAAACCATGCAGCAGGTCTGTGAAGACCATGCTCCGGTCATTATCACCCGCAATAAGGCGCAATCCGTGGTGATGATCTCGCTTGAGGATTATGAAGCGCTGCAAGAAACGGCTTATCTGCTTCGTGTACCCACCAATGCCCGGCGTTTGCTGGAGTCCATTGCGGAGCTGGAGCAAGGCGGGGGCCAGGAAAAGGAACTGCTTGAATGAAGCTGATCTTCTCCGAGCATGCCTGGGAAGATTATCTGTACTGGCAGAAAACCGACAAAAAGATCATCAGCCGCATCAACAAGCTGATCAAGGAAGTAGGGCGGGAACCCTTTGCGGGCGTCGGTAAACCAGAGCCGCTGAAACACAACCTTGCAGGGTACTGGTCCCGGCGTATCAACGAAGAGCACCGCATGGTGTACAAGGTCACGGATAGCGCCTTGCTGATTGCTCAGCTTCGATATCACTACTGATGTACCAGGTTAATACACTCTAAACTTACTAAGACTGAGCGATACCGCGAGCAGGTGGATTGTCGTAGCGGCAAGAGATCCAGCATATACGGCCTGCTCAAATGCCGTGCCAGCGATACGACAATTTGGAGCACTCTAGAGCCGCCCCTCCCGCGCCAGACGGCGGTGCACCCAATGCCGGTATAGCCAGGAAAGAATAGAACGTATTAGCGGCAGACCAATCAACCAGCCCAGCCAGCGGTAGCCGGGCAGGCGGGATAGCAGCAACTGGTAGGCTGGCAGGGCACAGAGTATCTGTCCTTGCTCATCCTGGACATGCAGCTCAAGGAGTGCAGCGCGCGGCTCGATGCCGAGTGCCCGTAGTTCGTCGTCACGCCCGTTGATATCCAGCCATTCGACCTGCACACCCTGACCGGCATGTTTCTGATACCAGGCCCGGTCGCGCACACAGCCCGGGCAGGCACCGTCGTAAAAAACCACTATTTTTGGCATCGCTGCTGTTCTCAAAGACACTGTCGAATCTCAAACACTATGCCATAGTGTGGCCATTAGCACCAAGCCTGGCAGGTTGCTGCATCGGTGAATAATTTGACCAAAAAAGTGGGGGATTTGACCATTTAAGAAAAAAACACCAGACATCTTATCTCATCTCTAATTAATTATTTTATTTTAATTCATGATGTTATGGTGTTTTTGTTGTGTTGGCACGATGGCTGCACTAGCTGGTGAAATGATTCAGCTCTTAGCAAGGAACACCATCATGCATAAACTTCTCTTCATCAGCGCACTATTCACCGCCGGTCTGGTTTTAACCGGTTGCAATCAGGCGCAAAGTAGTCCTAACAAAGCCTCGGCAGATGACATCGCCATTCCGGTGGAAGTGGCCATCAGTCGCCAGGGCGAAATCAGCAGCAGCTACCGCACCACCACGACTTTGGCGGCCACCGAAGAGGCGGATCTGATCAGCAAGGCCAGTGGCGTGATTGAAAAAATTCTGGTCGAAGAAGGCGATGCGGTAGAGGCCGGTCAGCTGCTGGCGGTGCTGGATAACGAGCGGCAGCGGCTGATGCTGGCCAAAGAGCGGGCCGAGCTAAGCCGGCTGGAAGGCGAGTTGCAACGCATGAGCGAAATGCATCAGCGCCAGCTGGTCAGCACCGAGGTGTACGACAAACTTCGCTGGCAGCTGGATGCCACCAAAGCAGCGGTTGATCTGGCCGAACTGGCGCTGGCTGAAACCGAAATCCGCGCCCCTTTTGCCGGGGTGATTTCGCGCCGTTATGCCAGAACCGGCCAGCTGATCAATCAGTTTACCGGCAAATCGCTGTTTCATCTGATTTCCAATCAACGGCTGGAAGCGGTGGTGCACCTGCCAGAGCAGCAGTTGGCACAGGCCAGAGTAGGCCAGGGCGTGTTGCTGCAGCTGGCCGGCCATGCGCCACTGCGGGCCGAGCTGAATCGCATTGCTCCGGTGGTGGATGCGCAATCCGGTACCGTGCGGGCGACCTTGCTGCTGGACAACCAGCATGGCCAACTGCGCCCAGGGCTCTTTGCGCAGGTCGAAGTGCAGTTTGATGTCAAAACCGATGCCTTGCTGATCCCGAAACGGGCGCTGATGAGCAGCGACAACCAGCACAGTGTCTATGTGCTGGACAGCGAAGGCCGGGTGCAGCGCCAAACCCTGGTGCTGGGCTATCAGGCTGAGCAGGCGGTAGAGGTGGTATCTGGTCTTGAGAGCGGCCAGCAGGTGGTGATTGCCGGTCATGCTGCGCTGAAAAATGACAGCCTGGTGCAGGTTGTTCACACCCGCGATTTTCACTAAGGACGCCCTATGAAACTGGTTGATGTCGCGGTTGCCCGCCCTGTTGCTATCTGGATGTTTACTTTTGGTATCCTGTTGTTTGGTCTGGTGTCGTTAAGCCGTTTGGCGGTGAATTTATTACCGGACTTGTCCTACCCAACCCTGACGCTGCGCACCGAGTTTGCTGGCGCAGCGCCGGCCGAAGTGGAGCAGCTGATCAGCAAGCCGATTGAAGAAGCGCTTGGCGTGGTCAAAGGCGTGCGCCGGGTGCAGTCGGTGTCACGGGCGGGTCGCTCCGATGTGGTGCTGGAATTTGACTGGGGCACCGATATGGATCTGGCCAGCATGGATGTGCGGGAAAAGCTCGACATTCTGATGCTGCCACTCGATAGCGACAAACCGGTGTTGCTGCGTTTTAACCCCAATCTGGAGCCGGTGCTGCGACTGGCGCTAAGCCGCGAGCAAGGCCTGCAGAGCGAACGCCAACTGGTCGAACTGCGCACCTTTGCCGACGAAGAATTACGCCGTTGGATGGAAGCCCTGCCGGGTGTGGCGGCGGTCCGGCCGGATGGTGGTCTGAGCCAGGAAATTCAGGTGCTGGTCGACCCGAACAAACTCAGCCAGTTGCAATTGGATGTGCATTTGATCAGCAGCCGGCTAAAGCAGGAAAACCTCAATCTGGCCGGTGGCCGCTTAGAAACGCCGGGCTACGATTACCTAGTACGCACCATCAATCAGTTTCAGCAACTTAGCGATATGGAAAATCTGTACCTGACCACCATTGATGGCAGCCGCATTTTACTGAAAGACGTGGCTGAAGTGCGTGATGCCTTCGCCGACAGGCGCAGTGTCACCTATGTTAATGGCCAGGAAGCGATTGAAGTCGCCATCTACAAAGAAGGCGATGCCAACACCGTCGAGGTCGCCGAGCGGGTGCTGGCCGAGCTGCCCAGGCTGCAACAGCGGCTACCGGCCGGGTATCAACTGACGCTGGTGTACGATCAGTCGGCCTTTATCAAGCAAGCCATTGCCGATGTCAAATCCGCTGCCATGATAGGTGGCGCTTTGGCGATGTTGGTGCTCTATCTGTTTTTGCGCAATGTCTGGGCAACCGTGATTATTTCGGTGTCCATTCCGGTGTCGGTGATTGCCACCTTTAATTTGATGTATGGCCAGGGCATTACCCTGAATATGATGAGCCTGGGCGGCATTGCGCTGGCGGTCGGTTTGCTGGTCGATAACGCCATCGTGGTGCTGGAGAACATTGCCCGTCACCGGGAGCTGGGTGCGGATGCGCCGACGGCGGCCCGCAAAGGCACCGGCGAGGTGGCCATGGCCATTACCGCTTCAACACTGACCACAGTAGCGGTGTTTTTCCCGCTGGTTTTTGTCGAGGGCATTGCCGGCCAGCTGTTTCGTGATCAGGCGTTAACCGTTACTTTTGCGCTGCTGGTGTCTTTGCTGGTGGCGCTGACCTTAATTCCAACCATGGCAGCGCGGCAGTTGCGCCGCCCGCAAGCTTCTGGCGATGCAGATTTATTGGCAGAACCAGCAAGTTTCCGCTGGTTGCCTGAGCGCTGGTACCAGTGGCCACTGATGCCGCTGCGCTGGGTGCTGAAAGGACTGCAGACGTCGCTGCAAGCGGTACTGGCCTTACTATTGCTGCTATGGCGGGCGCTTGGCTGGTTATTGGGACGTCTGTTCTCGCCTTTACTCTGGCTGGTGCAGGGCGCTTTGCGCCACCTGACCACGGCCTATCGCACACTGTTGGGGCTGGCGCTGCAAGCCAAGCTCGCCACTATCGGCATCACCTTGGTACTGGCCGCGCTTTGCTACAGTGTGCTGCCACGCCTCGGTGCCAATGTGCTGCCGGAAATGGCGCAGGGCGAGTTTTACGTGGAAGTGCAATTGCCGATTGGCTCGGCCATCGAGCAAACCGATGCGCTGATGACCGAACTGGCGGTCTTTGCCGCGGCCTTGCCGGAAATTGAGCGCAGTTATGGCCAGGCCGGTACTGGTAGTCAGATGACGGTGGATCCAAGCATTGGCGGCAGTCACTGGGGGCGCCTGTCGCTGGTATTGGCTGGTGGCGCCGATCCGGCGGCCGAAGCGCGTAGCATTGAGCAGCTGCGCAGCTTCCTGGCGCGTTACCCTGATGTGCAGGCCCGCTTTGAGCGGCCGCAGCTGCTGAGTTTTAGCACACCGCTGGAAATTGAGCTGGCCGGTTACGAGCTGGCCGAGCTAAAAAACGCAGCCGATGCACTGGTGCAGCGCTTGCAGCAGGAAGGACGTTTTAGCGACGTGAAAAGCAGTCTGCGTCCCGGTCAACCGGAGCTGACGCTGTACTTTGATCACAGCCGGCTGGCACAGCTTGGCCTGACGGCCCGAGAAGTGGCGCAGCGGGTGGCTGTCTATGTTGGTGGCGATGTCGCCGGTCAGTTTTCAGTGCAGGATCGGAAAATTGATATCCGGGTGCGGCTGGACGAGGCTTACCGTCAAACCGAGCAGCAGTTGGCGGAGCTGGTGATTAACCCCGGCAGTGCCACGCCACTGCCACTGGCTGCAGTAGCCGATATTCGCCGTGAACTCGGCCCCAGCGAAATCACCCGCATTGCCCAGCAGCGGGTGGCTGTGGTCAGCGCCAATCTGGCTTATGGTGATCTGGAGCAGGCCACCCAGCTGGCGCGTCAGCTGCTGGCCGAGCAAATGCTGCCCTTTGGCGTGGTGGCCGAAGTTGTCGGGCAAAGTGAAGAAATGAGCCGGGCTTACCAGTCCTTGCTGATGGCCTTGTTGCTGGCGGTGTTCCTGGTGTATCTGGTGATGGCCTCGCAGTTCGAAAATCTGCTGCAGCCACTGGTGATCCTGTTCACCGTGCCGCTGGCAGGTGCCGGTGCGATTCTTGGGCTCTGGCTGACCGGCACCGGCTTGTCGGTCATTGTCTTTATTGGTCTTATCATGCTGGCCGGTATTGTGGTCAACAACGCCATCGTACTGATTGATCGCATCAATCAACTGCGCCAAAACGGTTTGGCGCTGGCCGATGCGGTGCTGCAAGCCGGCGAGAGTCGTTTGCGCCCGGTACTGATGACCACCCTGACCACGGTGCTGGGCTTGCTGCCACTGGCTCTTGGCACCGGCGAAGGCAGTGAGGTACGGGCACCGATGGCCATTACCGTGATCTTTGGCCTCTTGCTTTCTACCTTGCTGACGCTGGTGTTTATTCCGGTGCTGTATGCGCTGGTGAGCCCGGATCGTGCGCCTGGCACTGAGCCGGCAGCAACCGATGCTGCTGATTTGCCGGAGGTGCAGCATGACTGAGCAACCATTGGCCATAACCCGGCTGGCACTCAGCCGGCCCATTACCGTCTGCATGTTGTGCATTTCGTTGCTGCTGTTTGGCGTGCTGGCCAGCCGTTTGTTGCCGCTGGAAAAATTCCCCGGCATCGACATTCCTGAGATCTACATTCAGGCGCCATACCCCAATGCCACCCCGGCCGAGATCGAGCGCTTGATCACCCGGCCAATTGAAGAAGCACTGGCAACGGTCTCAGGTATTCAGCAGATGCGCAGTTTCTCCAATGAAAACAGCGCCGATATCTCGCTAATGTTTAACTGGGACGAGCCTATCCGCAGTAAAAACATGGAAGTACGGGAGCGGCTGGATGCAGTACGCGCAGAGTTGCCAACTGATCTGGAGCGGGTTTTTGTGTTTCAGTTTAATACCGACGACATGCCGATTTTCCAGCTGCGTATTTCCAGTGAGCGGGACTTAGCCCTGGCCTACGATTTGCTCGAACAGCACATTAAGCGCCCGTTGGAGCGGGTGCCTGGGGTGTCGAAAGTCGAACTCTATGGCGTGGATAAACGTCAGGTCATTATCCGGCTCGATCCGGCCCGGTTGCATGCACTCAATGTCGATCCGGCGCAGTTGCTGGCGCAGCTGCGGCAAAGCAACTTTGCCATCACTGCCGGCAGTTTGCAAAACCCGGAGCAGCATATGCTGGTCAAGCCGGTCGGTGAGTTTCGCTCGCTGAGCGAAATTGAGCGCCTGCCCATTCGCCCCGGCCTGCAGCTATCCGATGTGGCAACGGTGGCGCTGGAGCTACCAAAACGCGAGGATGGCCGGCATTTAAACCAGACTTACGCCGTTGGCATGAATGTGTTTAAAGACTCCGGTGCCAATCTGGTCGAGGTGGCCGATGCCGCCATGGCGGTGGTGCGTGCCGCCGATCAAAATCCGGCCTTTGCCGGCATTCAGCTCTATGTGATGGACGATATGGCCAAGGGCGTGACGTCCTCGCTGCGTGATTTGCTGCTGGCCGGCAGCATCGGGGCGGGCTTGTCCTTTGTGGTATTGTTCTTATTCTTGCGCCACCTGGCCACCACTTTGGTGGTGGTGCTGTCGGTGCCTGCCGCCATCATAATGGCACTGGGTGCGATGTATTTTCTTGGGTATAGCTTAAATATCCTTAGCATGATGGGGCTGATGCTGGCTATTGGCATGCTGGTGGATAATGCCGTGGTGGTGACCGAAAGCATTTTCCGTGAGCGCGCCGCAGGCGGCGATGTGCGGGCAGCCACCGAGCGGGGCGTGCGCCGGGTCAGCCTGGCGGTACTGGCGGGTACTGCCACCACTGCCATCGTATTTTTGCCCAACATCATTGGCCAGAAAATGGATCTGACCATTTTCCTTGAGCATGTCGCCATTGCCATCTGCTTGTGTCTGGGTATTTCTTTGGTGCTGGCGCTTAGTTTAATACCGCTGTTAACCACCCGGCTGAAAGTACCGGAGCAGGATGGCGCCAAATCTGCTTTTGGGGAGCGTCGCTATGCCAGGCTGCTTGGCGCTGTGATGCGCTTTCCGAAACTGTCCGGTCTGTTGGCCTTGCTGGTGCTTGGCAGCATTGTGATCCCGCTTGGTCAGGTGGGCAGTGGCGATGGTGATATGGAAGACAACAGCCGGATCTTTCTGAATTACCGGGTGCAGGGCAATTACAGCCTGGAAGAAGTGCGGGCCGAAGTCAGCCAGATGGAAGCCTTCCTGTACGACAACCAGCAGCGTTTTCACATTGAGTCGGTCTACAGCTATTACCGGGCTGGCTACGCCATTTCGATTATTCTGTTAAAAGACGACTTGCCGATGCCATTGGCCCAGTTGCGTCAGCAAATTCAGGCCGACTGGCCGGCGTTGGTGCGCTCGCGGCCATCCTTTAGTTTTGGCGGCGGCGGGGGCGGTTTGCAATTGCATCTGCTGGGCCCTTCCACTGAGGTCTTGCTGGAGCAGGCAGCGATGCTGGAGCCGATGCTCAGCAGCCTGGCTGCGCTTGATAACGTTAGCTCCGATCTGGAGCGGGGTCAGCAGGAAGTGCAAATTGTGCTGAACAAAGATGAACTGGCGCGACTGGACCTACCCGCCAGTCTGGTGGCCGAGCGGGTCGCGCTGGCGCTGCGTGGTGCCAATCTGCGAACCTACCGCACTGAACAGCAGGGTGAAGTGCAGCTGCGGGTGCAGTTTGATGAGCGCATCAGCCAGTCGTTGGCCGAGCTGGCAGCTCTGCCCATCCTGGTACAGGCGGGCAGTAGCATTCAGTTGCAGCAATTGGCCGAGCTCAACATAGCCCCACGGCTATCGCGCATTGGCCGGTTGAACCGTCAAACCGGCATCGCGCTCAGCATGAGCCTGGCCGATGGCGCTACCCTGGAGCAGGCGCAGCAACAAATCCGCCAGCTGATGCAGCAAGTTGATTTACCGGCTGGTTATCAGTGGTCTTTTCATGGTGCTTTTCAGCGCCACGATGAAGCGCAGCAGGTGATGCTGGTCAATATGCTGCTGGCGGTAGCGATGATCTACATTGTAATGGCCGCCTTGTTTGAGTCCTTGCTGCTGCCCAATGCGGTAATTGGCTCCTTGCTGTTTTCACTGGTCGGGGTGTTCTGGACCTTCCTGCTGACCGGTACCTCGATGAGCATTATGGGCATGATTGGTATGCTGGTGCTAATGGGCATCGTGGTGAATAACGGCATCGTGCTGGTCGATCGCATCAATCAGGAGCGGCAATTGCAGCCAGAGACAGCACTGAAAGAGGTGATTATCTTAGCCTGCAGCGCACGGCTCAGACCCATTCTGATGACGGTATCGACCACAGTGCTTGGTTTGTTGCCACTGGCACTGGGCGGTACTCAGCTGGCCGGCGATGGCCCAAGCTACGCCCCAATGGCCATTGCCATTATCGGCGGCCTGCTGTTTTCCACCTTAACCAGTTTGCTGCTGGTGCCACTGACCTACTACGCACTGGTTCGGCTGCGTGAAGCAACCAGCCGGCTGCTGCAAGGCAGTAGCCGTTGGGCGAATAAGGTGTGGCAAGTGCAGTAATGCTGGAATCAGAAGCTAAAGGCCGTCCTGAGTTAGTACCCGATCAGCACGGCCATCACCAGCATCAGCATGGCCAGCACAATGTAGATGCCGACCAGTGGCATCACAAAGCGTGCCCAACTGGTCCAGGATACCTGGGCTGTCGCAAGGTAAGCCAGTAGGGTGCCGGATGTCGGGGTGAAAATGGTGGTGATACCATTACCGAATAAAAAGGCTAGTACGGTGGTATTTGGAGTGATGCCGACCAGCTGGCCGATGGGGCCGAGAATGGGCATGCTAACCGCTGCCTGTCCTGAGGTGGAAGGGATCAGAAAATCAAGCAGCAACTGCGAGATAAACATCCCTTGCACGGCGATTAGCGGATTGTCTTCACCCACCATGCTGGTAAGGTGAAAAATCACAGTATCAAGGATTTGGCCATTTTGCAGTGTGACGGCAATGGCAAAGGCCACACCAATCAAAATCGCCGCCAGCAGAATTTTTCGCATGCCCTCAACAAAAGCATCGGCGGCACCATTGGCACCCAGACCACTGATGCAGGCCAGGATCACGGCTAGAGCGATGTAAAACGCCGTTAACTGCTGATTACGCCACTCGTAAGTGGTGGAGCCATACACCAGCATGGCGATGCCAATGGCCAGCGTGATCAGCATCAGGGCATGACGTTTGCTGAGCGGGGCGCTGTCAAACTCGATCTTGATGCTGGGATCGAAACCTTCGCGTTTGATCATCAGCATCATAAACACAATACCCACCAGAGTGAACACCACAAAAGCGACTAAGCGCATGCTGATGCCGCTGAATACCGGCACATCCACCAGCGGTTGAGCCACGGTAAGCGCGACCGGATTGGTGACCGAAGCCAAAAAGCCTGCCTTGACCGGAATGGTCAGGATCGCCAGTCCCATCAGGTTGGATAAACCGAGCCGGCGTGCCATTTCAACCATCAGCGGAATAATTAGCAGGTACTCGGAGGCAAGACCAAGAAAGGTACTGCCGGCAGCAAACACCACCATCAGGGATGGGACCAGCAAATACACATTGCCGCGCAAGGCACCCAGCAAGCGCTCCAATCCGGCCGTGACAGAACCGGCTTTGGTCATAATGCCGAACATTCCTCCAATGATCAGCACCATAAAAATCAGATTGGCACCACGCTCCAGCCCTTGCGGGATCGCCAGCAACAATTGAATTGCACTGACCGGCTGTGCCTGGGTTGGATCGTCCGTTACCCGCCATAGATTGGCCAGACTGTTGTCTTTTACCTGACTCTGGAAGGAACCGGGCACAACCAGATTGCCATCCCGCTCAAAGCTGCCGGCGCCAACCAGGTAGGTCAGAGCGCCTGCCAGCAGCAAAATACTAAGCAAAATTATAATGGGGTTATTGCCTTTGTGCTGCTTGCTCAGGGCTGCCGGCGGCAGATCCTCTGTCTTACTGAGCTGCGCAGTGAGTTTCTCGCTATCGTTGTTTGACATGCTGGCTCTCAACTAGGTAAAGCAAAATCGGACTTTGCCAGCTTTGCCTGAATAAATTCGGCAATCGAGGCACTGACCTGATGTAAATCAGCCTGAAAGCCGTTAAACAGATGATTTTTACGAAATGTTGCTTCATCCATATAAAGTTGCCGGTTTATTTCAATTTGCACGCTGTGAAAATGCTGCGCTGGTTTGCCGTAGGCCCGCACACAATGGCCGCCTTTGTAAGGATGGTTCACAGCCACACTGTAGCCAAGCCGCTGAAAACTATGTTGGATGCAGTCGGTAAAGTCAGGATCACAGCTGCTGCCATCGGCATCCCCCAGCACAATATCAGGTCTTGCTGTATCGGCATCAATATTCATCGCATTGCCGCGTGATTTCATGGAATGGCAATCGATGTGCCAAACACTGCCGTAGCGATGGTGCAGGTCCTGCAAGAGCGTACGCAGTTGTCGATGGTAAGGTTGATAATAGTCGCGTATGCGCTGTTGTACAGCAGCAACGCTTAACGGCGCTGCATACAGCGGCCGCCCGGGCAGAGCAAAACGACGGATCAAGCCCATACCCCGTTCACTGTAACGGCTTGGTTGCAACGACTCTGGCCAGGGTTCGGCCAGCAGTGCAGGATCTAAATCGTTTGGTGCCCGGTTTAAATCGATGTACATCCTGGATGCTTTGGCCGCTAGCAACCAGGCACCCAGTTGGGTGGCTGGTTGCCAGAGTTCGTCGACAAAGGCATCCCAGCCGGTTTTAAGCTCATCCAATGTGACCTGGTGGGCGAAATCAGCTGGCAACTCAAATCCACTGTGGGGGGAGTCAAACACCAGAGGCAAAGGCGTGGCCGTGCGTGGCGGGAAAACGGTAAAATTACTGGGTGCTGACATGCAAAATCTCCTGTCTGGCAACGACTGGACGGGCACCTATGCTGTACCCGCCCATAGCCATTAGAAATCGTAACTAAGCTGAACGTAGATAAAACGGCCTACCGCATTGTAGGTTTGTTGATCAAAGTTTATGTTCAGGTTGGTTCGCGATGTTGGCGGTTGCTTGTCGGTCAGATTATTGATGCCAACTTTGATACCTGCACCATTGTCAAAGTTGTAGCCAGCGAATACCGAGTGGTACACCATCGAACCGATGCTCAGAGGTTCGCCGGCAAAGGTTTCGGTGGTATCGCCAATGTAGCGCAATGAGTATCCGGCAGACCAGGCTTCCTGGCGCCATTGAGCCGACAGGAAACCACGCCAGGTCGGGAAAGCTTCACGTGAGGCGGCAGTGCCTTTTTTATCAACCTCGACAAAGGTACCATCCGGCAGGGTGGAAGACTCGACAAACTTGTTCAGTCGTGACAGATTGGCGGCCAGATCCCAGCGTCCCTGATCGGTATTTAACCGGTAACGCACTACTGCATCCATACCGGACACTTCGGTTTTGTTCAGATTGACCGGGCCATCCACAATATTAAGGATTTCACCGCTGGCGGCACGCTGGATCACTCCGCAATTGCGGTTGGTGGTGGCGCAGAGATCCAGCAGATTCTGCGTGCCGAAGGTACTGATGGTGTTGTCGATTTGAATGTTGTACCAATCCAGCGTCAGGCTAAAGCCATCCAGCTGCGCCGGGGTATACACCAGACCAAACGAGATATTTTCTGAGGTTTCCGGTTCCAGCAAGATGTTGCCGCCTACGGTAATAGGCACATTGGCTTCGTTCTGTGTGTAGCCAGCGGGTACACCGCTGCAACCAGGCAAACCGGCATTGTCGGCACAGGGATCATTCACCGGGGCAAAGGACTCGCGCTCGCCTTCATACAGTTCGAGAATCGAGGGTGCCCGAAAGCCTTCTGCCCAGGTAGCACGCAGCATTAAATCGGCCACCGGACGATACAGGATGCCGGCTTTGCTGTTGACGGTGCTGCCAAAGGTACTGTAGTCAGAAAAGCGGCTGGCCAGATTGACTTCAAGGTGATGGGCCATGGCATGGCCAGACAGCAATGGAATACTTAGTTCGGCGTAGGCTTCGTACAAATCGTAGCTACCGACGGTGCCCGTTCTTGGCGCTGACGACGTTGTGTTGAAGGTGTTCACTCTGGGAGCCGAGTTAATGATGCTATCCGGCACATCGGTGCCTGACTCTTTGCGGTACTCCATCCCTGCGGCCAGCAGCAGATCGCCCGCCGGTAAATCGGCGATGCTGTTGGTAATGTTAAAGCGCAGGTGCTGTTGTTTGGCTTCGTTGCTATCTTCACCGGTAAAGTTGATGTAGTTCACCATGTCCGGCGTCAGGGTATTAAACAGGTTGACCGGCACACAGCCTGACAGTAAATCGCTGACATCTGCTGTCAGGCCTGTCGTATTACAGGCCCGCATGCCCAGAGCCAGTTTATCCAGATGCAGTTGATTGTTGGAAACAAAAGTAGCTTTATTGCGGGCAAAAGAGGCAAAGATATCCCAGTGCCAGTCACTGGCGGTATAGCCTTCCAGCCCAATACCAAAGCGGGTGGTATCCACGGTCTGGGCATTGACCCGCAGGCCGTTATCGACAAAGAAGTTAGTGGCAACAAAATCGCTGCCGCTGAGCTCTACCCCAAAAGGGTTCACGCTGGGATCATTGGCGACGATAAAACCACGACTGCCATTGACCACCGGGATGGCCGCCGAAAATTGCTGATCGGATTCGCGGCGGTTGTACACAGCTTCAATGCGCAGCCGGGTGTCTTCCGAAATACCAAGCTGGCCCAGTTCAAACACCCCCTGGCCATACAAGCTCAGCCGGCGGCTTGGACCAACCACGTAATTGTCATGGTAGCGATTGAAGCGATCATTGGCACTGGCCGGACGCCAGCTGCTTAGTTGGTTGCCATCACTGCCGGGATCTCGGGTGATACCCTGGGCCGGAATATCAAAACCGAACACTGAGCTCAGCGCATTACTGCGAAACAACCCTTCGCCAGAGCCCAAAGATAAACCGTTCAATGGAATGGCCGTCAGTTCGCGATCCTGGGTTAAAATTGGTTTTTGATCGGCGAAGCTGGCAACCAGCATCAGGTTGTGGTTGCCAAGATCCTGACCGAGCCGTAAATCCAGATTCAGGGTTTCCCGGTCGCCGTGCGAGGTTTGGCCGTAATAGGCTTTGGCATGCACGCCGGTAAAATCTTTAAAGGTATGAATGTTGACCACGCCAGCGATGGCATCGGCACCATAAATGGCGGTGGCACCATCTTGCAGCACTTCTACCCGTTCAATCATGGCAAAGGGAATGCTGTTCAAATCAACAAAATCACGGAAACCACGGGTACCTGCGCCATTGACCCAGCGGTTGCCATTCACCAGTACCAGGGAGCGGTTTTCACCCAGGTTACGCAGGTTGATGCTGGCACTGCCATGGCTGGTTCCGGCCGAGCCATTGTCATTCAGGCTGGCACCGACGGAAGGGAGCTCCTGCAACACTTCACCAATGGAGACCGCGCCTTTAAGATCCAGATCGTCGCGCTCAAAACTCTGAATGGGGCTGGCTTCGGTTTCACCCCGGCGTAAAATGCGTGAGCCAGTGACTGAAATCACCTCGACGTTATTGTCTGCAGCGCTGCCGGTGTTGCTGACATCGGCCTGAGCCTGGCCTTGCAGTGCAAAAGCACTGAGGATGGCGGCCGTCAGCATGGATTTGTTGAAATGTCCTGTTGTCATGGGATTCCCCTATCGTTGTTATCATCAACACTGCAATCAGTGTCTGTGCGAAATTTAAGCTAGCAAAGCCCTATGACCTATGCAATATTATTAGAAATGCGCATAAACACATAATAAACTGTTATGGAATCATTGAACCTGAAAAGCCTGGAGTGCTTCCAGGCCATTTTACAAACCGGCTCGGCCACGGCCGCAGCAAAACAGCTGGCCATTACCCAGCCAGCCGTAAGCCGGCTGATCCAGGTGTTGGAGCAGCAACTGGGGTTTGCCTTGTTTTATCGGGAGCACAGCCGGCTGACGCCAACCGATGAAGCGCGGTATCTGGAGCAAGAAATCTCTTTGCTGCTCAGCAGTGTGGATCGTTTTAAGGCATTGGCCGACTCGGTGGCCAAGTCGGAACTGGGCTCCTTGAAAATCGTCGCTCCGGCTAGCTTCAGTGCCGGCCCTCTGGCCAACGTGGTTGCCAGTTTTATGGCGCAGTATCCGTCGGTATCGCTCAGCATCGATGCGCACAGCCCACAGATGGCACGCGAGCTGGTGGCCCATCGCTCCGTGGATTGTGGCTTTATTCAATTGCCGGAAAGTCACCCAGGCCTGGTGTGCCAGCCGCTGCTGAGCAGCAATTTGGTCTGCGCTGTGCCCAGCCAGCATCCATTGGCTCAGGCAGCTGCTATTGAATTGAAGCAATTGGCGGCAGAACCTCTGATCATGCTGGGGCAGGGCCGGCCAACCCGGGTCCGGCTGGAAAATGAGTTCAAAAAAGCCGGGGTGAGCATGCAAGTGCGGCTGGAAACCCATACGGTGGCGACCGCCTGTGCTTATGTAAAAAAGGGCCTTGGCATTGCTATTTTAAACGAGGTGTTGGCCGAGCAATACTGCGATCAACAACTGGTTCTGGTGCCTCTGCTGCCGCAGATCCAGCACCATTATGGTTTTATTTATTCCGCCTATGCTCCGATGCCACGGCTGGTAGCCCGGTTTTACCAGCACTGTTTGGTGCATTTTAAGGTGTAGCGTTGGCAGAGTAGGCTCTTTCCATGGCATGACAAGTGCCTAATATTTCTGGTTATACGCTTTAGTTATCAAATTAGTCAATATCAGTATTTTTCATTCTTAAGTGGGCTGGGTATGATGATTTAGTAACGTGTACTGGTCTTACACTAGGGTCAGTTTTTGGTAAAAGGAAATAGATGAGCATTCGTATTGAAGGTATTCAAAAGCGCTTTGGCGATTTTGTCGCGCTGGATAACCTTGATCTCAGCATTCGAAGCGGTGAGCTAACTGCCTTGCTGGGGCCGTCCGGCTCTGGCAAAACCACTTTGCTGCGGATTATTGCCGGGCTGGAGCAGGCTGATAGCGGCCGGGTGCACTTTAACGAGCAGGATATCACCGGCCAGCACGTCAGTGAGCGGGGCGTTGGCTTCGTGTTTCAGCACTATGCGCTCTTTAAGCACATGACGGTGTTTGACAACGTGGCTTATGGTTTAACGGTAAAGCCGAAAAAGCTGCGGCCATCCAAAGCAGAGATCGATAAAAAAGTACGGGAGCTGCTGGAGCTGGTGCAGCTGGGCTGGACGGCAGAGCGTTATCCGGCTCAGTTATCCGGCGGGCAGCGCCAGCGCATTGCACTGGCACGGGCATTGGCGGTAGAGCCCAAAGTCTTGCTGCTGGATGAGCCTTTTGGTGCGCTGGATGCCAAAGTGCGCGCTGAGCTCCGTCGCTGGCTTCGCCGTTTGCACGATGAAATTCACATTACCAGCATCTTTGTCACCCACGATCAGGAAGAAGCGCTGGAAGTGGCTGATCGCATTGTGGTGATGAATAAAGGCCGCATTGAGCAGGAAGGGAGCCCGGATGAGGTGTACGACAAACCGGCCAATCCTTTTGTCTATGAATTTTTGGGCAATGTGAACCTGTTTCGGGCCCGGGTGCAGCAAGGCAAAAGCCGGATTGGCACAGAAGAAGTCCCATCGCCAGAGCACAGCCAGGCTGAAGAGCAGCAGGGGTTTGCCTATGTTCGCCCGCACGAAATTGATGTCTTTACCGAGGCGCACCGCGACCGCATTGCGGTCACCCTGGATCTGATCACCCTGGTGGGGCCAACGGCCCGGTTGGAAGTGCTAACGACAGATGATCAGCAGCTGATCCACATTGAACTGCCGAAAGAGCACTTCAAGGCCCTCAATTTGCAACAGGGCGATACCGCCTGGATCAAGCCCCGTTACAGCCAGGTCTTTTTAGGCGAAGGCATTTAAATCAGCCTGATTCAACAGGTATTTTGGTTTACCATTAGGCTTTGAGTGTTGCTTTAGAATCGGAGCCTGTCCCTTATGAACGCAGAGTTGCTGTTAGTCTTGGCTATGTTGTTGCTCTGCATGGGCTGTTTTGCCGCCAACAAGCCCCGAACCGATGTGGTTGCTCTGGTGGTGCTGGCGGTGTTTCCTTTAACCGGCCTGTTGACCGTGCAACAAACGCTGGCCGGTTTTAGCGATCCTGCGGTCATTTTGATTGCTGCGCTCTTTGTGGTGGGGGATGGTTTGGTCCGAACCGGCATTGTCTACCGTTTAGGCGACTGGCTGGTCCGGGTGTCGGGCAATAGCGAAATCCGTTTGTTGATCTTGCTGATGCTGTCGGTAGCGGTTCTGGGCTCCATTATGAGTTCCACCGGCGTGGTGGCGATTTTTATTCCGGTGGTGCTGAGCATCTGTGCCCGGCTCAATATTGCGCCCGGTCGGTTGATGATGCCGCTGGCTTTTGCAGCCCTGATCAGTGGTATGCAAACCCTGGTTGCGACACCGCCCAATATGGTGGTGCAAAGCGAACTGCAGCGCCAGGGCATGGATGGTTTTCATTTCTTTAGTTTTACCCCGATAGGCCTGGTGGTACTGCTGATGGGGGGGGGCTACATGCTGTTGGCCCGCCGCTGGTTAAACCCCCAGCTGGAAGCCGGACAAAGCGGTGCGCCACGCTTAAAGCTGAGTGATCTGGCCCGGAACTATCGTTTAAAAGAGCGTGAGCTGCGACTGAAAGTGTTGCCTGGCTCCCCTTTACTGGAGCAGCAGCTGAATGAGCTGGCGCTGCGCAAAGAGTTTGGCATCAATGTGGTGGCTATTGAGCGCCAGCAACGCTTTCGTACCTTGCTGCTGAATGCCACCGGCAATACGCTGGTGCAAGCTGGGGATATCTTGCTGGTGGACTTGGCCGATCCTTCGATGGAGTTGCTGCCAAGTTGTCAGCATCTGGGCCTGGAGCCGCAGCCGCTCAGTCACTCGTACTTTTCGTTTCATGCCCATGAGCTTGGCTTGGCCGAAGTGGCTTTTCCTCCTGAGTCCTCGTTGCCGGGCAAAACCATTCAGCAACTGGCTTTTCGTAGCCAGTACAAACTGAATGTGGTGGGGCTGCGCCGTAAGGGGGAGGCTTTGCTGGGCGTGTTGGTGGATGAGGTATTACAGCCTGCTGATAAGCTGTTGGTCGCCGGCAACTGGAAAGATATTCACCAGCTGCAGCAACAAAGCCGGGATTTTCTGGTGCTTAGCTTGCCTGCCGAAGTGGATGAAGTCACCCCGGCTGCCCGTAAAGCGCCGCACGCATTGTTTTGTCTGGCCTTGATGGTGCTGCTGATGGTCAGCGGTGTGGTACCCAATGTGATAGCGGCCCTGATCACCTGCTTGTTGATGGGCGCTTTGCGCTGCATCGATCTGAACAGCGCCTACAAAGCGATCCACTGGCCCAGCCTGATCTTAATTGTGGGGATGTTGCCATTTGCGTTAGCGCTGCAGCAGACCGGCGGCATCGATTTGGCGGTTAGCAGCCTGCTCTACCTGGTCGGTGAACGGGGAGAATATGCACTTCTGGCGGCACTCTTTGTGCTGACTGCTGTCACCGGCTCCTTTGTCTCCAATACGGCGACGGCGGTGTTGATGGCCCCGGTGGCGGTCTCCCTGGCCAACAGTCTGGGCGCTTCGCCGTATCCTTTTGCCATGATGGTGGCGGTGGCGGCTTCGGCGGCTTTTATGACGCCGGTCTCTTCCCCAATCAATACGCTGGTGTTGCAGCCGGGGAAATACCGCTTTTTCGACTTTGTGCGGATTGGCACTCCGTTTACTGGCTTGGTGCTTGTGGTCAGTGTGCTGCTGGTACCGGTGCTGTTTCCGCTTTACCCGGCCTGAGGCAACCGCAACCTAAAGCAGCAGCAATTCTGTCAGGTGCTTTCCCGCGCCAGTTTCCACTGCAAAAAGGCTTTGACCACCAAAGTGGCGATGGCAATCAGGGTCAAAATGGCCGCAGCAATAAAGGCACCGGCGGTGTTGTAGTCCTGTTGCAGCAACTCAATGTGCAGTGGCAAAGTGTTGGTCTGGCCGCGAATGGTGCCGGATACCACCGACACAGCGCCAAACTCACCGACAGCGCGGGCATTGGTCAGAATCACACCATACAGCAGGGCCCAGCGGATATTGGGCAGGGTAATGTCCCAGAACACCTTCCAGCCGCTGGCACCCAGCAGCACGGCGGCTTCTTCCTGCTCGGTGCCAAGCGTAGACATCAAAGGCACCAGCTCCCTTACTACAAAGGGGCAGGACACAAAGACCGTCACCATCACCAGGCCGGGCCAGGCGAACATCAGTTGTAAGTCGTATTGATCCAGCAGGTTGGCAAAAGGCCCGTTGGCACCATAAAGCAGCAAATACAGCAAACCGGCCACCACAGGGGAGACTGCAAAAGGAATGTCAATCAGCGTCAGCAGTAAGCGGCGGCCGGGAAAGGTAAAACGGGTGACACACCAGGCAATCAGGGTGCCAAACACCAGATTAATCGGCACCGTCAGGCCAGCGACAAACAAGGTCAGACCAATGGCGTGCAACATATCCGGCTCGGTCAGATTGTGCCAAAGCCCACCCAAGCCGGCCGACATGGCGGCGACAAAAATAAACACCAGTGGGATCACCAGCAGCAGCACCGTTAAGGTAACGCCGGTGCCAATCAAGACCGGGCGCAGCCAGCGCTGCTGGCTGTTCAGTTGGTTAGCGGGCTTCATTTTAAGCCCCCGGTGATGTGCTGGTAGCGCTGCTGAATGCCATTGATGATAAAGAGCAGCAGCAAAGAGGCCAGCAGCACCACACTGGCAATGGCCGCAGCAGCAGCATAGTCAAATTCCTGCAGCCGGATAAAGATCATCAGCGAGGTGACTTCGGTTTGCCACGGCAGGTTGCCGGCAATAAAAATCACTGCACCAAACTCGCCTAGGCTGCGGGTAAAGGCCAGTGCGGTGCCGGTTAGTAGGGCCGGTTTAATTTCCGGCAAAATAATGCGGAAAAAGGTCTGAAAGGGGCTGGAGCCTAAGGTCGCAGCAGCTTCTTCGTACTCGGGGCCAAACTCTTCCAGCACCGGCTGCACGGTGCGCACCACAAAGGGCACACTGGTAAAAATCATCGCCAGTACAATGCCAAGCCAGGTGTAGGATACCTTAATATCCCACAGCGCCAGGTACTGGCCGAGCCAGCCCTGAGTGGAGAAAATAGCCGCCAGCGTCAGGCCGGCAACGGCCGTTGGCAAGGCAAAGGGCAGGTCCATCAGCCCATCCAGCAGTACCCGGCCGGGGAAGCGGTAACGGGTTAAAATCCAGGCCATCAACAGGCCAAAGAACAAATTAAAGATGCTGGCGACCAGAGCGGCTGAGGTAGTGACTTTGTAGGAGGCGACCACCCGCGGATCGCTGATGATGGCCCAGTACTCGGCCCAGCTCAGCTGCGCCGTTTGCACCACCAAACCGGTGATGGGCAATAAAATCACCAGGCTGATAAAAAACAAGCTGCTGCCAAGGCTGATGGTAAAGCCTGGCAGCACCCGTTTGCTGCGATTCGCCACAGATCCTAGCATCTTAGCAACGCACTCCGCTTAACGACGCCGACGGCCTTCAGCCAGCAGCCGATCCAGCTCGGCGTTGTTGGCAAAATGTTCACGATTGACCTGCTCCCAGCTGCCAAACACGGCTTCCACCGTAAACAGCTCGGTGGCAGGGAATTGCTCGGCCACTTCGGCTTTCACCGTGTCGTGATGTACCCGGTAATAGTAGCTGGCCAGCAGCCGTTGCGCCGCTTCACTGTACAAAAACTCCAGATAGGCTTTGGCCTGGGTTTCGGTGCCGTTGCGACGGACATTGCGATCAATCCAGGCCACCGGAAATTCGGCCAGCACATTGGTCGGCGGTACCACACGCTGCAGGCCCAGATCCGGATACTGTTTGATGATGTTGTTCACTTCGGATTCAAAGGTGATCAAGACATCGCCGAGATTGCGGTCAATAAAAGAGGTGGTTGCACCGCGGCCGCCGGTATCAAACACCGCGACCCGGGCTAAAAACTCGGTCATCCAGGCGCGGGCAGCCTCGCGGTCATCGCCAAAGCGTTGCAGTGCATCGCCATAGGCGGCCAGGTAAGTGTAGCGAGCATTGCCGGAGGTTTTCGGGTTAGGGAATACCAGGCTGACGCCCTCTTTGGTCAAATCTTCCCAGCTTTGAATGCCTTTCGGATTGCCTTTACGTACTAAAAACGCCATGGTGGAGTAGTAAGGCGAGGCATTGTTTGGCAAACGTTCACGCCAGTTTTCCGGCAGCAGGTTGCCGCGCTGGTGCAGAATATCGATGTCAGTGCTTTGGTTAAAGGTCACCACATCGGCACGCAGCCCCTGAATAATGGCCTGCGCCTGGCGAGACGAGCCGCCATGCGACTGATTGATGGTGAGGGTTTCGCCGGTTTGCTGCTGCCAGTGCTGCACAAACAGCGGATTAATGTCGGCAAACAGTTCACGGGCAATGTCGTAGCTGCTGTTCAGCAGCTCTTTGGCCTGCAGTGGCAGCGCCAGTTGGGCTCCGAGCAGGGCAGCAGTCAGTAAAATAGCGCGCATAGCAACTCCGAAATAGGCTTTGATTCAGCTAAGTTTAATATGCGCTGCAGTTACCACAAAACGAAATGCTAGTCCGTTTTGTTCTAGATAAGATGCAAAGGTGATAATCTACCCCCCTGCGTTAACCAACCAGCAATTGCCAGCCCATGCCCAGCAAAGCGCAGCTGCCGAGCAGAGTAAAAAGCCCACGTTTGAAGCCAAACAACAACAAGCAGGCAACAAGCGTCAGCGCCAGCATGGCAAGATTGATGCTAGCTAGCTCTGGCAACAGCAAGCGCAGGCCATAGCCCTCCAGAACCTGGCGCTCGGCAAAGAGCACATTCAAACCAAACCACAACGCCAGATTGGCAATCACGCCCACTACAGCGGCGGTAATACCCGCCAGCGCTTTGGACAGCGCCTGATGATGGCGCAGCTTTTCGACGTAGGGTGCTCCGGCAAAGATCCAGACAAAGCAGGGCAAAAAGGTGACCCAGGTAGTGAGAAATGCGGCCAGCACAGCGCCACCAATGCCGTACTCCCGAAAGCCAGCCAGAAAACCAACAAATTGGGTGACCAGGATCAGCGGGCCGGGCGTGGTTTCGGCCAGCCCCAGGCCATCGACCATTTCACCGGGTTGCAGCCAGCCGTAGTGCTCAACCCCTTGTTGGGCGACATAACCCAGCACCGCATAGGCACCACCAAAGGTGACTACGGCCAGCTTGGAGAAAAACAGCGCCAACTGGCTGAAAACCTGATCGCCACCCAGCAACCACAACAGGCCAAAGACGGTCAGGGCCCAAAGCGCCGCACAGCCAATTGCCGCCGTTTTGGTGCCGGGGCGAAGCTCGGGCGATAACGATTGCGCTGGTTCAGGTGCTGCGCTTGCCGGGGAAAGCCTGGCACTGAGGTAACCCACCAAGCCTGCTCCAAGCACCACCAGTGGAAACGGCAGGTTAAACGCAAACAGGGCGACAAAACCGCCGATGGCAAGAGCCCAGGCCAGCCGGTTTTTCAGCGCTTTCTGGCTGATGCGAAACAAGGCTTGCAGCACGATGGCCAGTACCGCCGCTTTTAAACCAAAGAACAATCCCTGCACCAGGGAGACATCGCCCAGCAGCACATAGAGCAAGGAAAGCCCTAAAATCAGCACAGCACCGGGGACAATAAACAAAATACCGGCCACCAGGCCGCCCTTAACGCCATGCAACAGCCAGCCGATGTAGGTCGCCAGTTGCTGAGCCTCGGGCCCGGGCAGCATCATGCAGTAATTGAGCGCATGCAAAAAACGGGCTTCATCGACCCAGCGTTTTTCTTCCACCAAAATGCGATGCATCAGGGCAATTTGTCCGGCCGGGCCGCCAAAACTCAGCAGGCCTATGCGCCACCAGACGGCCAGGGCTTCACGAAAGGAGATATCGGACATCAGCAAGGACTTTTCGTTATTTTAAAACAACAGTATAGCGATTTTTTCCGTGAATCCTATGACAAGGGTATGACAGCGGCTTCAGAGCGAACACAGTTCCGGCTTTACCCGTAACCCCGCCTGAAAATCCGCTGCCGGAATGGCCTCGGTTTTCACCACCCCTTGGTTGGACGTGACCCGGTGAATGTACTGGCCGTTGCCGGTGGCGATGCCAACGTGGGTGATGACGCCTTCAGCCCAGTTGCCATAGGTGTTTTGTAAAAACACCAGATCGCCGGGCTGCAGATCATCGATCTGCTCAATGCGCTGGCCAAACTCGTCACTGGCCAGGGAGTCCGCATGGGTCGGGTGCAACCGATCGTCCGGGCCTAGAAGATGGAGATCCCAGGGTGCCTGGGTTTGCAGTGTGGCAAAATGAGCGCCACAGGCGGCTTGCAGCACGGTACGGGTCCAGTTCATGCATTGCTCGGCCTGGCCCACCCGGTAATCCTGGCCTTGCCACAGCAGTGCTGTTTGATGGATCTGTTGGCCACTCGCTGACCAGTCGTTGGTGCTGCGAAACATGTGCAGCCAGAGATCGTCGCCAGTGCCGTTGTCGTTAATGGCGTATTCAAAGGCCGCTTGCGGGTAGCGGATGTTTTCTCCGGAGACACTGCTGTCGTAGCTGCCTCTTTTTTGCAGATCCCAGCGACCATAAGGGTCGTGTACGATGTAGTACCCCTCGTCAAAATCGGTGACCACTACAATATGACCGGATGGGGTGAACCAGCCATGCACAATCACCGGTCTGCCGGCGGCAAGCTCCGCCTGCAGCTGCATCAGAGTGCCATGCTCCAGGCTGTGAGCGCGCATCGGGCTGCCGGCTTCGGCTGCCAATGCATTAAAGCCCTGCTGTAAGGCCGGCACAGTTTGCAGCAAACCAAAGCGCTGATACAGCTGGTCGGAGACCGTGGTTTCTGCGTTTGGATCTGTGATGCCAAAGTAGCTGGTGATCATGGCCAGGGAGGTCAGGCTGCAACTGGCATGAGGCCGGTGTTGATTGTCCAGCTGACTGAAAAAGGGCACGGCTGACTGCGAAACCGGTTGCTCAGTCTGTGGTGGCAGGCTGTGACAGCCAGTCAAAAAAGAAGCAGCAAAAAGCAGCACAAGGGCGCGACCTGAAAACATAAGCATAAAACCTCTTTGCTGTGGTGGTAGCTGGATTCATTCCAGCTTAAGCAGTATCAAGCAGCGATGGCAAATGAGCTTCCATCGGCCAGACCGATAAAAGTGCTGAAGCTGCCGTGTTAAGCGCGCTTTTGTTGCTGGCTGGCCGGCAAGTGACCTTCTGCCTGCAAGTCGACGATGGTGCGCTCGATGGCCTGGCGCAAGGTGCGGACTATGGTGTCAACCTGCTCTTTGGTGATGGTCAGCGGGGGCGACATCACATTCAGGTGCACTATGGGCCGGACAATAAGCCCCAAGGCTTCGGCATGATCCGAGATGCGTTTACCTATATCCAGCTCTTCCGGGAACAAGGCTTTGCTGACTTTATCACGCACATTCTCGACGCAGACCATCAGTTGCATCCCCCGTACCTGGCCAACGATGGGTAAATCTTCCAGCGTTCTCATTTGCTGCTGAAAATAGGGGCCTATCTGCTGTACCCGCTGCAGCAATTGTTCGCGCTCAATGATGTCAATGTTTTTCAGCGCAGCAGCGCAAGCAATCGGGTGGCCGGAGTAGGTAAAGCCATGCGCAAAGCAGCGGCCATGACCGGGTTCGCTGATCACCTGATGGATGCGATCCGAGTAAATGCAGGCCCCCAGTGGCTGATAGCCGGAGGTCAGGCCTTTGGCGGTGGTAATGATATCCGGTTTGATGCCAAACCGATCCCAGGAGGCAAACCAGTGGCCGAGCCGGCCGAAAGACGTGACCACTTCATCCGATACATACAGAATGTCGTATTTTTTGCAAAGGGCCCAGCTGGCCTGATGGTACCCCTCGGGCGGCACGATAACGCCACCGGCACCCAAAATGGGTTCGGCAAAAAAAGCGGCCACCCGATCGGGCCCAATGGTTAAGATGGTGCTTTCCATTTCATCCAGCAGTTGCTGAAGGTACTCGGCTTCACTCAGCCCGGCAGGGGCGCGGTAATAATTGGGGCAAGACAGGTGGTGAATAAAGTCCGTGATAAAATCAAACTCAGGTGGATGATCACCGGCTTTACCGCCTATCGACATCGACAGATAAGTACTGCCGTGGTAAGAATTTTTGCGCGATAAAATATGCTTTTTCTCTGGCTTGCCCCGGCAGTTCTGGTAGTACTGGATCAGGCGGTAGGCGCTGTCCACTGCGGTGGAGCCGCCACAGGTAAAAATGACATGATTCAGATCGCCCGGTGCCAGCCCAGCCAGTTTGGCGGCCAATTGCGTGGCCGGAATATTGGTCATATCGACAAAGGGATTGGCAAATGCCATGGTGCGGCATTGCTCGGCGATGGCATCGGCCATTTCGCTGCGGCCGAGGCCAATGTTGGTGCACCAAAGGCCACCGACGGCATCGAGATAACGTTTGCCATGGCTGTCGGTAATGTAGCACCCTTCGGCGCTGGCAATCGGCAAGGCGCCTTGCTCGGCAAAAACATCGAATACAGTCCAGGGGTGGGTGAAGTGCTGTTTATCCAACTCAACCAGTTGGTCGGTGCTGGTGGCAGCGTTGTGCAACGTCATGGCAGTTTCCTGTAGCGGTTTGCCCGGATAGGGCCTTGGCTAAGTTATAACCAAGGCGGCCTGGCAACAGCATTCCCTGTACAGGCAAGGTGGCGCGTGAAGCGCCCCCCTGAATGGGGGTTATTGCTTACTAAATTCGATGCCGTGTTCGGTCAGCCGGTCCAGCAGCCATTGCAGCCCCTGACCAACCGGGCCTTCACTTTTCCAGATCATATCGACGCAATGCGGAAAAGACACCGCCTGATGGCTGGTGGGCAGTTTGATCAACGCACCGCTTTGCAGTTGCGGTTTGATCAAGTTCAGCGGCAGCTCGGCCCAGCCAAAGCCTTGCTGTACTGCCTGGATCAGCAGGGTGGAGCTGTTGGTGAACCAGATGTTGGTGGATAAGTCCGAGTCGAAGCGGCGAAAACCACTACTTGGATCGGTAATACGCAGGTGGCGGTACTGCGATAAATCGTAGGGGGTTACGGAGGACAGTTGTGCCAATGGGTGGCTGCTGCTGACCACAGTGCCATAGTGCACATGGGAAATGCCCCGAAAAGCGCACTCTTCCGGGTAGTCGTCCTGGCTGATGGCAATGGCCAGATCCACCTCGCCGTTTTGGATCAACTGGTAGCCCTGATGGTGGCTGGCTTTTAACAGCATCAGGGCGGTATTGGGAAACTGCTCTTTAAACTCACTGACCACCGCCAGGATCATCTCTACCGGCAACGCCATATCGTCAAAAGCCAGCGCAATTTCGGTTTCCACATCCTGATTCAGATTCTGAATGCGGTGCATCAGGTTGTTGTAGCTTTTTAGCACCGACTTAATGTCGTTCAACAGTGCCAGGCCTTCAGCCGTCAGTGGTGGTGTGCGTTTGCTGCGGTCAAACACCTCAAAACCGACATCAATTTCCAGGTTGCTGATAAGACCACTGATGGAGGATTGGGCTTTACCCAGTTTGCGTGCGGCAGCCGAGAAGCTGCCGGTCTCAACCGTGGTTAAAAATGCCTGGAGTTGTTCAAATGAAAGTTGCATACCGCTAACCTCAAACTATCGCTTAAACCTATAGAAACTAACTGTACAGGGAATGTTGAACTGGTTAATCCTGACCATCGGCGAGCAAGAATTCATCAATGTAGCAGGATTTATTTGCTTGTACATTAAAACAATAGCCGGGCAACAGGAAGGAAATTCAGCATGTTACCATTTAAAAAACGAGAACTTAGCTTATGGATATCAGCCATGCTGGTGTCCGGGGCCGTAATTGCCACCGAAGCGGAGCAAGGCGAAGACGCGCAAAAAAAAGCACAGTCGATTGAGCGGATCACCGTAACCGGCACAGGCCGGCCCAAGATGGCATCGGAAATTCCGATGAATATCACGGCGATGACCGAGGCTGAACTGCGGGAAAACAACATCGCTAGTTTAAAGGATTTGATTGCCGACAGTGTGGAAATTCATGCACCGGATAACAGCGCCCGCTTTGCCGACTCGGTCTCGGTGCGTGGTCTGAATGTTGCCGGGGTCAACGCCAATAATCTGCAGCAGTTTATCCGCACGACCATGGCGTATTATCTGGATGCCACGCCCTTGCCGAACATCAATTACCGCATCAAAGATGTGGCCCGGGTTGAACAGCTGATTGGCCCACAAGGTACTCTGTATGGTGCAGGCAGTTTAGGGGGCACCATCCGCTACATCACCAATGAACCGGTGCTGGAAGAGTTTCAGTTCGATTTTAATACCAACTTCTATCAGACCAAAGGCGGTGGCATCAGCAACGATACCGATGTGGTGTTTAATATTCCGATGGGGGAGCGTTTCGCCGCCCGCTTATCGCTGGCCCGGTTGGATGAAAAAGGCTTTACCGATCGCCAGGTGAATCCAAGTTGGGTAGCACCTGGCGAAGGTTTCCCGGGTAATCCCAACCCGAATCAAACCCTGTACAAACGGGATGACTGGCAGGAAGTGACCGGTGGCCGTTTAACCCTGCTTTGGCAGGTGAGCGATGATTTACGGCTGAAATACAGCCGTACCCAGCAGGACCAGTTGGCGCATGGTACCCGAGGTGCCAGCCGGTTGCCGGTAGATCGAGCCTGTGAGGGGATCGACGATTGTACCTTTACCTCCTTTGATACCCCTTTTCAGTACAATGATCGTACTGTGGTGTCGCGCTTCGAAGAGTTTGCCGATCGTGACCTGAAAATGGACTCATTCGATATCGATTGGGATTTAGGCTTTGCCACCCTGACCAGCAGTACCGCCAATTACCGCGACAGCAGTGTTGGCCAGGCCGATTACGCCGGTGCAGGCAACAGTTTTTATGGCTGGGTTCCGGGCCTGGCGCTGGCCGATGGCAACGACTCGGCCTACATGACCTTTGATAACAGCTACCGCGGCATCAGCCACGAAAGCCGTTTAACTTCCAGCATTGAGGGGCCCTGGAGCTGGATTGTTGGGGTTTACCACACCAACCAGCGTCGCAACTACAAGTTTTCTGAGTGGTTTGAGCGGTTGGATGAAATCGCCAGTCAGGTTGGTTGGCTGGGTTTTGACAGGGCAACCGCCGGTGGCAATGTCGGTGAGGGCTACCGCGAAGATTTGGGTAGCAAGTACAAAGAGACCGCTTTTTTTGGTGAAGTGGGTTACGACATCACGGAAAAATGGAATGTGACGGTGGGTGCCCGGGTGTTTAACTACACCGATATTGGCTCTGGTTTTATCCGTGACTATCTGGGCCCAACCGACTCGGACCGCGATTTTAAAGGCAGTGGCAGCGGTGAGAGTTTCTTTAAATTCAATACCGCTTACTTCTTTAGCGATGAAATCCTGGGGTATTTTACCTACTCGCAGGGTTTTCGCCGTGGTGGGACCAACTCGTTTCGTGAAGACAACGGCCGGCCGGTGGCGGAAGATGCCCAGTTTTATGAACCGGACTCGACCGACAACTACGAGCTGGGGGTAAAAGGCTTTTTGGCCGATGGCTTCTTTGTGCAGGCCAATGTTTATCAAATCCAATGGAACAATGTGCAGACTTACTTCTCGCAAACCATTGAAGACTTTTTCCCGGTCAATGGCACCACCAATGGGCCGGATGCCAAAACCCGCGGCGCTGAGCTGAGCATGCGCTACTATCTGACCGACAATTTGATGCTGACCTATTCTACGGCAACCACCAAAGGCACCTGGGATGAAACCGTCACCAAGTGCGTGTACGAAGAAAGTGTTGCCAACAACGAATGCCGTACCTGGATGAAAGGGGGCTCTTTAGGCGGCAACCCGAAGTGGCGGCATAACTTTGGTGTGCGTTACACCGCCGATCTGGACAATGGCATGTCACTCTGGGGCAGTGTCAATGGCCGCTATGTTGGCAAGGTACAAAACGACCGGCAGGATAACCCGGATGCAGCGACCTTTGAGTATCCGTCTTTTACCACCTTTAGCGCTAACCTTGGCCTTGGTAAAGACAACTGGGATGTGCGGCTTTGGGCAACTAATCTGACCAACAGCGATGCCATTGTATCTAACCAAAACTCTGGTATTCTGGGCCGTAGAACCATAGCGCTAACACCAAGAACCATTGGTTTAAGCTTCTCCTACAGTTATTTTTAATGGGTGAGTGGTAACCATAAAGTGAGGCTTCGGCCTCACTTTTGCATTCAGGAGGTTGTTGATGTTGTCTCTGATCTGGCGGCCCGCCGCTGCTACCGATTTTGATTTTCCCCAGTACATCGGTGTGATGCTGATTGCCATGATGGGCGCTTCGGTCACCATCTTGATGCCGTTGTTGGTGGGGGCTTTTACCGACAGTGGTTTGTTCAGCACGGCTCAGGTGGGCTTTCTGGCTTCGGCCGAGGTTGCCGGTATTTTGATGTCCAGTGCTTCGGCTTTGTTCTGGGTGCGCCGTATTCAATGGTTGCGCTTTGTGCAGTTCAGTCTGGCTGTTTTTATCGGCTGCAACCTGCTGACCAGCTGGGTGAGCAGCTTTGAGCTGGTACTGGTCCTGCGCTTCAGTGCTGGTCTTGCTTGTGGCGTGTCCTATGCCATCGCGCTGGCAGCGCTGGGTGATCAAAGCCGGGTGGATAAAACCTTTGCTGTGATGGTGACCATCCAGGTGTTTTTTGGCACCTTAGGCTTTGCCTTGCTGCCTTACGTGATTGCGCCTTTTGGTTATACCGGTATTTATCAGTGCTTTAATTTATTTCTGTTGTTGGCTTTGCTGCTCAGCTTTATCAGCTTTCCGGTCAATCAGAAACCACAAACCGCTTTTCGTCTTGACTTGCAAGGCCGCTGGCTGGCGGCAGCTCTGGTGTTCGCCGGTACCATTGCTTATTACTTTGCCCAGGGCACCGTCTGGGCCTACCTGGAGCGTATTGGGGTGCATGCTGGCTTAACGGTGGCGGAAGTGGGCGCTATTCTTGGAGCTGGCTTTGCCATCAGCGCCATCGGCTCCATGCTATCCAGCTGGTTTGTTGCCCGTATTGGCCGCAATGCCTCCTTGCTGATCACGGCCGCAGTACAGCTGCCATGCCTGGCCGCCTTGTATTGGATGAGCGAGGGCCATGCCTGGGCTATTTATGCGGTAGCCACCATTGTCTACCAGGTGTTCTGGAGCTTTATCGTGCCCATTATGATGGCAATTTTTAATGATGTGGATAAAAGCGGCCGCTTGATCGTGTTTTGCGTCACGGCCTTTAAAATTGGTCTGGTGTTGGGGCCACCGGCTGCAGCTCTCACTATTCGCCTGACCAGTATCCATGAGGTGCTTTGGTTAGGTGCTGTGGCTATCGCAGTCAGTGTGGTTTGTTTAATGGCATCCAATCGATTGTTGCAGCGCTAAGTTGCTTTGTTGTCATCAATAACATCGGATGATGACCTTACCAAAAAAGCCGGGTTGCCCCGGCTTTTTTGTGCTTCAGTAGTTATTGAAAGGTGTGCAACCAGAGATCATTGCCAGTGCCATTGTCATTGATGGCATATTCAAACGCTGCTTTTGGGTAACGAACGCCCTTGCCAGATTTGCTGGTATCGTAGCTGCCCCATTTTTGCAGGTTCCAGACTCCAAAGGGATCGTTGACCGTGTAATGACTGCCATCAAACCCGGTTACCACCAGAATATGGCCTGGAGAGGTGAACCAGCCATGCACTATGGTGGGGATACCGGCACTGGCCAATTGCTGCAACTGCGCAATGGTGCCGTTGGTGGTGCCATGATTGCGCAAGGGGTTGCCTTGTTCCTGCGCTATGGTGTTAAAACCCCAAACCAGAGCGGGCACGGTTTGCAGCAAGCCGAAACGATTGTACAAATAATCCGGTGTGCGCTGGCCCAGTGCGTTGGGATCGGTCAGGCCGAAATAGTCGGTGACCATTGCCAGCGAGGTCACGCTGCAGGCACTGTAAGGCTGGGACTGGTTTAATTTTTGATCCCAGTAAGGCACTTGTGCCGGTTGCGGTGGGGCTGGCGGTGGTGTGCTGCCTTCCAGGTAGGCGGTCATGTCGTTGTTGCCTGCCGAACAACGAACATTGCCGTCAAATTGCTCACGGTGCCAGTTCACTTGTTGCCAGTCTTGCCAGACACTTTGTGGAATGGAGCCACCCGGTACCCGCCAAACGGAGGCGTTGGGCCCAGCCACGTTCATAAAGGTATTCAGCTGCGAAGGCGTGATATCGCCATACTCGGTAGACACAATATGCCAGATCGGTTTGGTGGCCCCCATAGCCCGGTATTCGCAGTTGCCTTCTTCAATCCAGTATTTGGCATTGGCCATGTAAGCGCCACCCCAGACTTCCAGATAGGTTTGCGGCATATGGGCATCGACGTACTGATCGATAATATCGACCCGCATGCCATGGTCAGAAGGGTTGCCCCAGGTCGTCGCGGCCAATGGGAAATTGGCGTTGGCATGGCCGTCGGCTACCGCCTGGTTACGAGCGCTGTGAAACGCCTGAAACAATTGGTGCAGCTCGGTGGTTTTGTGGTTGAACTCGACTTCGACATCGGTAATAAAACCAACATAGCCATACTGGGCAGCCAGGTAGAGTGCATTGGCCTGAGCGGCATAGTTGCCCGGGTAATTGTACGCCCAGGCCCAGGGTTCGATGCCTTTATCTTTGTAGATTTGGGTGGTTTGAGTGGAGCAGGCATCGGGGAATAATGAGCAACTGGCGGTATTGTCAGCGATTTTAATAAACACCCGTTTTACGCCAAGTGCCGCCAGCTCGTTAGCCAGTTGTTGATGGCTTTTATTTAAGCCTGCTTCATCAATGTACCACAGCCAGGCGCCAAACTGATTGCTCAAAGGCGCTGGGCTACCCGGTAAGCTGGTGCTTTTTACCCAGTTGTAAAAACTGGCCGACCAGCGGGTGGTGTAGCAGGCGGTGCCGCCATTTAAATACTCGCAGGTAGCGACTTCATCGGCGGTGAAATTACCATACACATTGTTTGGGGCATCGCTCAGGCTTTCAAAACAATGGCCGCCGTAACTGGGCGAGCGGACAGAGCCAATTGGGCAGTCGTTAGTGCCACGAATTGCTGTGGCAAAAGGTTTCGCCCAGCGCAGTACGTTAATGGTATGACTACCCACTGAGTAGGGTTCTGGCGTGGTGCAGGCACTGCCACCACCGTAAGCGATGCAGTTATCCACCATGGCTTTGGTGAAGGGGCCATACAGGTTGTCATCATCGGCACAAAAGCTCAGTTGATGGTCGAATTCAGTGTTATCGGGGCAGGCTGCAAAGGCTGCAGATGAAAATCCCAGTACACCAAGCAAGAGTAAAGTGTTTAAACGCATTGGTTATCTCCGGTGTGATTTTTTGTTGTCCTGGAGTGCACTACGAAAGGATCCGTCGCTTTCAGCGAGCGGCAAACGGTTGGGTTGCCAGTCCTGACTATAAAATAGGGATAGATAATGAAAAAAATGATAGCCATCGGTTATGGCGATGAAACGAAAAAAGCTCATCCTTGAGCGGAATGTCAATCAGGAACACCAGTGCCAGTTGCTTTGGATCCTGTGCTGTCGAGGTGGGAGAGACGCCAAACAGCAGCAAGTGCAGACTGACGGAAGCAGCTTAGCCGCTTTAACCGATGAATAAAAAATAGTCACCATCGGCTCAGGCGATAAAAAAGGCCAGCAGAGGCTGGCCTTGAAGAGAGCGTTTGTGAATGAACATTAATTCCTGGGTTCAAACTCAAACGGCTGACGTGGCCGTTCTCGCAGGCCAATTTCGTTCATACTTTCAGCATCAAACAAGCGGCCATTGACCATGGTGTAGCGCACCCGATCACTGACGCGGATGTTTTCCAATGGGTTGCCATCAATCACGATCAAATCGGCAAGCTTGCCGACCTCAATGCTGCCGAGTTGATGATCCATGCCAAAGGTAATGGCCGGGTTGATGGTGGCGGTGCGCAGGGCTTCCAATGGTGTCATGCCGCCCTGGGCGAACATCCAGATCTCCCAGTGCGCGCCTAAGCCTTCGCGCTGGCCATGGGCACCGATATTGGCCAGGATGCCACGATCGGACATTTGCTTGGCGGTTTCCACCACCGCAAAGTGGTTGTAGTGATGCTCGGGCGCTTTTTCCCGCCGCATGCTGCGTGGTGCCAGCCGGTCCATCGGCACGTAACGGCTGAGCCGCGGGTGTTGCCAGACTTCGGTGGTGTCGTACCAGTAGTTTTCCCCCCAGATGCCGCCATAAGCGACGTTCAGCGTGGGGGTGTAAGCCATGCTGCTGGCTTCCCACAGTTGCAATACATCTTCGTACACCCGGGCCGAGGGCAGGGCATGCTCCAGCGTGGTGTGGCCATCGACCAGCATGGTCAGGTTGTGTTGCAGCAAGGAGCCGCCTTCCGGTACCACCATCATGCCCATCTCACGGGCAGCCTGGATCACTTGCTGGCGCTGATCACGCCGCGGCTGGTTGTAGCTTTTTACCGTGAAAGCGCCCACTTTTTGCAACCGCTCAAGGTGAAATTTGGCATCATCCAGACTGTCGATGTGCGAGGTAAAGCCAGGGATCTCTGCACCATAAATAATGGCACCGGTTGAGAAAATACGCGGCCCGGCGATGTGGCCGGCCTGCTGCATTTCACTGGCGGTAAAAATTTCCCGGGTGTTGTTGGACGGATCGTGAATGCTGGTCACCCCGAAAGTGAGACCGGCGTAGTTCAGCCAGTTTTGCTGCGGGATGATCTGATTCGCCCCCTGCGCGCCATGGGCATGCGCATCGAACAGGCCTGGCATCAGGGTTTTGCCGCTGATATCAAACACCTTGGCGCCGCGCGGAATGCTGACCGCATCGCGGCTGCCGACAGCGGCAATTTTGTTGTTGGTGATAAGCACCACTGCGTCCTGCAGCACTTCATCGCCATTCATGGTAATGACCTGGCCGCCAACAAAAGCCACGGAGCCCTGCGGGATATCGGCCGGCACACTAAAGCCCAGCGAGGTGCCATTTTCGGCGGCAAAGTCGGTTGGTTGTTGCTGATCAAACAAGCCAGCTACCGAAGTGTGGTACAGCTCAGGGCCTAAGGTCCAGTACAGGTGCTGGCTATCGGCGGTCCAGCTGATGTGCTCGCCAGCCCGCACCGACAGCTGGCGTACCGGGAACTGGCGGTCGCTGCCGCTGATGTTGATCACACTGCCGCGCTCAACAAAAGGCGTGACGAATACTTTAAAGCGATCGGTAAAAGCCAGCAGTTTGCCATTGGGCGCTACTTTAAACTCGGTGCCGTGCGCTGCGGTGTACAGCACCCGCTCTTCCTGGGTGGTTAAATCGATGCTGATCAAGGCCGGGCCACCGCGGTTGGCCATGGCGTAGACCCGGTCACTGCGCTCGCCAAACATCGGCATGCTGCCCTGACGGCTTAACAGCTGTGGCTCACCGCCGCCGACCGGTACCTGATACAAGCCGGTATGCAGCGACCACTGCCGTGGCAGAATGCTGCCAGCACCGGTCTTGCGGTACACCACGGTGCGGCCATCCGGGCTAAAGGTTGGCTCAACGTATTTGCCAGGCTCGGACACCAGCTCGGTGACGCGATTGTTGCGCAGGTTTAACAGCTTGACCCGGCCTTGCTGCTGATCGTTCCAACTGGTGTACACCAGTTGGCGGCCATCGCGGCTAAACTGCGGGTAGAATTCAAATTCGTCGTTTTGCCGGGTGAGCCGCCGTGGCCGTGGGTTGTCGATGTCGGTCAGGTATAAGTGCCCCAATGCAGAAAATACGGCCCGTTTGCCATCCGGTGACACCTGCACAAAACGCAGCATCTTCACATCGACGTCGGTTTTATCCAGATCCTGTTGTACCCGCAGCGCGGTCTGGATTTGCTTTTCGGTATCAACCTGGAAAGGGATCTGAGCCAGTTCACGGCTGCGCACATCGATTTTATGCAGCTTGCCAGCGGCCCAAAACACGATATGGCGGTTATCCGGGGTCCAGCTGAGCGTGGGGTAAACGCCATGAATGGCCCAGGTTTCCTGCATATCGCGCTCTAAACCACCGTACAGTTCAATTTGCTCACCGCTTTGGGTGTCGTACAAGAACAAGGTACTTTGAAAATCACGCCGGCTGATGTACGCCAGATAACGGCCATCATGCGATGGCGTTGGCCGGATAGCGCCACCACGGCCGCCGATAATGGTGTCTATTTCACCGGTCTCCAGCTCAAAGCGCTTGATGCTGTAGATGCCGGACTCAGAGTCCTTGCTGTAGTGAAAGGTTTGGCCCGGGGTGTCGTCTTGCGAAAAATAGACGTACTTGCCATCGGGCGAAAAGGCCGGCTCGCCGAGATCTTTTTGCTGATTGGGCCGTGCCGTCAGCATCACACCGCTGCCGCCGGTTTTATGATACAGCCAGATTTCGCCAGCACCTAACGAGCGGGTGCCGGTAAAGTGCTTACGACCGACCAGAAACTCGCCGTCCGGGCTCCAGGCCGGGCTGTTCAGTAAACGGAAGCTCTCGTTGGTCACCTGCTGGGCATTGCTGCCATCCAGATCCATGATCCAGAGGTTGTCGCCACCGCCCTGATCGCTGGTAAAGGCAATTTGTTTGCCATCGGGGCTAAAACGCGGCTGCATATTCCATGCAATGTCGTTGGTCAGTGCTGTGGCGGTACCGCCGCTGATCGGCATGGTGTAAATATCGCCCAGCAAATCAAACACCAGGGTGTTGCCATCCGGGCTGACATCGACATTCATCCAGGTCCCCTGGCTGGTGGAAATGCTAACGGTTTCAAACTCGCCCATTGGCTGATTGACTTGCCAGCCTTTGGTTTCGTTTGCATCGTTTGCGGTGTTATTTGCTTCTTCAGCCAGCAGCGGCGCACTACCGAGCAGCGCACTGACGGCCAGCGCCAGCAGAGTTTTAGAGGTGGTCATAACAGGTTCCTGAGTTGGTTGTGCTGTTTTATTGTGGTTATAAGGCAACCATGCCACAAAATCTGCAGCAGGTTAAGCTGCTAGCAAGAGAAATAGGACTAACGCGATGGATTTGGCGATTACTGCCGGCTTGTGAGTAAACAGTCGTGATGCATGAGCATCTTTTGTAATAATAATTGAATTTTTGCTATGGGGTAGTTAAGGTTGTCGTCTTGAATGATAGCTGAGTGAATCAATATTTCGGCATAAAGGGTGGCTTTCCTTCATGATAAACGGCCAAGTATCTGCAGGGTAAGCAAAAAATTAATAAACGCGAAATAGGTAAAAAGGAGAAACTGTGGGGATTAATGTTGAAGCAGTATCGATGATATTAATTATATTATTTATTATCATATTTATAATGCCAGCGATTTTAGCGTGGTTGTGGAATTGGACAATGCCAGAAGTCTTTAGACTAAAAGAAATTACCTACTGGCAGTCATTTCGATTAATTATTATCAGTGCGATTTTGTTCAGCCCGGGAATTTTTAATTTTTCTGGGTAAATAGTTAGAAAGCGTGTTGAATCAACGCGCTTTCTTTTTTACCCATGCCGCTTTTTTACTCATGCCGCAGCGCATCAATCGGCTGTAGCTTAGAGGCTTTGCGGGCCGGGTAGTAGCCAAAGAAAATGCCAATCAGTGCCGAGAAGCCGATGCTCAGCAGTACCACCTCCGGTTGAATAATGGCGGTGAAACCAGCGAATTTCTCCAGGCTGCGGGTCACTAGTACCGCAATGCTCAGCCCCAGAGTGCCGCCTAAACTGCACAGCAGCATGGCCTCGATGAGAAACTGCCGCATAATATCGCCGGGCTCAGCGCCCACCGCCATTCGCAGGCCGATTTCACGCGTGCGCTCGGTGACCGACACCAGCATAATATTCATAATGCCAATCCCCCCCACCAGCAAGGACACCGAGGCCACGGCAGCCAGCAGGCCGTTAAAAATTTGCATGGTGCGGGCACGGGTTTCCACCATTTCCGATAAGTTGCGGATCTGAAAAGGCGCATCGCTGCCGGTGGTGCGCATCCGCTGGCGCAGCAAGGCTTCCATCTCTTGCTCTACCAATGCCATATCGCGCTCATCGGCAACTTGCACAATTAATGATCGTACAGCCCGTGGGCTGGCTAAGGTCATACCGGCAATGCGTTTACGCACCGTATCCAGCGGCATAAAAATTAAGTCATCCTGATCGTTGCCCTGAGTATTCTGACCCTTGGCATCCAATACCCCAATCACCGTAACCGGCGTACGATCAACCCGGATGGTCTGGCCAATCGGATCGGAAGCACCGAACAGCTCACGCTGGACAGTGGCACCGATAATAGCCACCCGGCCAGCACTGCTGAGCTCAGCAGCTGAAAACTCACGGCCTTGCGCCAGTTGCCAGTTTTGCGCCGGGAAAATACGGTTATCGACGCCACGCACGCTCGGCGCCCAGTTCATGTTGCCGTAAATCACCTGGGCATTGGCCCAGATGGTCGGCGCTGCCACACTGACCTGAGGAATTTGCTGCTCAATGGCCTCGGCATCCATTTCGGTTAAGGTTTGCACCGAACCGCTGGCACCACGGGCCCCCGAGCTGGCACGCCCGCGGGCAAACACCACAAACACATTGCCGCCCAGGTTCTTAATTTGCTGATCGACCTCGTGCTGAGCACCAGCCCCTAACGCCAGCATAATAATCACCGCGGCCACACCAATAATAATGCCCAGCATGGTCAGGATACTGCGCATTAAATTGACCTGCAGGGCCACCCAGGCCACCTTGCATAGCATCCACCATTTCATGCCAGCCCCTCCTGTTGTTTCTGTGCCCGGTAGCGGGCTAAATGCTCGCTGGCAGACTCGGCTTTTACCCGTTTGTCACTTTGCAAACGGCCATCGCGGAAAATCAGTTGCCGGCTGGCAAAAGCAGCCACCTCTGGCTCATGGGTGACCAGCACAATGGTTTTTCCTTCCTGATTCAGTTGTTGAAACAACTGCATGATTTCCAGGCCGGTTTCGGTATCCAGAGCGCCGGTGGGCTCATCGGCCAGCACCACAGCGGGCTGATTGACCAAAGCACGGGCAATGGCGACCCGTTGCTGCTGACCACCGGAGAGCTGGGACGGGTGATGGTCCATCCGCTCGGCCAGGCCAACCCGGCGCAGACACTCAGTGGCAAAATCCTGATTGCCATCGTGATCCTTGCGGTACAACAGCGGCAACAGTACGTTATCCAGCGCTGTAGTGCGGGGCAGCAGATTAAACTGCTGAAAGACAAAACCGATGTAGCGGTTGCGAATACGGGCCAGCTCGGCGGCGGATAAATGGGTGACGTTTTCACCCTGAATGCGGATTTCCCCGGAGCTGGGCGAGTCCAGGCAGCCCAGCATATTCATAAAGGTCGATTTGCCTGAACCCGACGGGCCCATTACGGCAATAAACTCGCCTTGCTGAATTTGCACATCCACCCCTGCCAGTGCCTGCACTTGCTGCGAGCCCATGCGGTAGGTTTTGGTTAGCCCCAGGCTTTCAATGACCGGCTGGCTCATCGCTCTGTCCTCACCGCCCGCACGATGACCTGTTCTTGTTCGCTGAGTTCGCCGGAAAGCAGCTCGGTAAACTCATCGTTGGCAAGGCCCACCCGCACCCGGCGCAGTTCAGGCTCCTGGCGGGCATTTAGCACCCAAACCTCGGCCATGCGGCCTTGTTCACCGCGGCCCTGCGTTTGCTGGCGTTGCTCGGCCATCAGGCTCTGATAACGGCTGAATTCTTCCTCACTCAGCACCAGTCGCAGTTCATTGGTCAGCGCTTGGCGGGCCTGTTGAAACGCCTGGCGAGGGTTACTCATCGGGTTGTTGCTTTGCTGGCTACGAAGTTGCTGCAGGTTCTGATTAAACTCTTGCAGCATGCGCCGTACCTGGCGTTCTTTATCGGCCGGTAAATCCAGTTGACGCAGCAGCTCGGCAGTGCGATCAGCCGGCTGCTGGCCGCTTTGCTGCGCACCCGCCGGGCGAAAACGCAGCGCAGCATTCGGAATGCGCAGTACATCCTGCTGCTGACCAATGATAAAGTTTAAGTTTGCCGTCATCCCCGGCAGCAACAACTGCTGGCGGTTGGGTGCATCAATAATCACTTTGTAGGTCACCACATTGGCGACATTGGTGGCGGCTTTACGTACCTGCGATACTACGCCCTGGAACTGCCGGTCCGGGTGGGCATCGACCTGAAAGCGCACCTGCTGGCCGGCTTCGATTTTGCCGATATCGGCTTCATCGACATCGGCTTCGATTTGCATCTGCGACAAATCCTGCGCAATGGTAAAGAGGGTGGGAGCCGATAAACTGGCGGCCACGGTTTGACCAACATCCACCTGACGGTCAATCACAGTGCCATTGACCGGTGAACGGATTTGAGTGCGATCCAAATCCAGTTGGTGTTGCTCCAGTTGCGCCTGGCGCTGTGTCAGCTGGGCTTTGGCGCTTTGCAGCTGAGCCTGGCTGACTAAGATTTGCGCTTTGGCCACTTCATAATTGGCCAGTGCATTGTCCACCTCGGTTTGGTTGGTCAGATTCTGCTGCATCAGCTGCAACTGGCGCTGATAAGCCCGCTCCAGTCGCACTAGTTCAGCCTCGGCTTTTACCAGATTGGCTTCTTGCTGAATGACATTGGCTTCGCTCATTTGAATATCGGCTTCGGCCTGGCGAACCCGGGCCTGAAAGCTACGGTCATCCAACCGGGCGATCAGCTGCCCTTGCTCGACATCGGCGTTAAAATCAGCGTAAATTGCGGTAATGAGGCCGGATACTTCCGAGCCCACTTCCACCGTGACCACGGCCCGGGTAGTGCCTGCGGTATTGACCACACTTTCGATATCCCCACGGCTTAGTGCCTGAGTTTGATAGACTAATCGCTCACTGGAGGACGATGGCCACCATAAGAAAACAACAACAGCGACTACCACAGCCGCACTGATCCAATAGCGCACAGACTTCTCCTCATTCCAATCACTTGGTTATATGCAGACTATAGAAAGCTTTGCTTTTTGCGCCAATACCATACAGCGTAAAGGTTGTGTAAAGCTGTGTGCTTTACCCTGAAAAATGATCGCTTGGTCGCATACTAAGGTACTATGATTACAGAGTGGTAGATTGAAAGAGGTTGCTGATGAGCAAAAGTGCATGGTTGTTTGGTGGGCTGATGTTGGGGGTAAGTCTGGCATCGGTTCAAGCTGAGCCGCTGGCCAGGGACTATCATCCTGAACGGTTGATCATAACCTTTACCACCAGTACAGCGGGCAACGAGCGTTTGCAAGCCCAATCAATTCAGGCGGAATTAACCGAGCCGTTGCAGCAGCAACTTCAGCAAGCCAGGCGTTTTAGCCAATTTACAGAAAAAGCCGTGGTGCGTCGTCCGGCAGGTATCAGCCTGCAACAAGCTAAAGCAGAACTGCAGGCCATGCCGGACGTTCGCTCGGTCGAGCTGGATTACAAAGTACGCAAGACCCAGCTGCCGAATGATCCCCGTTATTCCCAACAATGGTATTTGCAGGCATTGCCAGGTATTCAGGCGGAGCAGGCCTGGTCAGAAACTACCGGCAATCAACAATTAGTGGTGGCGGTGATTGATACGGGGGTCGATTACAATCATCCTGATCTGGCCGCAAATATTTGGCAGAACCCGCTCGAGCAAGTCAATGGTCAGGATGACAGTGGTAATGGTTACATTGACGATATCCGCGGCATAGATACCGCTAACGATACCTCGGATCCAATGGATGATGATGGCCATGGCACGCTGATCGCCGGCATTATTGCGGCAGCAGGCAACAACAACAGAGGCATCGCCGGGGTCAACTGGCAGCTGCAGATTTTGCCGTGCAAATTCCTGGATGACTTAGGAGAGGGTTTTACCAGCGATGCCATCGAGTGCCTGGATTATATTCTCGATTTAAAAGTGAATCATGGCATTCCGATCGTTGCCACCAACAACTCCTGGGGCTCGCCAAGTTTTTCAGAAGCCCTGTATCAGGCGGTGCAGCGACACCATGATGCTGGTATCTTGTTTGTCGCCAGTGCCGGCAACAGCGCCAGCAGCCTGCCATTTTATCCGGCCGCTTTTGATTTGCCGAATGTGATCAGTGTGGCGGCGCATGATGAGGATGGCCAATTGGCTGACTTCAGTAACTTTGGTCGGGCTCATGTTAGTTTGTCTGCTCCTGGTGTTCGTATGGTGAGCACGCATCTGGACAATGGTTATGCCATCTCATCCGGCACTTCGATGGCGGCCCCGGTGGTCACCGGTTTGGCTGCCTTGTTAAAATCGGCCCGGCCCGAATTGGATACCCAGGCCTTGAAACATCATCTGTTGGTGGGTAGTGCTGCTGCCAGTGACAGCCGCATTGAGCGTTACACCATGACCGGCCAGCTTGCCTTGGCGGCGGATGGCAATGATGGCGCCTTTCGCTGCACCTCCCAGCAGTTGCTGCGGCGGCTCAAACCCACTACCGATATTGTGTATTTAACGGCGGATAGTTGGCTGGATATTGAGCTGCTTGGTATCAATTGCTTTGGCTCCGAGCCAGTCGCAGATATTGTGGTGATACCCACTGACGAGCGCATAGTGCTGCGTGATGACGGGAGCAACCAGGATCGCTTTGCTGGTGATGGCATTCATAGCGGGCGTTGGTGGTTTGATGGCACGCCAGCCACTCTGCAATTCCCGGATGGCGAGGTGCGGGTAGAGATGCAGCAAATGAGTTTTTGCGCCGAACAAAATGTGACCCAAGTGCCGCTCGCCAGCTGCGATGCCCTGGTGGCCTTCTTTTATCAAACCGAGGGGCCTGGCTGGTTTGAACGCAGTGGCTGGTTGCAGCACAATAGGGTGTGCGACTGGTATGGTGTCAGTTGTCAGCAGGGTGACATTACAGTGCTGGAACTGGCGCAAAATAACCTAAGCGGCCAGTTCCAGCTTGATTTTAGCGCGCTGCCAATGCTGGCTGTGCTGGATCTGGCAGGAAACAGCCTGACCGGTACCATTCCTGCCAGCATTGAAGCCGCCAGCCGCTTGCAACAGCTTGATCTGAGTAACAATGGCTTCAGTGGCGCTTTACCCGCAGCCCTCGGGCAATTGAATGCATTGCAACAGCTGGTGTTGACCGATAATTTTTTCAGTGGTGGCCTGCCTTCGGTGGTTGGCAATTTAACCAACCTGAACTGGCTGGATGTGTCGGACAATAATTTGCAGGGTACTTTGCCAGCAAGTCTTACCCAACTTAACCAATTGCAAGGCTTTAGCTATCTGGATACCCGCTTGTGTGAGCCACGCAACAGCGCTTATTACCAGTGGCTGCAAGCCATTGGCTTTTTGGACGTGAATCAGGATTGCCCGAATCAGGTTCCTGTAGTGTCTGCCGGCACCGCCCGCACGGTCAGTGCTGGCAGTCAGGTGCAATTGCAAGGCAGTGCCAGCGATGCCGATGGCGAACTATTAAGTTATCGCTGGCAGCAAATCTCAGGTCCGACTGTACAGCTTAGCAACACGGAGACTCTGCAAGCCAGCTTTATCAGCCCGGTCTCTGCTCAGACGCAAACTCTGCGTTTTCGGTTGACGGCCAGCGATTTGCGCACCAGCAGCAGCGCCGAAGTCAGCATTACCGTGCAACCCCAGGCCCGGGGCGCCGGGGCAAGCAGTAGCTCTGGTGGTGGCTTGCTCTGGCTCCTCCCTGCGTTGCTTGTGCTGATGATTGGCCGCTGCTGGCGCAATCGGGTATACTCCGCCGCCAGCTTATGAACAGATTTTCAGGATAAGGAACCGCAGTTATGACGACCAGGCACCAAGGTCCGCTCTATATTCCCTATGCCGGCCCGGCTTTGCTGGAAACGCCATTGCTCAACAAAGGCAGCGCCTTTAGTAAAGAAGAGCGCGAGGCCTTTAATCTGACTGGTTTATTGCCACCGCGCTACGAGAGCATCGAAGAGCAGGTCAAGCGCGCCTACATGCAGTATTCCAGTTTTGAGAGCACCATCAACAAGCACATTTATCTGCGGGCTATTCAGGATAAAAACGAAACACTGTTTTTCCGTCTGGTGCAGCAGCATTTGCCGGAAATGTTGCCGATTATCTACACGCCTACGGTAGGCGATGCCTGTGAAAAGTTCTCTGATATCTACCGCAGTAAGCGTGGTTTGTTTGTCTCGTATGAAGAGCGCGATCAACTGGACGCGATTTTGCGCAACGCCACCAAGCCCAAAGTAAAAGTGATTGTGGTGACGGATGGGGAACGGGTGCTGGGCCTTGGCGATCAGGGTATTGGTGGCATGGGTATCTCCATCGGTAAGTTGTCCTTGTACACCGCCTGTGGCGGCATCAGCCCGGCCTATACGCTGCCGGTGGCACTGGATGTGGGCACCAACAATGAAAAGCTACTGAACGATCCGATGTACATGGGTGCACGGCACAAACGCATTGGTCAGGCTGAGTACGATGCTTTTGTCGAAAAATTCATGCAGGCGGTGTACAAACGCTGGCCGGATGTGATGGTGCAGTTTGAAGACTTTGCTCAGCCCAACGCCATGCCGATTTTGCAGCGCTACCGCGATCGTTATTGTTGCTTTAACGACGACATTCAGGGTACCGCTGCGGTGACCGTGGGTTCCTTGCTGGCCGCAAGCCGGGCCAAGGGGCAGCGGTTGTCTGAGCAAAAAGTGGTTTTTGTCGGTGCTGGTTCTGCTGGCTGTGGTATTGCCGAGCAAGTGATTACCCAGATGATGGCCGAGGGCCTGACGGATGCAGAAGCGCGCAGCCGTATTTACATGGTTGATCGTTTTGGTTTATTAAGCGAGGGTATGGCTGATTTGCGGGACTTCCAGCAAAAGCTGGTGCAGTCCAAAGCGGCCTTAGCTGACTGGAGCTACAGTGGCGATTATCCCTCGCTGCTGGATGTGATGCACTGCGCCGAGCCTACTGTGTTGATTGGGGTGTCTGGTCAGCCGGGGCTTTTCAGTGAGCAGGTAGTGCGGGCCATGCATAAAGGCTGCAAAACACCGGTTATTTTTCCGCTGAGTAATCCTTCGCGTCAGGTAGAAGCGACCCCGGAACAAGTGATTGCCTGGACCGGTGGCGATGTGATCATCGCCACCGGCAGCCCCTTTAAGCCGGTGCAGTATCAGGGCAAAAGCTATCCGATAGCACAGTGCAATAACAGTTACATTTTCCCGGGCATTGGTTTGGGTGTGATTGCGGTAAAAGCGAAGCGCATCAGTGATGAGATGCTGATGGCCGCCAGTGAAACCCTGGGTGCAGCCTCACCACTGGCCAATACCGGTGAAGGGGAGTTGCTGCCATCGCTGACTGCTTTGGCTGAGCTTAGCAAACGTATTGCCTTTGCCGTGGGCAAAGTAGCGCAGCAACAGGGTTTGGCACTTGAAATCAGTGACAATCAGTTGCAGGATAGCATCGAGGCCAACTTCTGGCGGCCTGAATACCGCCAGTATAAACGCGTAAGCTTCTAAGACCTGAAGCAAAAAGAACCGGAGGGACCGATGAAAACATCGATGATAACGCTAGCCCTGACGCTCATGTTAGGTTGTAATCTGGCTCAAGGTTCAGAGTTGCCAAGCAGTAACCACTGGTTGCTGGAAGCCGCCTCTGATAAAGAGCGCTTTGCCCGGATTGAAAAGATGTTTGCAGGCTTCTCCGGAGCTATGGCTGAGGTCGGCGCGCGTTATCAGCACAGCTACGATGCGATTGTGGATGAAAATTACCCACTGGCCACTTATCACTGGGATAAGTTGGGTGCTGCCATTGAGCTGGGCTACTTCCGGCGACCTGGCCGGGCTGACAATGCCAAAACGATGTTTTTGCAAACGGCCTGGCCAGAGCTGACGCAAGCCTTGGCTGATGGCGATAAAACCAAGATCCAGCGTAGCTTTTTGCAAGCACGCTCTGCCTGTATGGCTTGTCATGCGGCTGAACAGGTCCCTTTTATGAACGAGCAGCCTTTGTTCCGTCAGACGGCAGAGTTTAAGTAGCTTTTATGAAAACACTTGTCTGCACAGTTATTGGGTTCATCAGTGTTAGCTTCATCGCCGCACTGCAGGCAGCGCCGGTTGCTGATGTGGCCGAGTATTTTGATCGACACTTTGAGCAGCAACTGGCCGAGCATCAGATCCCGGGTGGCGTATACGCCGTGATTGAAGGCAATCAGATTGTGCGGGTACGTGGTTTTGGTGTGCGGGCGCGGGGCTCTACTGATCCGGTCGATCCTTTTACGGTGTTTCGGATTGCTTCGGTGTCCAAAACCTTTGCCGCAGGTTTGGCAGCGGTGCTGGCAGAGCAGGGCTACTTTAACTGGGATGATCCTGTGGTGAATTATGTACCGGATTTCTCGTTTCGTTCTGCCCGCTACAACCAAGCCTTGCAAGTTGAGCACTTGCTGGCACAAACCACAGGTGTGATCCCCAACGCCTACGACAACATGATTGAAGCCAATGTGTTGCCAGAGCGGATCCTGCCGCACTTCAGACAGCTGGATCCGATGTGTACCCCCGGCGAATGCTATGGTTACCAGAATGTGCTGTTCAGCCTGATTGAACCCATAGTGCAGCAAACCACCCAAAAAGATTACGCTACCCTGATGCAGGAGCTGATTTTCGAGCCCTTGCAGATGCCAACCGCCTCTGTGGGGATGGATCCTTTTATGGCGACAGAAAACAAAGCCATGCCGCATGTACGGGCACGGGGTGGCTGGTACCAGAGTACCGTGGTACCAAGCTACTACCGCTTTGCACCCGCTGCCGGGGTGAATGCCAGCGCCATCGATTTAAGCCACTGGGTGATGGCACAACTGGGCCATTATCCGGAGGTGATGCCAGAGCATTTACTGGCCAACATCACCGATAAGCGGGTGCGTACGGTGCGGGATTTACGCCGCGGTCACTGGCGGCAGTTTATCCGGGATGCGCATTATGCACTGGGCTGGCGGGTCTATCAGTTTGGCGATGAAGAGCTGGTGTACCATGGCGGTTGGGTGCGGGGCTTCCGAGCCGACGTGGCTTATTCACGGGACCGTCAGGTAGGCCTGGTGATTTTGCTCAATGCCGAAAGCAATATTGTCAGCGAACTGAGTACCTACTTTTGGTCCAGAGTGTTTGATGCTATTCATTTAGCCGAAGCAGAGCAACTCAGCGAATTGCTCACCACGGAAGAGGACTAAAAGCCAGCAGTGCGGTTAACCACTAAAGATAGCGCCTAAAATTAACGCAGGCAGAATGGCAGCCGTTAAGATCCCCCGCAGTTGGCGGTACCAGGCAGGCATGGTCGCTGGGGGATTCTGGTACTCACGCAGCCAGACCCAGCCAAAACCGGCAGCCAGCACAATCAGCGCTGGTTGGTAGGGGGAGATCAATGCCAGCCAGCCAAGCAAAGTGGGCACTACACTAAATACATAACTGCGTCTGGCCTGGGTTTGATCCGGCAGTTGCATCGCCATGCCCCAATGTACAGCCCCCAAAAAGCTTAAAATCACCGCACCATAACCAATCAGGGCGACCAGCGCCAACTGGCTTTGCGGCCATAACAGCACGGCCAAGAGGCTCAGATAAAAGGGCAGAATGCCGGCAAATCCAAGGATACGGGGGTAGCTCACAGTGTACTCCTGTTTACTTCATCTTTTATTCCATACGGCCCTTATTGTCATCAGGATCCATACTGGTAGCTATCAATATAGAAATCGGCTTGCAGCTGCGTCAAGCTTTGGCAAAGTTGCTGCTTTTGCTCTGCAGGCAGTTTCCAGCCAAGCGGGGTCATCTCCAGCAGGCTCAGATACGCATCTGCCCCTAGCTGTTCCAACACAAAGCGGCAGTGTTGGCGCCTTTGGTGCAAAAAGCCTGGCTGGGGCTGGATCGCATCGCTGTGCAGCCGAACCTCGGAGTAAATCGCTTGCTTGAACTGCAATAAATGCTCCGGTGCCGCACTCACCAGCAGTAGATGACCACCAGGGCGCAGGCACCGTGTTACCTCGGCCAGTTCAAAGGGGGCGCACAGCACCAGCATGGCGTCAAACTGCTGATCGCGGTATGGCAGCGCCTTGGCGCTGGCCACGCAAAAGGCGATGTTCGGATAGCGTTTTGCTGCCAGCTGAATCGCGCTTTTGGAGATATCCATGCCAGCAAACTCTGTGTCTGGCAAAGCTGCCTGCAACTGGCCACTGTAATAGCCCTCACCGCAGCCTGAGTCCAATACCTGGCTGGGTGCCAACTGTTGGAACTGCTCACTCAGCATCTGCACCAAAGGCTGATAGGCACCGGACTCTAAAAACTGTCGCCGTTGCTGCAGCATGGCTTTGCTGTCACCCGGTTGCTTCGAGTTTTTATGCTGCACCGGCAACAGATTGAGGTAGCCTTCTTTAGCCAGATCAAAGTGATGCCGGTTTACACAACGATAGGAACTTTGTGCTGGCTCGCTATGTTCAGCGGTGAGTGGCTCATGGCACAGTGGGCAGCGGTACAAAGAACTGGCGTGAGGCAAAGTGCTGGTCATTGGGTTTATCGGTGCAATTACAATGCTGCTATAGTATCAGGCTGTGTCTTGCTGGGAAACTTGCTATCATAAGGTCAGCGAAATTCTTTGGAACATTACCATGTCAAATCACTTACAGTGGTCGCTGGATGAGCTGTGCGATCACGCTTTTGATATCTTTGAAGAACTGGCCTCAGACAACCTGAGTGCCGCTGACTACACCGAGTACCAGCAACAGCATCTGAGCCGCGGTTTTGTTGATTTAAAAACCCCGGATGACAGCTGGGAAGAGCTCTATCCGCTGGCCCTTGCCGATGGCGATTACGTTGAAGCCTGGATTGGTTTATCCGCTGAAGCCGGCGAAGCCGATAAGGTACTGGCCCGTTTACTGCTGAATAAAGACAAAGATGAGTCCGAGTGTTTTGCGCAGTGGCGCGGCCAGAGCTAACTAGTTTTATTCTGAAACGGCATCCCTGCACTGCGTGACTACCCGCCTTTCAGGGCGGGCACTAACGACCTCGTCAATCGCTGCTACGACCAAGGTCGACTGGCGACAGGGCGCTGGTTTTGTCACTCTATTCGAATACTTGCCCTGGAGAACGCTATGCTGATAGACCGTGACCAAAGCCTGGTGCTACTGATTGATATTCAACAGCGGCTGGCACCTGCCATTGCCGATAACCGTGAGGTCGAGAATGCTGCGGCCTGGGTACTGCAAGTTGCCCTTCAACTGGATGTGCCGATTCTGGCTACCGAGCAATATCCGGCCGGTTTAGGCCATACAGTCCCGGTATTGGCGGAGCTTCTGCCCGGCGATGTAGTGCTGCAGAAAATGCATTTTAGTGCCTACAAAGAAACGGCCATTCGCCAGAGGCTCATTGAATTAGAGCGCAGGCAGATTATTGTGCTGGGTACTGAAACCCATGTCTGTGTACTGCAAAGCGTGCTGGATCTGCTGGCGGCAGGCTTTCAGCTGTATGTGGTGGAAGATGCGGTAGGCTCGCGCGATCCCTTGCACAAACAACAAGGGCTGCAGCGGATGCAACAAGCCGGTGCTGTCATTATTAACCGGGAAATGCTGGCCTTTGAATGGCTGGAATGCGCCGGTACCGAAACCTTTAAGCGCATTCATCAGGGTTGGATCCGTTAAAAAAATTTAACCCCATTTGGACTCCTCAGTCGTCTAAGCAATAACACCACCCTGAGGAGTCTTGCTATGACCAGTTTCACCTACCCCGAGCCGTTCACTGCTGCCAAATTGTCCCGTTTAAGCTTGTGCTTTTGCACTGCAATCAGCGTGACTTTTGCCTTATTTTTATTGATGCACCATTTGGTAAAAGCCCCAATCGGGGTTCGTCCGCCGCCTGAGCCAAGCATTGCTGTCACTGTCTACCAAACGCCGGAGGAACAACCTACCGTGATTCGCCAACCTCTGCCGCCGCGTCCGGACATCATTCAGCCCGAAGTGATGACCATGCACTCAGAGCCAACCGATCAGTTGGTGGATCTGACCACGCGTTTTACGCCTGGATTTGACGGTTTCAGGGTCGATCCGCCTAGCCGGGGAGGGATAGGTCTGAGAGATGCCAGTGCCAATCCGTTGGTCAGGGTAGAGCCAAGGTATCCGGTGGATGCTGCCCGTCAGGGCATCAGTGGCTGGGTACAGCTGCGCTTTAACGTGGATGAGGCAGGCAATGTGCAGGATGTTGAAGTACTGGCAGCTGAGCCGGCCAATGTGTTTAACCGGGAAGCGATGCGGGCGTTGCGGCGCTGGAAGTATCAACCTCAGGTCATTGATGGCAAAGCGGTAAAGCAAACCAACCTGCAGGTACAACTCGATTTTACGCTGGAAGCCAACTAAGCTGAAACAACAGACTGGTAAGAGGAGTGTGCCTATGCTGTCGATCCCCCTGAGCTGGGCTGGCACCTTGTGCCCGGACCAACTGATGCAACACTATCAGAAAACGGGTGCCTCAAAATGGCTGGATGGTTTAATCCAGCACTGTGGCGATGATCTGTACCACTTTATCTTGCGTCAGTCCGATCCAACTCTGGCGCAGGACATCTGCCAGCAAACCTGGCTGAAAGTGATGGAAAAAAGACACAGCTTTCGGGCGGACAGCCGTTTCAAAACCTGGCTGTTCAGTATGGCCCGAAATGCCTTGCTGGATGAATTAAAGCGGCAGCAACGCTGGCAATCATCGACCTGCCCGGAGCAGTTAGCACAACCAGAATCTGTATCTTCGTCATCTTGTCCGGCAGCGCGGCAGCAGCGTTTTGAACACGCTTTACGGCTGTTGCCCTTCCTGCAACGGGAGGCGCTGATGTTGCAGCTGGAAGGGTTCTCGGTCGGGCAAATTGCAAAGATTACCAACGAATTGGACGAAACTGTGAAAAGCCGGCTGCGCTATGCGCGTCGATTTTTGCAGGCGCGTGTGGGAGAGCATGATGAATAAGCAGACACCTTCTGAGCATGACGCGCTGCAGTCATTGTACCAACAGGTCAAACAAGCGCATAAGATGCCAGCGATGTTAAAACGCCAGCTGTTGGCCGAGTGCGAAGCCAGAGACAAGCAGCCTGCTGCCTGGCGAAGCTGGTGGCAGCTCTCGCAGTTGGTGGTAGGCTGTGCTGCCATGCTGTTGTTGCTCAGTTGGATGCCATGGTCGCCAACCTCAGATTTGTACCAGATTGAATTGACGGCCAGTATGGATTACCAGCAGGTGCAGTATCACCGTTTGGCAGACACTCATCAGGCAGCTCGTGAGGATAGGTTGCAGCAGCTGTGGCAACGTCAGCAAGAACAATTGCAACGAGGCCACGCCATATACACCCGCACAGCGCAGTTGCAGCAGCAGGAGGCCAGTTGGCAATTGACGATTTGCGATGAATTGCAATTGAATCTCAGCAAGGAGCTGGTGGCCCAATTGCAGCTGGGGCAAAGCATTCCATCCTACAGAGGCACACAATGGGTGGAATTGGAATTGGCGGCAAATGGCCAGGTGTTGGCGATCCGGGCCACCGAACAGGTGCTGCATTGCCCGCAAAGCAAAGCGGGCAGGGTGTTGGTACTGCCTGCTAGGGCAGGTTAATTCGCCTCAGGCTCTGGCCAAAGTTGCTGCAGCAGCCAGGCCAGCCGTGCTGCGGCTTGCAGCAAGCGGGTTTCGATGGTGTGCTGGTGATGCAAGGCGTAACGCTCATCCAGCGGCTTGCCAGGCTGGTGCTCTGCGTAGATCTGTTTGACAATGGCAACCGACTCATTGGCCCAGTCCAGCACATCGCCTTGCTGCCATTGCTGCAAGTTGGTTTCATTCAAGCGCGGGCGTAACCGGTCGATGCTGGCCTGGTAATCACGAAAGCCCAGTTGCAGCAAAATACTGGTATCCCAGATGCCATGCAGGTTGCGTACTTCACCCATAAAAATCACACCGATGTCGTTGCCACCGCGGTCAAAATCGTAGCCAACGTGCAGGGGTTGGTGCAAGTCACCGACAAAGTGACTGAGAAATTTCAGCGACTCAGCTGCTTTGGCCGACTGACTGTCTTGCTGTAACAAGGCATAGTGCTCGTTAATGGCAGAGAGTACGCAGCCATAGTCCGGGCAATGGTCCATGCTAACAGCCTGATCCTCCAGGCGGATATTGACATAATGATGCGGCCTTGCGAAGTCGTATTGCTCCTGGCCACGCAGTTGATCGGCCCAGACGCAGGCCGGCGGAAAGCTGTCAAAGTCGGTATGCGCCAACAATGCATCCAGCCGTTGTTGCTGGCTGACAGACAGTTGCTCATAGGCCAGTTCGCAAATCATGCGATGGCCAATCTGACCAAAAGCCAGGCTGGCGCCGGAAAATAGCAGCACAAAGAGTCCCAATAAAACACGCATTCGGTTACGCCTCCGCAATCAATTGAGTCACCTGCGCCGGGCCGGCATCGCCCAGCTGTTGTTGCAGCCAGGGCAGAAAGGCCCGGCATTGCTCGGCCAGCAAATAAGGTGGGTTGATCACCAGCATGCCGCTGCCGGTCATGCCAAAGCCTGCGCTGTCTGCTTTGGGGCACCACTCAATACGCAGCAGGTCTGTCACTGGCAGGGCGGCAACCTGGGCCACAAAACGCTCGATATGAGGCCGGTCAATCACCGGGTACCAGATGGCGTAGCAACCGGTGGCAAAGCGCTGCAGTGCAAGCTGCAGACCTTTGACCACATCGTCGTACTCATGGCTGAGTTCATAAGGCGGGTCGATCAATACCAGACCGCGGCGTGCCAGTGGTGGCAGCATGGCTTTGATCCCGGCCCAGGCATCCATCTTTTCAATCCGGCAGTGTTTGCGTTTGCCAAGGTGCTGGCTCAGCAAGCCGTAATCGGTTGGGTGCAGCTCGGTCAGTTGCAGCGCATCCTGCGGTCTTAGTAATTGAGCGGCGATGGATGGTGAACCCGGGTAAAACTCCAGCGCACCGTCCGGGTTCAATTGCTGCATCAGACGCAAATAACGCCCTACCGGGCCATCTTCCAACGCCGTTGGCACCGCCTGGTTAAATAACACGCCAATGCCGCTCTGATACTCGCCGGTTTTACTGGCATGTTCGCCGCTCAGGCTGTACAGGCCAGCCCCTGAGTGGGTATCGTGGTAGCAAAACGGCTTATCCTTGCGCTTTAGGTATTCAAGAATAGCAACCTGCACCAGATGTTTTAGCACATCGGCGAAATTGCCGGCATGAAAGCTGTGGCGATAGCTGAGCATGGCAAACAACCAGTCATAAAAAGGGGGCGCTAGCATACTCTGTTCTGGTGGTTTTGTCATGCCAGCTGCTACAATAGCGTTTTTTATGCATCTCAAGGTTGTTTATGTCCGGCGCTCCCTCTTCCAAACGTCCTGCTGCCCGCCCCGCGCGTGCCAAGAGCGCAAAACCCTGGGCCGAGAAATCCAGCAAGAATGCCTCCCAAAAAACCAAGCGGCCTACGCAGCCAGCGGCTGCCAGAACAGCGAAAGCAGCGCCAGAGCGGGCGGTATCGCCAAGGGCGGCCGAGCAAAAAATTTATGGTGAAAAAGCCTGTCAGGTGCTGTTTGCCAGGCGGCCGGAAGCCATTATCCGGTTGTATCTGAATCAACAGCAGGCGCCAAAATGTGCCGCCATGATGAAGTACCTGGCCAAAGCCAAAAAGGCTTATCACCTGGTGGAGGATACCGAGCTGGATAAGCTGGCTGGTAGTCAGCACCATGGTGGTATTGTGATGCTGGTGCAGCAACCCGAGTCGTTGCCGCTGCATCGTTACCTGCGTCAGCAAAAAGACGCCAACAGTGATTTGATCCTGGCGATGGATGGCGTCAGTAACCCGCACAACCTGGGGGCCATTGCCCGTACCTGCGCCCATTTTGGTGTCAAAGCCATCCTGTTGCCGGAGGCGCAGTTGCTGTATTCGGGTGCGTCGGTACGCACTGCAGCCGGTGGCGCCGAGTTTGTGCAGGCGGTGCACTGTGAAAAGCTACCGGAAGCGCTGCTGCTGTGCCGTCAGGCTGGTTATCAGTTGATGAGCACCTCCAGTCACCAGGGCGAGTCTTTGTATCAAGCGACTTTGCCAGCCAAAGCGGTGATGGTGTTTGGCGAAGAGATGTTTGGTGTTTCCAAAGCGGTGGCACAAAAAGCCGATACCCTGCTGCGGATCCCCGGCACAGATCAGGTTGAATCGTTGAATGTGAGTGTAGCGGCAGCCTTGATTATTGGCGAGTGGTACCGCCAGCATGGTAGTATTTCGAAAATGAAATGAATAAGGCCATATGTATGTAGCCAACCTGAGGGATCCCCACGAATTTAAAGCCCATAGTATCAGCTCTTTTCCAGTGCGACCATTTGTAGCAAGGTCAGTGAGCGACCTTCCAAGGCGAGGCTGGCTCGTAAAATGTGGTTCTGCTTCTTAGTATCGGCATTGCTCCAGTCCACTAGGATGATGGGGTGCTTACTGTTTGCCAGAATTGCTCTGGTCATCAATGCATAGATGCAAGGCATTTCAGCCAGGAGTTTGTTGTTGCTGAGCAGCCGGTCTGCCCGTTTGATGCTGTATTTTTCGCAGGTATCGCTGTCAATGCCCCGGCCAATTGCGGTAACCGTACAGCGCTGATGCTGCAGCAAGCTTTGCGTTGCCGAAAGTAGTGATGAAAATCTGGTCTTATGCATCCGTGTAGGGGTGACAAAAGAGAGAAAATGAGCGAGCATAGTTTTCACATTCATGGCTGTTAGTGGTATGTTTTTTTTGGCGAAAGATCAGATCGTGAACGGCCATGAATGTTCCCTTCTCGCCTAAATTTTTGTTTTAACTAGCCCATTTGTGGGGATACCTCAGGTAGCCAACAAGAACCAACACATATAATGCAGAATTACTGTATAAATAATTAAGTGACAACGTTCACATTTCTAGATTTAGAATGATTTTTAGAAAAGCATAAATCGTAATTCACTTTATAAGGAACATTTACTACATGCAGACTATAAACTGCAAACACAAGGAATGGCTAAGTCAATATACATTTGATAATTGCAAATTAGATCGTGGTGATTATGGCAAGTTCCTTAAAAATTACCTAATGGGTGAGCGCGATGGTTTTGTTCTAAATTTGAACGGTGCCTGGGGTACAGGAAAAACCGAGTTTCTTAGACGACTGTATTCTTTATTCATCAGTGAAGATCATCCGGTAATTTATATTGATGCTTGGGAAAGTGATTTTTCCGAGATGCCTTTATCTGTTGTATCAAGCGAATTATTGAGCCAGCTTTCTACGGTAAACGACCATATTGGAGCTGAGTTAACTAAGGTCGGCGAATTTTTAGGTAAGGCTGTAAAAGGAGCAATTATAGGCGGTGCCGGCTTATTGTCTAAGCATCTTTTAGCAGATACAACCATCGGAAATGAGATGGCTAAGGCATTATTTGAGAAAAAGCCAAATGACTTTCTTGATGATATCAAGCATGAGCATGTTGAGCAGATTGAGGCTATAAAGTGCATTCGTCGTGAATTAGGAAATCTAGCTGAAGTAATCAATAAAAATTATGGACTTTCACTTCCAGTAATCGTTTTAGTCGACGAGTTGGACAGGTGTCGTCCAAGCTATGCAATTGAAATGCTTGAAGTTATTAAGCATTTTTTTACTACAAAAAACTTCGTATTTGTTGTGGCGACTGATACACAACAGTTACGACAGTCAATAAAGTCTGTTTATGGATCGGAGTTTGACTCAACAACTTATTTAAGGCGTTTCTTTAATAGAGAAGCCAGGATGGATGAGCCTAAATTAGAAAGTTATGTAAAACTATCAATGCTGTCGATTGATAATTATGATGACAAAGTTGTCCTTTATCCAGATGTGAAAAACTCTGTATTAGAGAGTGTGCATGAATACTTAGCTTGGTTAGGGAAAGCTTATACGTTGAGTTTAAGAGATCTAGATCAATTGATAAATAAGTTTAATGCTTGCTTAAGGTCCGCATTAAGTAGCTATGAATCTTCACAGCGAGTGCAAGTAATAAATATATTTTCATTAATTGTAGCAATTATCGAATTTGATAAAGATTTCGAACGATTTAACCAGCGAAAGAATTATACTCCAATAATTGAAGGTAACTTTAATGATTTTACTGTTGGTTCAGGAGGAAATGCTACTAAACTATCAAAATTTTATGAATTGAGCATGCTTTGTTCAGTTAAGCATAAAGTTAGACAGCAAGGGAACTTCGGACGTGATGTTGAGCTAGATGTATTAGGTAATTATAAAATAAATTTTATCGGTAGCCAGAGTAAATTTAATGGATTATCTGGAAAAGCGTTAGTTAATATTGGTAACTTGTTTAATGAGTATTCGGATAATGGAAGTGCAAGAGTTTGGTTGTGGGAAGATTATCAAAAAATAGTCAAACTTGCAGGACTGATTAAGTAAATTTGAAAAGAAAACACATCAAATCTGTCGGCTATAACTTTTAATTTTGTAATGAACTATAACTGAAATTTTTGAGAGCTAGCTTTCTTGACTTTTTAGTCGATCAATGAAGTGTTCGTGTGCAGAGTTTGAAATATCACACCCAAGATACCTTCTGGATAAGTTACTTGCTGCGATCAAAGTGGAGCCAGAGCCGAAAAATGCATCTGCTACTAATTCATCCACATTAGAGCTTTGTTTTATTAATATCTCCAAAAGGCCGACAGGTTTTTCTGTGGGATAGCCTTGCCAAATACGCTTAAATTCTAATATGTCTGGCACGCTGAGATCATTTAGTTTTCTTTTCCCTTTCTCAAAAAAAAGTATGAACTCATAACGAGCTCTATAATGATATCCCATTCCAATCGAACACTTATCCCAAACAATAGGCTTCCAGAACTTGAAGCCTGCTTTTTCAGCTAGGGGTTTAGCTATAAACATTGTCTCTTGATCACAGAAGAGATAAAAATGCGAATTACGTTTGAGTACACGATAAATTTCGATGAATAGCTCTTCAAATCTTTTATTTGGAAATATATTAAACCATTCGTTACTAGAGGACTTACTCTTCTTCAAGCGGGTGGTCGTGCCAATTTTTCGATGCTTCTCAAGTGATTCGTATGGTGGATCGGTGATAAATAGATCGATGCTTTCATCTGCAAGATTACTTAACCACTCAACGGCATCTAACTTAAAAATATAAGGCATCTATCAGTCCGGAAACAGCAAAAGTACGTAATCTAACATATTAAGGCAGGAACAACACTACCCTGCCAATTTTTTGGCTATATACATTTTGGATGATTAGCTTTGCAGTGAAGTATCCTACATTCTCGACAATATGATTGAACTCTTATTGTTCCGTCTCCCATGTTTCTGAGACCAAAAAGTCTTACTACTTCTTCTTTGGTATTTGCTCTCTTGGTACAACCTCTGCACGGACAGTTAGCTTTAGACAAGTCTGGCATTTTTTTAACTCCTATGTTTATAAAGCCTTATAATATATAAGGTCTAATTGGCTATTTTCAAGTCAATCTCTACTAGTGATGAAAAATTTCCGTGACTCTTTGTGGCTAAATTTTAATGGTGTAGCTACATTTGTCTGGGAGGTAATATGCGTTAATTATTGGCGAGTGGTACCGCCAGCATGCTGGCTAGTGCAGATCATGTAAAGTGCTGATACCCGCCTGATTGCTACTGACGATCACCAGGCCAGACGGCAGTCGCTGATAGCGCTGACTATCGAGCCTGGCATTGAAACCTATGCTGCTGTGTTCAGCGATACGGCAGTTCTCGGTTACAATCACGTTGCGCAATTTGCTGTTGGCACCCACCTCGACCTGGCCCATCAACACGCAATCTTCCAGCTCCGCCCCCTGATGAATACGGCAATGGCTGCCAATGACCGAGTGGCGGATGCTGGCGGCCGAAAGCTCGCAGCCGGCACCAATCAGGCTGTCCTGGATGTTGCTATTACTGGAACCTGCAAAGTAGCTCGGGGCCACCGGTTCTTTACCAAAGACCGGCCAGTGCTCATTGTGCAGCCGGACCGCCGGGTTTGGCCCCAGTAAATCCATATGCGCCTGGAAAAATGCATCCTGGGTGCCGACATCCCGCCAGTAATGCTGGCGTTCACCTGGTACCAAGTTATTTGAAAAATCATAGACATACACTGGCTCTTTCGGATGCATAGCCGGAATAATATCGTGGCCAAAATCGTGGCGGGACAGCATTTTTTTTGCATCTTGCTGCAACGACTGAAACAAACAGTAGCGGTTAAACAGGTAATTACCCATCGACACCAGCACCATGCCGTTGCTATCAACCAGATGCTTAATTTGGTGTAGCCTCGGCTTTTCGTAAAAACCGGTGACGCGTTGGTTGCTGTCCATGGCAATCACACCAAATTGTGGAGCCAGCTCAGCCGGCACCGGCATAGCGGCTATGGTCATGCAGGCATCGTGTTTCAGATGAAAGTCCAGCATCTGGCGAAAATCCATTTTGTATACGTGATCGGCACTGAGCACCAACAGGTGGGTCGCCTGGCTGTATTCAAACTGTTGCAGTTGCTGAAACACCGCACCGGCAGTGCCCTTGAGTTTACTTTCTCTGGTTTTGACCAGATGAAGATCGGCCGGGCATCGTTGTTTCGACCATTGCTGGTGCAAGTAGTGGTGCAAACCGTCTACCTGATATTGTCCGAGCACCCAGAGCTCATCGCAACCTGAATTGATGCAGTTGCTGAGCACAAAATCAATGACCCGGTAATGGCCAGCAAATGGAATGGCAGGCTTGGCGCAGTGGTTGGTGAGTGGCCGCAGGCGGCTGCCCTGGCCTCCGGCCAGAATAATACACCCCAACCGCTGATGCTGCTGTGCCATGCTGCTACTCCGCTAGTCTGCTGATGATGGAGTTTAGGTATAGCAAAAGCTGGCAGGAATGCTTTGAGCTGCATCATATAAAATGGTGATATTTTGTACAAATTGGATTTAAAACGCCGAAAACCATTGCTTGAGTTGTTGTGCCTGGCGCCGGCTTACTTCAATGTGTTGGCCATCATTGAGTACTGCCAGCAGGCTGCCAGTGGCGATGCCTGGTTCAATATGGGCGATGGCGTCAATCCGCACTATATCGGAGCGACTGACTTTAAAGAAATACTCTGGATTTAGCTTTTGTTCAATCCGGGCCAGTGAACTGTGCAAAAAGCTTTTCCCATGCGGGGTATAGACAGCAGCATGATTGCCGATGCTTTCAAAGCGGATGATTTCATGCAGGCGCACAATTCGATTGATGTCGCCAAATTTCAGCAAAATGCCATGCTGTTCGGGCAGATAGTGCTGGTGGGTTGCAAGGTTGCTGGCTTCCGGCTGCTTGTCTGCCTGCAAGCGCTGCATGGTTTGAGCCAGCCGGGCTGGCGCGATGGGTTTGAGCAGGTAATCCACCGCATTCAGGCCAAAGGCATCCAGTGCATAGCTATCATAGGCGGTGCAAAACACAAAACGCACCTGTGGCGGCAGGGTAGCGGCCAGCTCCAGTCCGGTTACTTCCGGCATTTGTATATCCAAAAATACCAGCTCTGGTTCTTCTTGCGCCAGTAGTTTTAAGGCCTCTTTGGCATTGGCTGCCTCACCGATAAGCTGACACTCCGGGTGAGCTTTTAGCAAACGTTTTAATTCGCTGCGGGCCAATCGCTCATCATCAACGATCAGGGTGCGTAACATAAGGCAGCTCCAGGGTGATGTGAAACACGGTGTTACTTTGTTCCAGCTGAATACGGGCTTTGTCGCCATGCATCAGCTGCAGTCGTTTGTGGCAATTGCGCAATCCGGTGCCGGTAGAGCTTTGGTTGGATTGGGCCCCGACGCTGTTGCGCAGCGACAACTGCCAGCTGGTATCAAGCTTTTGGGCGGTTAACTCAATAAAACCTGGTTCCGGATTCGGGCTAATGCCATGCTTGATGGCATTTTCCAGCAGGGTTAGCAGCATCAGGGTAGGCAACGGCTGCTGCCACAGGCTGTCATCGATGTTTACTGTGAGCTGTAGCCGTTGCTCTAAGCGGATTTGTTCAATGTGCAGATAGGTCTGACAGAGCTGCCACTCTTCTTGCAAGCTGCTGGTGGGACGCAGATGAGCTTGCAAATGCACCCGGAACAGCTCCGATAGCTGGGTCAGAGTATCGGCGGCTTTGTGCTGGTCTTCAAAAATCAACGCCCGAATGCTGTTTAGGGTATTGAATAGAAAGTGTGGACTTAGCTGGTTGGTCAGCTGCTGCAAGCGGGCTTGCTGCATTTCCTGCTCCAGGGCTTTACGGCTTTGCCGCATCTGCCAGCCCAGGTACACCAGGCTCCAGAACAAAAATAAGCTGAAATGCATCAGCCACAGCATAGTGATTAAGGTGGCCAGAGAGAACTGCATTTGCAGGCCATCGACACTGTCTTTATTGACAAGAGTCACTTGCTGCATATTGGTTTCAGCCAGCGCTGGGATAGCGGATGCAAAGGTACTTATCAAAGCCAGTAAAAATGCAGCCAGGCTAAGCCAGCCAAATAGTTGAAGTACTCCACCTAAGCTAAAACCACGCTGGTAATGGATGCGCAGAGGTGGCCGTACCAGGAAGTGACTTAAGACAATAAAACCGGTCGCTTCCAACAGATAGCGCGCAAAAAACAGCTGCAGCAACTGCGGCTCTGCATCTTGCAAAAACGGCAGGGTATAAATTAGGTAAAACAGCAGGTAAAGCACAAAGGTAAGCACCTGCCCAAGACGGTAGGGCTTACTGCTTTGCCAGCACAATCGCCAGTGTTGCTGCCAGATAGAGGATGGCTTATTCATAACGTAGCGCATCAATCGGGTTTAATCTGGAAGCTTTAATGGCTGGCGCTAAGCCAAAGACCACGCCAATCATGGTCGTAAAGCCAATGGATAACAGGATAGCCCACAGTGGCACCAGTGCCTCTGGCATAGCGGGCAGCATTAGACCGATAAAACTGGCTATACCTGCACCCAGGGCCAAACCGATAATCCCACCAAACAATGACAGCACCAGAGCTTCGACTAAAAACTGCAGCAAAATAAACTGGGGCGTGGCCCCCAGGGCTTTGACGATGCCGATCTCACGGGTGCGCTCGGTTACCGAGACCAGCATGATGTTCATCACGCCAATGCCACCAACCAATAAGCTGATGCTGACCACACCACCTGCTACCAGTGTAATACTGCGGGTAATGCTGTTGAATTGGTCGATCATCCGTTCGGCACTAATAAACTCGAAGGGATCCGGATCGTCGGGCGCCAGTTTATGTCGCTGTCGCAAGATGCTGCGCATTTGTTGTTGCACCTGCTCAGGATTGGCTCCGGCAGCAGGACGAAATAAGATATCAATGTTGCGGGCAGCCCGCTCGCCATTCAATGCCCGAATGGTACTAAAGGGGGCAATGATGTAATTGTCCTGATCAAAGCCAAACAAGCTGCCGCGGCTTTCGGCGACGCCAATAATCCGGAACCAGTCGCCCGATAAATTAATGAACTCGCCAACCGGGTTGTCGGGTAAATCCAGCTTTTGGATCAATGAACTGCCAATAAATGCGACCCGCCGTCTGCGGTCATCATCGCTGCTGGATAAAAAGCGTCCAAGCTCCGGATACACCCGCACCACATTCTGATAACTGCTGTCGGTGCCAATGATTTGGGTTTGAGCACTGTTACGGCCATAGTGTACCTGGGAGCCCATGCTAAAGGCTTGCATGGTGGCCGTCATATCCTCGACTTGAGAGACCCGGCTCTTTAACGTCAGAAAATCATCATGGTGCAATCGGTTGAACTGTCCAAGCATTTGCTGGTTGGTGGGGGTGTAGGCGCGTAAGGTTACCATATCGCTGCCTAAATCATCCAACTGGCTGGTAATGCTGTGGCTAAGCCCCTGCATAATGGCCACCACGGTAATCACTGCGGCAACCCCGATAATGATTCCGAGCGTGGTAAGGGCACTGCGCAGTGCATGTGCGCGGATAGAAGCAAAAGCTGCCTTGGTGCCTTCAAAGCTGGCATGAAGCAGTTTAAACATGCAGTTGCGCTCCCTGATCGTTTCGAATATCCTCGGCCACCTGGCCATCGACCAGTCGGATCACGCGCTGGCAATGATCGGCAATGTCTTGCTCGTGGGTCACCAGAATGATGGTATGGCCTTCCTGATGCAGCTGATCAAACAGGGCCATAATGTCTTTGGTGGTTTTGCTGTCGAGGTTACCGGTGGGCTCATCACCCAGCAAAATTCGAGGCCGGGTGACCAGTGCTCTGGCAATGGCAACACGCTGGCGCTGGCCGCCGGACAACTGGTTGGGAAGATGCCCGGTTTTATCGGCCAGGCCAACGCGTTGCAATGCTTCGAGTGCCATGGCTTGCCGGGTTTTGTTGGGCATCAGCCGATACACCAAGGGTTGCATCACATTGGCCAGCACTGTGGCGCGGGGTAACAGATTGAAGCTTTGAAAGATAAAACCAACGGCTTCGTTGCGCAGCTCTGCCAGTTCAGTTTCATTCAGGGTGGCGACATCGTGTTCACCCAACTGGTATTGGCCAGAGGTTGGGGTATCCAGGCAGCCCAGTACGTTCATCAAGGTTGATTTTCCAGAGCCGGATGGGCCGATAATGGCCACGTAATCGTTTTCTGCAATGCAAAGGTCAATATTGCGTAAGGCATAAAACATTTCGTCTGCCATCAGGTAACTTTTATTGACCTGGTGCAAACGGATCACATTGCTGGCCATGTTAATACTCCTGCAGGGTGGCCCGGATGCGGCTGCCATCCTGAATGCGCAGCAGGGTACGGGCAGGGCCAATAATGACTTGTTCATCCAGGCTTAAACCAGACTGAACTTCCTGGGCGATGTCGGTAGCCAGCCCCAGCGAGACGGAGCGTTTGCTGGCCTGGCCATCCACTACTGTCCAGACAAAGCTCTGGTCTCCGTCCTTTTGCACGGCGGCAATAGGGATCTGCAAACCCGCTTCTTGTTCCGACAGGATGATTTCCGCCCGACAGCTCATGCCCGGGTACAGCGCGATATCGTCAGGCTGCAGCAACACTTTGACCCGAAACGACAAGCTTTGGCTTTGATTCATGTAGCGGGCTGAGGTTGCAATCTGAATCACTTCGCCGGGGATAGCCTGATGCGGGTAAGCCGCCGCAAAGATCTCTGCCCGTTGTCCAAGGTGCACATTGGCAATATCGGCTTCATCAACCCGCAGCTCCGCCAGAATGGCACTGGGATCAGCTAAGGTCATCAAAGGTGAGCCAATGATATTGGTACTGCCGGCAATCACGGTTTCGCCGGGTTTGATATCGACGGTGGACAGCAAGCCGGCAATGGGCGCCCGGTAAATGGTTTTACTAAGATTATCTTCGGCCATAGTGAGGCTGGCTTTGCCTTGCTCAAGTGCCGCCTGGGCTGCGGCTACATTGATATGAGCAATATCCAGCTGACTTTGCAGGCTGTCGATGGTTTCCTGCTGCACCAGACCACTGCGATGCATTTGTTGTTGACGGGCGAACTGACGCTCAAGGTCCGCCAGTTGCGCTTTGGCTCGCTCAATATCTATTTGCTGGCTGCGCACCAAAGCACGGGTTCTGCTGACATCAGCTTCAAAGGCGGTCGGGTCTAATCGCATCAGTACCTGGCCTTTTTCCACCATGTCGCCTTCGTCCACCAGCACTTCCAATACCCGGCCGGTGACTTCAGAGCGGATCTGGATTTGGGTATTAAACTCCAGATTGCCGGAAGCCAGAATGCTATCGGCCAGAGCGCCTTCGGTGACCAGGGCGGTGGTCACGCTAATGGCTTGTTGCGACTGACGGTACTGACTGAGCGCAATAAGGGCTACCAGGGTTGCACCAATCAGCAGGAGAAGCAGCAATTTTTTCATGATGGTTCCCGGTTAAATAAACACAGCCCATAGGCCGAAAATAACCAGCAGTGGGATAGCGGCTAACAGACTACTCTTGGCAACACTGTAACCACTCCAGCTGCGCAGACCTACAGCAAATAAGGCGGTGATCCACAGATAGATTAAGTTCAGTTGTTCAGCCCAGTTATACCAAGCTTGTCCGGGCTCCAGGCCTAACAGCAATTGGTTTACCGACAGATAATTGACCGCAGTCAAAGGCATGTTTGGATTGCTGCTAACCAGAACCAATACCATCAAACCCAGCATATTCAAAATGCCTGGCATGTTGCTCCAAACGGCCATCGCATACCAGTCACCATAAGAACGTTTTTGTCCGGGGTTGCCTACCAGCATCAAGTAACCGGCCATGATCGCCAGCATAATTGGGGTCATTACCAGTGTACCGCCAACAGCAAAGATGCCGGTTTTATCCGCCATATGTCCCATCAAAGCCCGGCTTTCTTCAATCTCTGCTGGTGTCATGTTATGCGCCACGGCGGCTAGCTGCTGCTCGACAATCCACTCCGGGCTCATGCCAGCATAAAACCACCACATACCAAGCGCAGTGATGAAAATAATCAATAAAAATGCCAGCCAGCTCCAGCCCTTTTTATCTGGTAATGCATTGAATAATTGTTTGGGGGCAACAAAAATGTCGACTAACCCGTGTGCGGCAGATTTACTCATGGTGTTTACTCCGTGTTGATTCGATTAATTTCCCACTGATTGCAACGCCAATCAGCGCGCACCAGGCAATGACAGAAAAACCGGCCGGGATATTGGCCAAAGCGATTTTGCCAAGATGTCGACGGTTAAAGGCTACCGCTAACAGGGTTGGAACAAAATAAATCGCTAAAAACAGCGGCACAAACCAGATTAAAAAGGTCAGATTACTTTGTTGCAGTGTGTGCGCCCATTCGGTTGTATCAAACATAACACCCTCCAGACCATCAGCTAAGTTGAAATATGTAACGATCTTTTACAATCGCTGTTGTCGATGTCGGGGAGCATAGCAATGGCGTGACCATGAAAAGCAAAAAAGATGATAAGTGGCAAAATAACGGGATTTTCGGCAAATCGAGTAGGGGAACTGCGTTTATTCAGGCAGCGTATCGCCGAGATAACGAAAACGAGGGATCAAAGCACCTTGGTGTGATACCTGTTCACAAAACATCGCAAGGGGCCGTGCCCACAGAGCGCGCTCACCATAAAGCGGCCGGTAAATAACCAGCCATTCTTCGGTTTCACTGTGGCGGGCCAGATCCAGTACCTGATAAAAAGGGCCTTTGTAATGCTGGTAATAGCCGGGCTGAATGAGGAGATTATCAGGCTCGGTTTTCATACCAGCTCTCAAAAATAAGCACTGCCGAGACGCTATCGACTTTGTCTTTGCTGAGGTTACGAAAACCACCTTCGGCAAAGAGCTGTTGCCTGGCGTCGGCAGTGGTCAGGCGTTCGTCATGCAGTTCGACCGGCAGCCCAAAGCGGCCATGCAGCCGGTTGGCAAATTTTCGGGTGCGTACGGTAAACTCCTGCTCCGTACCATCCATATTCAGCGGCAAACCAACTACTAACAGATCCGGTTGCCACTCCTTAAGCAGTTTTTCAATCTGGTCCCAATCCGGAATCCCATCGCGGGCTTTCAGTGCAGCCAGTACACTGGCGCTGCCGGTCAGCTCCTGACCGATAGCAACGCCAATGCTTTTGGTGCCGTAATCAAAGGTAAGTACTGAGCGGTGTTTATCTGTACTCATTAAGCATGTCCTGCGGTACTGCTCAGTTGCCAGGTTTCAATGCCCATTTTTTTGGTGGCAGCCTGCCATTTGTAGGCATGGGCCAGGTCAAAAATAATGCTGCTATCGGCTGGGATCACCAGCCAGGAGTTGTCGGCGATTTCCTGTTCCAGTTGACCGGCCACCCAGCCGGCATACCCCAAAGCCAGTAAAAATTTATCCGGCCCATCGGAAGTCGTCAGGGACTGCAAAATATCTTTGGAGGTGGTGATCATCAGATCATCGTCCAACTGCATGCTACTCATATAGCCTGGCTGTGCTTTGTGCAGCACAAAGCCTCGATCGGCCTGTACCGGGCCGCCGGCACAGACGGCCTGTTCTGTGATCGGGTTTTTTGGATCAAACTCGATATCCAGTTGCTGCAGTAAGTCGCCAATGGTGGCTTTCAGTGGGTGATTAATCACGATACCCATGGCGCCGTCTTCATTGTGTTCACAGATATAAGTCACGCTGCGTTGAAAAAATGGGTCTTGCAGCGATGGCATAGCGATCAAAAAGTGATGCTCAAAGGTATTCATGCTGCGCTCCTTATTCGCTACCAGCCAACGGTATTGTTGGCTGGGAACAGACTAGGTACTTCAATTACCGAGCAACTGTTCGATGGCATCAAACAACTGACCGGTGATATGCACGGGAGCTTCGGCTTCAATTTCCCGCACGCAGGTGGGGCTGGTGACATTGATCTCAGTTAGTTTATCACCAATGATATCCAAACCCACAAAAATAAGTCCTTTCGCTTTCAAGGTGGGGCCAACGGCTTCGGCAATGGCCCGGTCGCTGTCGCTGAGTGGCCGCACTTCACCACGGCCGCCAGCAGCTAAATTGCCGCGAGTTTCGCCTTTCGCCGGGATCCGGGCCAGCACATAAGGGATAGGTTCACCATTAACCATTAAAATGCGTTTGTCGCCCTCGCTGATGGCTGGCACAAACTGCTGAGCCATGGCATAGCGGCTGTTGTGAGCGGTCAGGGTTTCCAGCACCACGCCAACATTGGGATCATCGGCTTTCAGGCGGAAAATGGAAGCGCCACCCATGCCATCAAGTGGCTTGATGATGACATCCTGATGAGCTTGCCAGAAAGATTTTAAGCGGGCCGAGTCGCGGCTAACCAGAGTTTTCGGTGTGTATTGGCTAAACCAGCTGGTGTAGAGTTTTTCATTGGCATCGCGCAGGCTTTGTGGTTTGTTCACGATCAGACAGCCTTGTTGCTCGGCCAGCTCCAGCATATAGGTGGCGTAGATGTACTCGGTATCAAACGGCGGATCTTTACGCATCAAGATGGCGTCCAGTTCGCCCAGCGCAATATCCTGCTCCTGACCAAACTGATACCAGTTGGCTGGGTCTTCCTCCACCATCAACAAGCGTGAGCGCGCGCGGGCTTGCCCTTCCAGCAAGTACAAGTCTGCCATTTCCATGTAATGAATGGTGTAGCCACGGCGCTGGGCTTCCAGCAACATGGCGAAACTGGTGTCTTTCTTGATGGTGATGTCCGCAATAGGGTCCATCACAATACCGATGTTAAGTGCTGTCATAAGATCCTCAGGCGAGATCGCCAAATTGCAGCTGCAGGGCACTGATGGCCGTGAGCGCTGCGGTTTCGGTTCGTAATACGCGAGGGCCAAGCCGAATGCCCAGATAACCAGCTGCCAGAGCAGCTGTCATTTCCTGCTCGCTAAAGCCACCCTCCGGGCCTATCATCAGACGAATACTTTGGGCTGGCGTTAATGTCTTAATGGTGTCGCTGGCCCATGGATGCAAGGTCAGCTTTAGATCTTTTGTTGGTTCAGCCAGCCAAGCTGTCAGTGGCAACGCCGGCAGAACTTTGGGTATCAGGCTGCGGCCCGATTGCTCGCAGGCAGAGTGCACAATTTTTTGCCATTGCTGCTGCTTTTTCTCGAGCCGTTCACCATCCAGCTTCACGCCACAGCGCTCAGAGAACAGTGGGGTAATGGCACTTACGCCAAGTTCGACCGCTTTTTGAATGGCAAAGTCCATTCGATCACCACGTGAAATGACCTGCCCCAGGTGCAAATGCAAGCTGGACTCGGTCTCATTAAGCTCTGATCCAGTAATCGAAATCAGCACCTGCTTTTTGTTCACTTGATCAATAGTGGCCGCATAATTTTTGCCATTGCCATTAAAAAGCTGCAAAGCATCGCCTGGCTGCATTCGCAGCACCCGCCCAACATGAGCAGCAGCATCGTCAGGTAAAGCCAGGGACTGAGTAGTAAGTGGTAAGTCGACAAAGATTCTTGGGATACGCATAAAACAGCACGGTTAGTGACCATAGTTGTATGGTAGCAATTTGCCGGGCATAGCCAAAGAAAAACCCGCCGTAGCGGGTTTTGTTATACTGTAAATTTTTCTGACATTAGCGACGGAATAGACGTAGTGCCAGCAAACCTATACCCATTATTGCAATTGAGGCAGGGGTTGGAACTGGGGTAGTGGTTGTTGTTTGAATTGGGTCGCGTGCCGCCACACCAACATGCGACAGGCCACTGCCAAATACACTGGTATCCCATGTACCTGCAAAGGCAAATGGGGTATTGAATGGGGCGTCGAGGCCAGTATTGCCTAAATTGAAAATCTCATTCTGGAAAATTGCGGCAAAATTAAAGTTAAACACTGCCCACTCAGTTCCTGCTTTAAAAGTAAAAGCCAGCATATCAAAAGTGGAGCGATTATCACCCAGAGCACCCTGAACTAATGAGATGATGTCTGGCGTCGTCACCAGAGACCAGGTACCAGTCTTGCAATCGCCGGTGCAATCAAAACGAATATCCAACACATCAGCCAAATCAAGCGGGTTACTGCCTTTAATGCTTTCATAGGAGAACGCAGAACCGATATCTTGCTTGCCTAATGTGATCCAACCTGGATCTACGGGATCGTCTTTGTCTTTAAGACCCATCAATAGACCACTGATATCATCCAGACCGGTTGCATCTTTAAGGAACTGTTCTGGGTCTATTAACCGCTTAGTTTGAGCATTAGGGCCTTGACCTCCCCAGCTATAAATACCACCATTTAACAGTCCGTCACCTAACCAGCCACGATTTGGATCTGCTTTATCAATAATACTGCCAATATTGCTTGGCTCGGAAAATAGCCCCATACAATTGGTAGCTATGTAGTCACTTTTGAGTAAATTGTTGTCAGTAAAGTAGTCTGAGTCATAAGCCGTATTGCTATGATCAGCTGCCAGGGTTGTCAGCGATGTCAATTTAACACTACCGGTTGTACATAGGGGAGAAGCATTTGCGGTAGACATCAAGAATGCGCAACCTGCAACAAGTGCAACCCCCGTAACAAATAAAGTTTTCATAGTCATTTCCTTAAGGCTTTGTCTGCCGGGCCAGACTTACTTGGTAATCCGGACTTACATCCTTTTGTGCTATGCCTTAAAAGTTAGCAAAAAACAGACCATTATTTTTTTCTTATATAAATTAGAAAATTACAATGCAAGGCCAGGTGTATGCTGGTCTAAATGTAAACAGAACTGACATAAGAGACCGGAATACATAAAAAAACCCTGTCATGCCTGACAGGGTTTTTTGCCTTGCTTGTTGACCAATTAACCAGCAGGGAAACTATGGCTGGCACCGACACCTAACGGGATATCAAAGCCCCAGAACAGCAGCAAGAAAGCCGTCCAGCAGATTAGGAAGGCTACGGTAAAGGGCAGCATCAGGGAGATGAGGGTACCGATACCACTGGATTTAACATACTTCTGGCAGAACACCACGATCAGTGGGAAGTAGGGTAGCAGTGGGGTGATGATATTGGTGCTTGAGTCACCGACCCGGTAAGCCGCCTGCGTCAAATCTGGTGATACACCAAGCTCCATCAGCATCGGCACCATAATGGCACCAATTAAGGCCCACTTGGCCGAAGCCGAGCCGACCATCAGGTTGACAAAACCGGTCAGCAGCACAATACCAATCAGGGTAAAGCCCATCGGGAAGGCCATTTCTTTTAACCAGTTGGCGCCTTTAATGGCCATCAGCGCACCCAGGTTGGATTGACCAAAGGCATAGATAAACTGAGCACAGAAAAAGGCCATCACAATGTAATAGCCCATGCCGCTCATGGCTTTGCTCATGCCTTCAACGATATCACGATGACTACGCACCGTTCCTGCTACATAGCCATAAACCACACCAGGGATTAAGAAGAAGATAAAGATTAACGAAACAATAGAGCGCATCAATGGGGCGGCTGCATCAGCCAGCTCACCGGAGTCGGCTCGCCAGGCAGAACCTTCTGGCAGGGCAGAAATAACCAGCAACACAAAGGCGCCTACCATTGATAAAGCAGCCCACATCAGTCCTTTTTTCTCACGGCTGGTAAGCTCATCCATCACCGGCAAGTCGGCCGCATCGGCGTCAACCTGAGTATTTTTCAGGCGCGGTTCAATCACTTTATCGGTCAGGAACCAACCCACCAGAATCACTAAGAACGTTGAGGCGGTGGTAAAGTAAAAGTTGTTCAGCGGGTTGATCACCAGATCAGCTGCAGCCGGATGCGCAGACAAATTCACCGCTTCCTGGGTAAAAGCTGCCAGCATCGGATCCAGGCTGGATGGGATAAAGAAGGTTGCTGAAAAACCACCGGAGACACCGGCAAATGCTGCAGCAATACCGGCCAAAGGGTGACGGCCAGCAGCATAGAAAATTACCGCTCCGAGTGGAATCACCAAGACATAACCAGCATCGACCGCCACGTGGCTAAGAATACCAACAGCAATCAGCACTGGGGTAAGCAACATTTTGGGAGTGACACTTAAAATGGAGCGTAGGCCGGCATTGATAAAACCGGTGTGCTCAGACACACCAAGGCCTAGCATCGCAACCAATACGATACCCAGTGGAGCAAAGGTCACGAAAGTATTGACCATGCGGGAGGTAAACTCAGTAAGTGAACTGCCTGCCAGCAGGTTAGCAATTTGAATGGACTCGCCGGTGCGTGGGTCAACTTCATTGAAGCTAACGCCAGACAGCAACCAGGATGCGACCCAGACAAACACCATCAAAAGGGCAAATAAAATAGCTGGATCGGGTAGCTTGTTGCCGACTACTTCAATCGCGTTTAAGGCGCGATTGAGCATGCTCTGCTTTTCAGCTGGAGCGGCCTGTTGTGCGGACATAGGTTTTCCTTGTAATTTTTATGGGACGAGCGTGCGCCGTGTTCCCCTGAAACTTCGTTTTAATTAGCGGTCTGAACATCAGTACTCAGACAAGGCTGCCTTATCATACACAAAAAACAGCCGGGTGAAACTGTTGACGATGGCTCTTTAGCCGTGCTTTAGCCAGAAAAAAGGAGAGCCTGAGCTCTCCTTTTCATAGCAGCTCTCACTGCTGGCTTATTTGGCGTACTGACGCAACGCTTCAGCTTTGTCAGTTTGCTCCCACGGGAACTCATTGCGACCAAAGTGACCATAGGCCGCTGTTGGCAGGTAGATAGGACGCTCGAGTTGCAGCATGTCAATCAGGCCGTATGGGCGCAGATCAAAATGCTCGCGGATCAATCCAATCAGATGGCTTTCTTCCAGCTTGCTGGTACCAAAGGTTTCCACGCTGATAGAGGTAGGCTCAGCCACACCAATGGCGTAAGAGACCTGAATTTCACAGCGATCGGCCAGGCCGGCAGCCACAATGTTCTTTGCAACATAACGGGCAGCGTAAGCCGCTGAGCGATCTACCTTGGATGGATCTTTACCAGAGAAAGCACCACCACCGTGACGAGCCATACCGCCATAGGTATCCACAATGATCTTACGACCGGTCAGGCCACAGTCGCCCATAGGGCCACCAATCACAAAACGACCGGTTGGGTTAATAAAAAATTTGGTTTGACTGGTCAACCACTCGCCTGGCAATACCGGCTTGATGATTTCTTCCATCACCGCTTCGCGCAGATCGTCAGTACTGATGGTGTCGCAATGCTGAGTGGACAGCACCACCGCATCAATACCCACCGGCTTGCCATCTTCATAGATAAAGCTAAGCTGAGACTTAGCATCCGGACGCAACCAGGGCAGGGTACCATTTTTGCGTACCTGGGCCTGGCGCTGAACTAAACGGTGTGAGTAAGTAATAGGCGCTGGCATCAGCACGTCGGTTTCATTACTGGCATAGCCAAACATTAGGCCTTGATCGCCGGCACCTTGTTCCTTTGGATCGGCACGATCAACACCCTGGTTGATATCCGGTGATTGCTTGCCAATGGCATTGAGTACAGCACAGGAGTCCGCATCAAAGCCCATATCGGAATGCACATAACCGATTTCGCGCACGGTTTTACGGGTCAGCTCTTCAATATCGACCCAGGCGCTGGTGCTGATTTCGCCGCCCACCAACACCATACCGGTTTTCACGAAGGTTTCGCAGGCAACCCGCGCCTTAGGATCTTGTGCCAGAATGGCATCCAGCACCGCATCAGAGATCTGATCGGCGATTTTATCCGGATGTCCTTCGGATACGGATTCAGAAGTAAAGATATGTTGTGCCATGGGCCTGTTATCCATTAAAAAAAGTTAAATACATAGCGCCCGCTGCAAAGGGTGTCCAGTGCGGGTGCCGATTTATAACGGCTATTTTAGAGAAATCGATCACACTTGGCTAGAAAAAGTTGACGGCCAGACGTCTTTGACGCTGTATTCACCAGTCGAAGAGGTGATTTTAAATTTGCCATTGGCCGATGGCTGGGCGAAAATACGCAGCACAAAAAGCAGGGCAGCAAGACCCTGTCGCATACTCACGGTATAACAGCACTATTTCAGGGTGATGGCTTTGCCATGACTCGAGCCAATTTTTTCAACTACCCAGGAGTTAGCATGCCATCTCGTAAACAACTCGCCAACGCCATTCGTGCCCTTAGCATGGATGCGGTTCAAAAAGCCAACTCAGGTCATCCGGGTGCCCCTATGGGTATGGCGGATATTGCTGAAGTGCTGTGGCGTGATTTTTTAAAGCACAACCCGCACAACCCGAACTGGGCAGATCGCGATCGCTTTGTGCTGTCGAACGGCCACGGCTCCATGCTGTTGTATTCGCTGCTGCATTTATCCGGTTATGAGCTTGGCATCGAAGATCTGAAACAATTCCGCCAGTTGCACTCCAAAACACCAGGCCACCCTGAGTATGGCTACGCACCAGGCGTCGAAACCACCACAGGCCCGCTAGGTCAGGGCATCACCAATGCGGTGGGTATGGCGATTGCCGAGAAATCGCTGGCGGCCCAGTTTAACCGGCCAGGTCATGAGCTGGTTGATCACTTTACTTATGTGTTCCTCGGCGATGGTTGCCTGATGGAAGGGATTTCGCACGAAGCTTGCTCGCTGGCGGGCACTTTAGGTTTGGGTAAGCTGATTGCTTTCTGGGATGACAACGGTATTTCGATTGATGGCGAAGTGGAAGGTTGGTTTACCGATGATACGCCGGCACGTTTTAAAGCCTATGGTTGGCAGGTGATTGAATCGGTCGATGGCCATGATGCGCAGGCAGTAAAAGCTGCTATCGAGCAGGCGCAAGCTGAAACCGGCAAGCCAACCCTGATTTGCTGCAAAACCGTGATTGGTTACGGTGCACCCAACAAAGGTGGCAGCCATGATTGTCATGGTGCACCGCTCGGTGATGCTGAAATTGCAGCCAGCCGTGAATTCTTACAATGGCCGCACGCCCCTTTTGAGATCCCGGCAGATATCTACGCCGACTGGGATGCCAAAGCCAAAGGGCAGCTGGCCGAGCAAAACTGGCAACAAAAGCTGGCTGCTTACCGGGCTGCACATCCTGAGCTAGCCGCTGAGTTTGAACGCCGTAACAGTGGCGAGCTGCCTGCCAACTGGGCCGAGCAAAGTGCTGCCTACATCGAAAAACTGCAAGCGAACCCAGCGAACGTTGCAACACGCAAAGCGTCGCAAAATGCACTGAATGCCTTTGGCCCGTTGTTGCCTGAGTTTATGGGCGGTTCAGCCGATTTAGCCGGCTCCAACCTCACCATCTGGTCAGGTTCAAAACCACTGACGCACAACGATGCCAGCGGTAACTACATTTATTACGGCGTGCGCGAATTTGGTATGTCGGCCATTATGAATGGTATTGCACTGCATGGCGGCTTTGTGCCCTATGGCGCAACTTTCCTGATGTTTATGGAATACGCCCGCAATGCAGTGCGGATGGCCGCGCTGATGAAACAAAGGGTGATTTTTGTCTACACTCACGACTCCATTGGTTTGGGCGAAGATGGCCCAACCCACCAGCCGGTTGAACAATTGGCGGCACTGCGTGCCACGCCTAACCTGATGAACTGGCGCCCGTGCGACCAGGTCGAGTCTGCTGTTGCCTGGCAAGCAGCCATTGAGCGCACGGAAGGCCCAACCAGCTTGATCTTTACCCGTCAGGGCTTACCGCAGCAAGAGCGAAGCGCAGAGCAACTGGCAGCGATTCGCCGTGGTGGTTATGTGCTGCTGGATTGTGCAGGCACGCCGGAACTGATCCTGATGGCAACTGGCTCCGAAGTGCAATTGGCGATGAGCGCTGCGCAGCAACTGCAGCAAGAAGGCCGCAAAGTGCGGGTGGTATCGATGCCATCCACCGATGTATTTGATGCGCAGGATGCCAGCTACCGCGAACAAGTCCTGCCGGCTGCCGTCAGCCGCCGTATTGCGGTGGAAGCCGGGATTATGGATGGCTGGTACAAGTACGTGGGATTGAATGGCAAAGTCATCGGTATGACCGGCTTTGGTGAGTCGGCGCCTGCCGAGCAGTTGTTTACTTATTTTGGCATCACCAGCGATAAGGTGCTGGCCGCTGCCCGTGAGCTACTTAATCAGTAACAGACACAAGGACAGCCTGGGCTGTCCTTTTTTCTAAGGAGCATGAAACGAATGCCCAGTTCGCAAGAACCTATTCGTGTTGCTATCAATGGTTTCGGCCGTATTGGCCGTAATATTGTTCGGGCGTTGTACGAGTCAGGTCGGCAAGATATCCGGGTGGTTGCCATCAATGAGCTGGCTGATGCCAAAGGGGTGGCGCATTTATTGAAGTACGACACCTCGCATGGTCGCTTTGCTGCGGATGTGCAGCGGGTAGAGCAGGGTATTTCAGTGAATGGGGATCTGATCCTGCTCTTTGCTGAGGCAGATCCGAGTGAGCTTCCCTGGCAAGAGCTTGGCATTGATGTGGTGTTGGAGTGTACCGGTGTGTTTCATTCACGTCAGCATGCCAGCTGGCATCTGGAGGCTGGCGCTAAAAAGGTGTTGTTCTCGCATCCAGCCGATGCCGATGTCGATGCTACGGTGATATTTGGGATTAATCAGCAGCACCTGACACCAGCGATGCAGATTGTCTCCAATGGTTCTTGCACCACCAACTGTGTGGTGCCGGTGTTGCAATTGCTGGACGATGTTTATGGCATTGAAAGTGGCACCATCACCACCATCCATGCCTCAATGCATGATCAGCAGGTGATCGATGCTTACCATACCGATTTACGCCGTACCAGAGCCGCTAGTCAGTCGATTATTCCGGTCGATACCAAGTTAGCGCTTGGCATTGAGCGTATTTTGCCGCAATTGGCCGGTCGCTTTGAAGCCATTGCTGTACGGGTGCCAACGGTGAATGTTACGGCGATGGATGTCAGTCTTACCTTGCATCAGGATGTCACCCCAGCCGCGATCAATCAGGTGTTGCAACGCGCTGGCAAGGCGCAGCTGGCCGGGATTTTGGATTACACCGAAGAGCCTTTGGTGTCGGTAGATTTCAATCACAACTCGCACTCCTGCATTGTCGATGGCTCGCTTACCCGGGTCAGTCACAAACGGCTGGTAAAATGCCTGTTGTGGTGTGACAACGAGTGGGGCTTTGCCCATCGGATGCTGGATACAGCCAGGGCCATGATGGCCTGTTGATAGAATTTATTTGATAGGGAGAAACTCATGACGGTTTTACAGATGACTAAGCTGGAACTTAGCGGCAAGCGAGTGCTTATCCGGGAAGACTTGAATGTACCGGTGAAAGACGGCGCTGTGACCTCCGATGCGCGCTTAAGAGCAGCACTTCCGACCATTGAGCTGGCCTTGGCGCAAGGGGCCGCTGTGATGGTGATGTCGCATCTCGGTCGCCCGGAGGAAGGCGTGTACAGTGAAGAGGCTTCGATGCAACCGGTAGTGGCCTGGTTGCAACAGGCACTGAAGGTTCCGGTTCGGTTAGCGCGTGATTATCTGAATGGCGTTGATGCCAAGCCAGGTGAATTGGTGGTGTTTGAAAACGTCCGATTCAATACTGGCGAGAAGAAAAACGACGATGCACTGGCGCAAAAGCTGGCAGCACTGTGCGATATCTTTGTGATGGATGCCTTTGGCACGGCGCATCGTGCTCAGGCGTCCACTCATGGCGTTGCCAAATATGCACCCATTGCCTGTGCCGGCCCATTACTGGCAAATGAGCTGGATGCCCTGGCCAAAGCGCTACAAAATCCGAAACGGCCGCTGGTGGCTATTGTCGGCGGCTCTAAAGTGTCAACCAAACTTACGGTGCTCGAGTCGTTATCCGGCGTGGTCGATCAACTGATAGTTGGCGGTGGTATTGCCAATACCTTTATCGCGGCATCTGGCCATGGCGTTGGCAAATCTTTGTGTGAAGATGACTTAATCCCGGAAGCAAAGCGTCTGATGGCTGCAGCAGAAGCACGTGGTGCCAGCATCCCTGTGCCGTCCGATGTGAAGACTGGCAAAGCCTTCAGCGCCGACACACCCGCAGAGCTTAAAGCTGTGAATGATATTGCCAACGATGACATGGTGTTTGATATTGGCCCTGTGACGACGGCTGCCTTGGTGAAGCTTCTGAAAAGTGCCGGCACCATTGTCTGGAATGGCCCGGTCGGCGTGTTTGAATTCGACCAGTTTGCTGCAGGTACTGAAGCCATTGCCAACGCCATTGCCGAAAGCCCGGCGTTTTCCATCGCAGGCGGTGGTGATACCTTAGCGGCCATTGATAAATACGGCATAGCGGACAAAATGTCATACATTTCGACCGGTGGCGGCGCTTTCCTCGAGTTTCTGGAAGGCAAAACTCTGCCAGCAGTCGCTATACTGGAAGAACGGGCGCGGACAGCGCTATAAAATATTAAAAAACATAAGCTCAAAGAGCATTGATAACTTTGTACCCTAACAGAGAGAGGATCTCATGGCACTTATATCATTACGTCAGATGCTGGATCATGCTGCAGAGCATGGCTATGGTGTACCGGCATTTAATGTCAACAATCTGGAGCAAATGCGCGCTATTATGCTGGCTGCGGATCAAACCGATAGCCCGGTCATTGTGCAGGCCTCGGCTGGAGCCCGCAAATACGCTGGAGCGCCTTTTCTGCGCCACCTGATCCTGGCGGCCATTGAAGAGTTTCCACATATTCCGGTGGTGATGCATCAGGATCATGGCACCTCCATGGCCGTCTGCCAGCGCTCCATTCAGCTGGGCTTTTCATCGGTAATGATGGATGGCTCGCTGGGCGAAGATGGCAAAACGCCGATGGATTATGACTACAATGTCGCGGTGACCAAGAGTGTGGTCGATATTGCGCATGCCTGTGGCGTGTCGGTAGAAGGTGAGCTGGGCTGTTTGGGCTCGCTGGAAACGGGAACCGCCGGTGAGGAAGATGGTATCGGTGCTGAAGGGGTGCTGACCCACGACCAAATGCTGACCGATCCGGATGAGGCTTTTGAATTTGTCAAAGCTACCGGAGTAGATGCCCTGGCGATTGCTTGCGGAACATCCCATGGTGCTTACAAGTTCAGTCGGCCGCCAACAGGGGATATTCTGGCCATTGATCGCATCAAAGCCATTCATGCCAAAATTCCTAACACACACCTGGTGATGCACGGGTCGTCCTCGGTACCGCAAGAGTGGTTGAAAGTGATCAATGAGTTTGGTGGCGAAATCCCGGAAACCTATGGTGTGCCGGTAGAACAAATTCTGGAAGGCATCAAGCATGGTGTGCGGAAAGTGAATATTGATACCGATCTGCGTCTGGCTTCCACGGGTGCCATCCGACGCTTTTTGGCGCAGCATCCGGCTGAGTTTGACCCTCGCAAATTCCTGCAGGCTTCTACTAAAGCCATGACTGAAATTTGTGTTGCACGCTACGAAGCTTTTGGCTGTGCTGGCAATGGCAGTAAGATCAAACCAGTGAGTTTAGAGGCTATGGTTGGTTTCTACAGCTAAAGTACTGGATTGTCTGTTTATTGCTCGCTTTGTTTAATAAAGTTTAAGTAGAAAAAAAGCAGGGTTTTAATAACGCATAAACACGACTTAAAACTGCATAAATAAGCAACATTTGAATTAGTGGCAAAGCCCGTTGTCGTATTGACAATGGGCTTTTTAGCTGTAATGATGCTTGTGGTTTACCCTCTAACCAGGGCTCTCTATTCGTGGTCATTGCACTGGGTTGAAGTGCCATTGTCATTGGCCTGGCAGTAGTTTGAGAAAAGCCCTAAACTCCAGGTTACGTTAATCAGCAATTATTGGTTGGGAACTATGCTTAACAATAAAATGAGTAAAAGTCTTATCGCATCGGCTTTTGCCGGTGTCTTCGCCTTTTCCGGCGGAGCGATGGCGAATTCCGGCTTAGAACAAATCCATCAGGAAAATAGCCAAATCATTCGTGAAGCCGTCCGCTCACAGGAACGCATTAACACGATTTACGAGCAAACTCAGGATCTGCTGGGTCAGTATCGTCAAGTAGTCGACCAAACCGATAGCCTGACAGTCTACAACGACTTCCTGCAAACCCTGGTTAACGACCAACAGCGCCAAATCAACTCCATCCAGCGCCAGATCGACACTCTGGAAGATACCCGTCGTGGTACTGTCCCGCTGATGTTTAAAATGATTGATGCGCTGGAAGAGTTTGTGAAAAACGACATTCCACTGCGCACCGAACGCCGCATGGAGCGCGTTGAGCGCCTGCGTGAAGTGATGGCTCGTTCAGATGTGCAATTATCTGAACAGTACCGCCAAATTATGGAAGCCTACAGCATCGAAGCTGGATATGGCTCTGAGCTTGCTGCTTTCCAGGGAACTCTGAACCTGGGTGGCAATGAATTAACCGTTGATTACGTGCACCTGGGCCGGTTGGCGTTGATGGCAATGTCACTGGATGGCAGCAATGCCTGGCACTGGAATCGTCAAACCAACAGCTGGGAACAGTTGCCGGATAGTTTCCTGAATGGCGTTAGCGATTTTATCAAAATGGCCCGTCGTGAAATTAACTTTGATATGGCACGCGTACCACTAATCGCAGCGGAGTAAGACGAAAATGAGAACCTTATTAAAATCCTTAATCGTTGCTGTTGCGGTGACTGCTACTGCCAGCATGGCATTTGATGCTTCTGCCAATACTAACAGGCTGGATCAAATCCTTGAGCAAGTGAAGCGTGAGCGTCAGTTGGAAGGGCGTGTGAACCAAGAGCGTGAGCAAGCCTTTATCAATGCTCGCCAGGATCAACAACGCTTGTTAAACGAAGCACGCCGTGCTTTGGCCAATCAGGAAGCTCGTGGTGAGCGCCTGCAAAAAGAATACGCCGATAACGACATTCTGATTGCGCAAAAAGAGCAAGAACTGATTGCAGCTCAGGGTACCCTGGGTGAGTTATTCGGTATGGTGCGTGGTAGTGCCAGCGATGCCATTGGTGTTGTTTCTACCTCTATTGTTAGTGCTCAGTACCCAGGCCGTCACGAGCCACTGCGTGGTCTGGCTGCTGCAACTGAGCTGCCAACCATTCCTGAAATGGAAGATCTGTGGGTTGCTTTGCTGACTGAAATGGTTGAGTCCGCCAAAATCTCCAAGTTTGACGCTGAAGTCGTTAATCTGGATGGTGGTACTTCTACTCAGCGTGTGACTCGTTTCGGTTCTTTCCACGTGACCACAGATCGTGATTACCTGTACTACAATGCCGATACCAATCAGTTGCAACCGCTGGGCCGTGCACCAATTTCCCGTGTTCATAACTCAGTGTCTGATTTCCACAATGCTCGTCCTGGTACCCTGACCAATCTGTTTGTTGACCCAACCAAAGGCAACAGCATTCTGCGTCTGAACCAGCAGCGCGCTACCTTGATGGAGTACTACCACCAGGGTAAATTTGTAGGTTACTTGATCACAGTGTTGCTGGTTATTGGTTTACTGATTGCTATTGAGCGCTTCGTGGTACTGTCACTGGTTGGTGGCAAGATCCGTGCTCAGCTGAAAAATCTGTCCAATCCTTCCGATGGCAACCCGCTGGGTCGTATCCTGAAGGTCTACCACAACAACAAATCTGCTGATGTGGAGAACCTTGAGCTGAAGCTGGATGAAGCCATCTTGCGTGAAACGCCGAAAGTTGAGCGCGGCATCAGCATGATTAAACTTTTTGCTGCGGTTGCCCCTCTAATGGGTCTGTTGGGTACGGTTATCGGTATGATCATGACCTTCCAAACCATTACTCTGTACGGTACTGGTGACCCGAAACTGATGGCAGGTGACATCTCTCTGGCCTTGGTCACTACAGCTCTGGGTCTGATTGCGGCATTGCCACTGATCTTCGCTCACAGCATTGTTGCCACCAAAGCCAAATCTGTGCTTCACGTACTGGATGAGCAAAGCGCTGGTATCATTGCTGCTCATGCGGAGAAGGAGAAAGCCTAATGATGCTCCAGCTGATTGAGCTGTGGGAATCGGTACAGGATTTTATTCATACCGGGGGCAATGTCTTGTACATTGTCGCCCTGGTGCTCTTCATCATGTGGTTCTTAATGTTAGAGCGCTACTGGTATCTGAAAGCGGTTTTCCCAAAGGAAAAGAAAGCGATTATCGCCCGTTGGGATGCCCGTGAAGACACTACGTCTTGGTATGCTCATAAAATCCGTGATACCTGGATTTCTGAAGCAACGACAAAAATTGACCAGAATATGCTGCTGATAAAGACACTGGTCGCTATGTGTCCGCTGATCGGACTACTGGGTACCGTAACTGGAATGATTGCTGTGTTTGATGTGATGGCAACGCAAGGTACAGGTAACCCGAGAACCATGGCGTCTGGTATCTCCATGGCTACTATCCCGACAATGTCAGGCATGGTAGCTGCACTTTCCGGGGTCTTTTTCAGCTCGCGGTTAGAAATCAGAGCAAAGCGGGAAAAAGCAAGCTTGGTTGATAGCTTACCGCATCATTAAAGAGAGATTTTTATGGCACGTAAACGTATTCGTGAAGACGACGAGGCCCAGATCGACATTACGCCGATGATGGATATCGTTTTCATTATGTTGATCTTCTTTATCGTGACAACTTCATTCGTGAAAGAGGCCGGTATTGATGTGAACAAACCTGAGTCTACTCAGGCCCAGCAAAAACCAAGCGCCACCATCTTTATTGCTATTCGTCCGAATGGTGAAATCTGGATGGACCGTCGGATGGTCGATGTCGAGCGGGTTGCCGCCAACATTGAGCGTCTGGTTGCTGAGTCGCCGACTGATACCATCATCATTCAGGCAGACAAAGAAACGCAGCATGGCCGGGTCATGGAAGTCATGGATCAAATCAAAGCGGCAGGTGATTACATCATCACGATCGCCGGGGAGCAGTGATACTATGGCACGTTTACTAACATCGCTATTTCTTGGTGCTGTGGTAACGTTTCTATTGTTCTTGTTAATGGCGACCCTGGTCAAAGGGACCGGGGAGCGTCGCGATAACGAGCAAGAGCGGATTGTTGTAGAAATTAATACCACGCCGCCAGATATGGATACGCAGGTGCGCCGGCCACCACCACCGCCGCCACCGCCACCACCAGCGCAGCCGCCTCAGCAGCCGCAGACACCTCCGGAGCAAACCGATGTGTCAGGTGCCGTAGGGTTTAATATGCCTGGGCTGGACCTGGGTGGTGCATCCGGTGGTATCGGTGATCCATCTGGTGCATTGATGCGGGATGGGGATGCGCAACCAATCGTAAGGATTGAGCCTCGCTATCCGGTACAGGCCGCACGTGATGGTTTGCAAGGTTGGGTTCGGTTAAGCTTTAGCATTATGGAAGACGGTAGTGTTGATAACGTCGAAGTGCTTGAAGCAGAACCTCGCCGGGTGTTTGACCGTGAAGCAATTCGTGCCCTGCGCCGCTGGCGTTATCAGCCACGTATTGTGGATGGACGCCCACAGCAACAGCATGGCTTGACAGTTCAGCTGGACTTTACGCTTGATATGGCCGGAGGTTGATGATGACTAAGTTAACAAAACTCAGCTCAGCACTGGCAATGGCTTTTGCATTAACTGCAGGTTCGTTTTACGTACCGGCAAGTTTGGCGGAAACAGCAGCGCAACAACAACAGCGTATCCAAGAGCGTAAAGATCGCCGCAGCCAGGTCGTGACCGAGCGGACTGGACGTTCTTTAAGCCGAGCAATAGATCTTTATAACGAAGATAAAGCTCAGGAAGCATTGCAAGTCTTGTTAGAAACCCGAACCAGCTCTGACTTTGATCGTGCCTTTGTTGACAGATTAATTGGTCAGTTGTACGTTGGAATTGATAATGCCAAAGCAATAGATTATCTGCAACGAGCTGCACGACCAGATATTTTAAGCTTTACTGATCAGTCTTCAACACTTGAAAATATCGGTAACTTGCTTATTCAAGAAGGGCACTATGAGCAAGCTGTTGAGGCTTACCGTAAGTGGATGCACTTCACTGGTGAGCAAAGGCATGATATCTACTTTCGGATAGCTGGCGCTTATCTTCAGATGGAGCAGTATGACAATGCTGTTCAACCCATTGACCGTGCTTTGGCGTTGTCTGATGAACCGCGTGAGAACTACTATCAGGCAAAGTTAAGTGCTTTGTACGGTGCTCAGCGTATTCCTGAAGCGACCCGAGTACTAGAGCAAATGGTTACTTTGTTTCCAGACAGTGCTCAATGGTGGTTTTATCTGGGAAATACGTACCAGATGCAGGAGGACTTCCAAAAGTCACTTTCGGCACTGCGGGTTGCTAACCTACTTGGCTACCTTGAATCACGTACCCACTTTCAGATGTTTGGTCAAACGTTTGCCAACAATGAGATGTCTTTCAAAGCTGCAAAAACGTTTGAAGACAAGATGAAAGCGGGTGTGATTCCCGAGAATCGTCAGATTCTAATGGCAATTGCCAGTAACTATCAGGCAGCTCGTGAGTATGCTAAAGCGGCAGAGTTTTACGGTCGTGCCGGGCAGTTAGATAATGACGCTGAGGCTTTCCGTCGTCAAGGCGAGGCCTATTTAGCAATCCAACGTTATCGGAACGCTATTACTGCCTTCAATCGTGCGATCGAGTTGAATGTGGATAATCCTGGCCGGGTACATATGAGCTTAACGTCTGCTCATTTTTATCTGGAGCAATATCCGCAAGCTTTGGCTGCAGTGCAACAGGCTCGTCGTGATTCGGCACTAGCCCGTCAGGCGCGCAGTTGGGAAGACTACATTCGTGAAAAAGCGAAACAGAAGGGTGTTAACCTTTAACTCTCCTTGATTTATATTTCTAGCTGGTGAGTTATACCGCACTGCATTAATAACGAAAAAATCCCCAAGTTTATAACTTGGGGATTTTTTATTGTGTTGTAACAGAGGAAGAGTTCAGGTTAGGAAGTTTTATAAAGCAGAAGCACAAGCATGCACTGGCGTTTTTGTTCTATGCTCATTCTTTATTGCAGTTACTAGCTCAGAGTTACCAAATTCTATTACTTTTTAAGTTATCAATGACCTATCAGACTTATGAAGCTAACTCATAGAGTTTTAATGGGCTAGACTAGGCCCTACCTTAAAGTCTTTTTACACTAATTTAGTTATCTTAATAATCCGTATAAATTTGATTTGTAGTAATTTACGACTATAAATTTTCAGTCGGTTTCTATTCGAAAGTGTTTTTTGATTGATTCGATTAAACTATGATAAAAGCATGATAAATAATTGATCTCTCTTATCAAGTTGCTGTCTTATCGATATGATAAGCCTTCCATCGCTTGTGCTTCTGCATAATTTTCTGTGCAGCTTGAATATTTTTTTAAATTGTGTCAAAAATTACTTAACTTTTGTATGTTATGCTATTTATATGGATGCGAATCCACTTTAGTCTATTATTTACCGAAGTCCGAAGTCTTTGAGACGCAGATTTACTGTTAAAATAAAAAGCTAGGCTGGTGGGGTTTACTAATTTTATGGAGAAATTTTTATGAAAAATACCAAAGTGGAAGCTACACATAATTCAGTTTCTAATGAAAAGGATTTAATTATTGAAGAGGCCATGCTGAAGCTTGTTTCAGGTGGTGGTAATATTTGCAATGTTAATTGGTGTAGTATAGATGGAAGGGATCTGTGTAGCACGAATATTTGCCATATTGACAATATAAGACAGCCTTAATTAGGTTTAGCTATAAATATAGCTGGACGGGTTGGCTATGTATAGTCAACCCATACATTTTATATTTTGGTTTTAAGTATTGGAATTTTGTTATGCAAAGTATTAAGTGTCCTCCACTTGAAGAGTTATTGTCCTATGAAAATGATAGAGTTTTAGGTAGGTTTAGTAAGATTTATGGGATCCAGTTGTCTGATTCGAAAGATATATTTGATAATTTATTACGATGGCTTTGGTTGAACTCATATGAAATGGAGGCTGCGCATAATAAGGGTATACCAATTGATACGTCAACAGCAGTAATTGATGAGATGTGGCATAATTTTATTTTATTCTCGCGCGATTACACCGAGTTTTGCCACAAATATTTTGGGTGTTATATACACCATCAGCCTATGACTGGAAAATCTAGTAATAATTCAAAATCAGAAGATTATGATTCTGAAACTATACAAATCAAACATGATGAATTTAAAGAAGATAAAAGGAAACAGCTGGAGCTTATTTATGAAACGATGGGTGCTGAGATTTTTTCAGTTTGGTATTTAGAGTATCCTGAGCGCTACTCTGTAAAAAAATTAGCTCAAATGCATTTGGATACAATAACTAACTAACTGGGGAGCCTTTAATTATGGAAAAAATAAATTTTGATATTCAGTGTGAACAACAGCTGCAAGATAAAGAACATAAAATCGATTTAGCACTAGCTAAACTCGTTTCTGCTGGTGCTTTGAGTAATGATGTTCTCTGCCTTCCTGATGATGGGAAATGTCAACCAGGCCGCTGTATTTGTATGGTTATTCAAGATGAAAAATAACAAGCTGGTGATTAAGCTTTAATCCGACTCTGTGAAAGTGGCTTTATTATCGGAGCATCTATGCTTATATTTATTGGAGATGGTGAGTTTTGAATAATATTATTCTTAATTTTTTACTGTGTTGAAAAGTTTCATTTCACTTCTGCTCCTGTTCCAGTAGTATGCTTAAAGCAAATAATCAGTCAGGAGGGATGAACACCGTGATGGATGCTTCTTGTTATAAGCTAATGCTACTTTATAGGTGCTTATGTCAATGCTGAATTGTTTATTTTTTATATTATTTGTTGGTGGGAGGTGGCGTGACAGTTGGTTTTAATTTTCTGGAATTCCCACTTCGTTAAATATAGTGGCTTTGAACTGCTTCCTATACATTAATTATATCTTAGCTGAATTATCATGAGATCTCTTTTCCGTGAGCAAGTCCTGGCTCAGCAATCACAGCGTATGCAAGGTGAGGTCAGTCTGGTGCAGGTGCCTGCTCTTGCCTGGTTGACAGGCTTGATTGCTTTTATTGTGGTGTGCTCTCTGGTGTTTTTACTGAGTGGCAGTTACAGCCGTAAAACTGTGGTATTTGGCGTTTTGCAACCCCAGCAGGGCGTAATACGGGTGCAAACCTCTCAGCCGGGTATGGTCCAGCAATTGTTAGTGCAAGAAGGGGAGCGGGTAGAGGCTGGCCAGCCTTTGCTGGAGTTGACCATGCAACACTTCTCGTCGGAACACTCTGAGCTGAATGCTTCTTTGCAGCAGGAGCTGGCCGCTATTCTGGCTAATCTGGAGCTGCAGAAGCAGCAGGAAATCGACCGGCAGCGAATTCGCTTGCAAGAGATCACAGAACGAATTGCCAGTGCGCAGCAACAATTGAGCCAGATTGAACAGCAACAGAGCACGTTTCAACTACGGTTGGAGCTCAACCAGCATTTGGTGGAACAAATATCTCAATTATCGGGCACGGGTTTTATTTCCAATCTGGAATTAAGCCGTCAACAAGATACTTTGCTTTCGTTGCAGCAGCAGGAGCAGGCGCTGCAGGGGCAGCGACTGACACTGAAGGAGCAACTGAAGCAGCAGCAGAGCCTGCTGCAACAGCTACCGCTAGACCACCAAGCTACTCTTGGTCAGTTGGAAAATCAAATTTCAGAATTGCGCAATCAACAAACACGTTTGCAGCATGAGCAGCGCAGCGTGATAACTGCACCCAAAGCTGGCGTGGTCAGTGGTGTTCTTCCAAGGTCGGGCCATTTTATGAATGCTGGCAGTAACATTCTGAGCTTACTGCCTGATGGTGCTGAACTGGAAGCCATTGTCTATGTGCCAACGCGGGCAATCAGTTTCATTGATACCGGACAGGAGGTTCGATTGCGCTTTCATGCCTTTCCATACGAACGCTTTGGAGTTCATCAGGGGCATGTGCATGAAATCAGTCAAACGGTGCTCTTACCTGACGAGGTGATTGATATGCAGCTTACTGAGCCGAGCTATCGGGTTAGGGTCAGCTTGAGCAAACAACAGGTACGGGCGTACAACCGAGAGCTTCCGCTGCGGGCAGGAATGACATTGGATGGGGATATCATTACCGAGCGCCGCAGTCTGCTGCAATGGCTGTTCGATCCAATTTATAGCCTTAAAGGACAGTTGTAATGCAGGCCATGACCGAGAAACTGACATTTTGGCAGCGTAGTAGCCTGCCGATGGTCCATCAAACCGAGGCGGCGGAGTGTGGGTTGGCCTGTATGGCGATGGTCGCCGGCTTTCATGGCTATCAAGCCAGCCTGAATGAGTTACGGCAAAAGTTTTCGCTGTCGATTGAAGGCTGTACTTTGCTTGATCTGATGAATTTTTCCGAAAAATTACAGTTGTCCAGCCGACCACTCAGAATTGAGCTGGACGATCTGGCGGCACTGAAAACGCCCTGTATTTTGCACTGGGACTTAAATCATTTTGTCGTCCTGAAGTCCGTGCGGGGCGGTCAGGTGGTGATCCATGATCCTGCGATGGGCTTACGCAAGTTAACTTGGGAAGAAACCAGTAAACACTTTACCGGCATAGCGCTAGAGCTGATGCCGACCAATGAGTTTACGCTGAAGTCTGGTCAAGCTCGTTTGGGCCTGTCGAATTTCTGGTCGAAAATTACTGGGTTAAAACGCTCACTGCTGTTGCTGTTTACCCTATCGATTCTGCTGCAGGTATTTACCCTGGTAGCACCTTATTACATGCAGTTGGTAGTGGATGATGTGATTCTGACCAGTGACACCAGCTTGCTACTGGTGCTTGCTTTAGGCTTTGCCATGGTGTTGCTGTTTGAAGTGACGACCAGTGCCGTGCGTGGTTTTGTGTTGTTGCACTTTGGCAGTCTGCTTAACATTCAGATGGCGGGGAGTTTATTTCATCACCTGATCCGACTGCCGCTCAGTTACTTTGAAAAGCGGCATATGGGCGATGTGGTCTCTCGCTTTGGCTCCTTGCGTCAGGTTCGGGAGTTGTTAACTACGGGAGTGATAGAAGCCTTAATCGATGGCCTGATGGCGCTAGCGATTCTGGCTGTGATTCTGATGTATAGCCCTATGCTAAGCTTGGTAGTGGTAGTAGCGGTGCTGCTGTACGCCGGTTTTCGGCTAGCGATGTATCGCTCCTTGCGTGCGGTTTCTGAAAAGGAAATCCTGGCCCAGGCCAAAGAGAACTCCAACTTTATGGAAACAGTACGCGGTATTCAGACCATCAAATTGTTTGGCTCGGAAGCCAAGCGTGAAGGTTTGTGGCAAAACCACTTTATTGATGCAACCAACCAGTCCATTCGTCTTGGGGTTTTCAATATTTCTTACCAAACCGTCAACCGCCTGCTGTTTGGTCTGGAGAATATTCTGGTGGTCTATTTGGCTGTGCGGTTGGTGCTGGCTGGTGGCTTTAGTACTGGTATGTTGTTCGCTTTTATGGCTTATAAAAGCCAGTTTATGGATAGAATGGCTCGCTTGGTCGAAAAGATGATTCAATTTCGTATGCTCAGCCTACACTTTGAACGATTGGGTGATATTGCCCTGACTAGCAAAGAGCAGGTCCACCCAGAGCAAGAGCGTGAACCGCGATTGCTGGATGGCCGGCTGGAACTGCAGAATATCTCTTTCTCTTACAGCGATGTGACCAAGCCGGTATTACAGGATGTTAGCCTGGTGATTGAACCTGGTGAGTCGGTTGCGTTGGTTGGCCCTTCAGGCTGCGGCAAAACCACCTTAATGAAAGTGATGTTGGGCTTGTTGCAGCCAACGGAAGGTGAGGTACTGATCGACGGCATATCGCTGTCTCAGTTGGGCTTGGCCAACTATCGACGACAGATTGCCGCGGTGATGCAGGATGATCAGCTGTTGTCCGGCTCTATTCGCGACAACATCGTGTTCTTTGAAGAGCAATTTGATATGCGCCGTGTGGTTGAGTGCGCCCAGATGGCTGCGGTGCATCAGGATATCGAGCAAATGCCGATGGGCTACAACAGCCTGATCGGTGATATGGGCTCTGCCCTGTCGGGTGGGCAGAAGCAACGTATTCTGCTGGCTAGGGCGTTGTACCGTCAGCCGCGTATCCTGTTTATGGATGAAGCGACCAGTCATTTGGATACGCAAACTGAATCTTTTGTCAGCAAAGCCATTCAGCAGCTTAATATCACCCGGGTAGTGATAGCTCACCGACCAGAGACCATTGCTTCGGTGGACCGGGTGATTGAGTTGTATTGAGTATCAGCTGTCACTGGTAGCTTCGCTGTTACGCAAATCCAGCATGCGGTATTTATCAATCAACGAATAAAGGGTAGGTCGGGTGACTCCTAGCAGATCAGCGGTTTTTGATAAGTTACCGTTACTCAGTGCGTAGGCTTCCCGAATGGCCTGGCTTTCTGCATCTTCGCGAACTTTACGCAGCGTTCTTGGCGTATTTTGCTCACTGCTTGCTGTTAGGCCAAGATCATCGGCGGTGATTTGTTTGCTATCGGCCAGGATCACAGCGGATTTCAGCTTATTCTGCAGCTCACGGATATTCCCTGGCCAACGGTGGCTGAGCAGTGCCTGAATGGCATCTTCAGAAAAGGTGTGTACCTGGGTTTTGAATTCTTGATTAAACTTATGCAGCAGGGCTTTGGCAATGATCAGTACATCCTGACCACGGTCACGCAATGGTGGGATAAACAATGTCATTTCACTGACCCGGTAATACAAATCTTCCCGGAATGTCTGCTCAGTCACCATCTCCGCTAAATTGCGGTGTGTGGCACAAATGACCCGTACGTCCACCTCAATCACCTGGCGGCCACCTAAACGTTCTATCACCCGCTCTTGTAAAAAACGCAACATTTTAGCTTGCAGGCTCAATGGCATATCGCCTATCTCATCGAGCAGCAAGGTACCACCGTTGGCGCATTCAATCTTACCCAGGGTTGTTTTGTTGGCACCGGTGAAAGCTCCTTTCTCATAACCAAACAACTCACTTTCCAGCAAGTTTTCCGGAATGGATGCACAGTTAATAGCAACAAAGGGTTTATCGGCACGGGGGCTTTGTTTATGGATACTACGGGCAAAAACCTCTTTGCCGGTACCGCTTTCCCCTTGCAGCAAGGTGGTAATTTCGGTGGGCGCTATTTTTTCCACCATACGACAGGCTTTTAAAATAGACTCGCTGTTCCCGATAATATCTTGTTGATGCAAACCGGAGTGACGCAGGTAACGGTTTTCCTGTTCCAGCGCACTCAGCTTAAATGCTCTGGCGAGAATAACGCTCAGTACATCAGGATCAATGGGTTTTTGATAATAGTCGTAAGCACCAAGATTGACGGCTTTTAAGGCATGCTCTTTGTCGGTATTGCCGGTGATAATGATGACCTTGCACTCAGGATGAATGGCCAGAATATCGGTCAAACAAGCCAAACCTTCTGAAGCATTGCTGGGATCGGGCGGCAGGCCAAGATCCAGGGTGACCACCGCAGGTTCATAGCGGCGAACCTGGGTTAGGGCAGAGCTTCGGTCTTCAGCAAACACAAGCTCATAATCGGGCAAACTCCATTTCAGTTGTTTTTGAATACCCAGATCATCTTCGACGATTAACAGTGTTTTCATGGCACAATCCTTGTCATTCTTATAGGTTAGTTTAAAGGAAGTCGCATGGTAAAGGTAGTCCCAAAGTTTGGCTTACTTTTGACCGACAGGGTTCCCCCTAGCTGTTCAACAAACACCAGAGCATCGTAGGCCCCAATACCCATACCGGCATTGCCTTTGGTGGAGTCAAATGGCTTGAATAAACGCTGTTGAATAAAATCAGCGCTCATACCACACCCCGTATCGCTAATCTGCAGAACCAGCTGGTCTGCTTCTTTGTTAAGCTCAAGCCACACGTCACCATCCTCTGCTGTGGCGTACTGTGCATTATCGATCAAATGAAACAATACATTCGCGAAGCGCTCTTTATCCAGTGACAGTGCGACCTGTTCGTGCTGACGCAGCACAGGTAGTGGCAATTGTCCCTGGCAACGACTGTGGATCAGTTGGGTGATCAAGTCACCCACGTCAAAGCGCGATTGATTTTCTTCGCTGCGCTCTTTATTCATCAACTGCGCCAGCATTTTATCCATTCGTCGTTTGCTGGAGGCTATGGTGTCAAAGGCATCGTCAATAAATTCCGGATTATCTTTATGGCGCTCAGCGTTTCTCAGCAGTAAGCCAAGCTGCGCGGTAATGTTTTTTACATCGTGCACGACAAAAGCAGACATCCGGCTAAAAGCTGCAAATTGGGCATTTTCCATCAGTTTGGTATTGGCTTCGAGCAGAAATAAATAACTGGCGATTTGCTCGGTAACGGCTATTAAATAATCTTTCAGTTCCCAGTTTAACTTGAGTTGCAGCTGGGGTTCAGCATCCAGCAAGCACAAACCCCATAAGCCATCTTTGGCATGGATTGGAATAATAAGTTGTGTGTAAATCACGGCTTTAACCGGTTGCAGACTGGAAACAAAAGGATCTTTGCTCTGCTTTAAATCAATAATCCAGTGGTTGTGTTGATGGTCCTGAATGTAGCGCTGCAAAATAGCTTGTTCATCCGCCGTGAGCTCCGGCCGGTTTATTCGGGCTAATGCTTTAGGTTGCTGTTGGTATCGTAGCAAGATCCCCTTGGTATAACCAATTGCTTGCAACCAGCTTGCCAGTGCTTCCTGATGCACATTGTCTTTATTCACATCGATTTGACGCAGCCGGTGGGTCAGCTCCAGCCACTTGACGCGGTAATCAAAGGTATTTTCAAAGAAGTGTTTTTCAATAAATACTTTCAATTTCCGGCGTATGCTGTCAGATAGGACCAAAGCGGCCAGTAGGGCAAAGCCAAGTACCACAAAGGTCGCTTGCAATAATTCTGACCAGGCGCCTCCGCTAAAGCGAATGTAAAAGCCCGCCAGTGCGAGCATGCAAAGGTAAACCCCGGCAGCCAATACCAGTGAGCTTTGCATCACGATATCACGCGAAATATAGACCCGGATATTCCAGGCTTTGATCCGACGTACGGCAATGACCAACATCGGCAGCATCAACAACTGGACATAACTTCGCGCCGACCATAATTGCGCATCGATCCGCTGAAACAGGCTGCCTTCTGCCAGCAATACAAAATCAAACAGCACCGAGACGCTCAGCGCAAAGATAAGGGGTTTGTATTGCCAACGTGCTTCGCCAGCACGGCGATACAAGGCTTCCAACAAAGCCAGCACAAAGATACACAACAACAACTGGCCGCTAAGCAGCAGATGCAGCGGTACCCATTGCAGCTGAGCCAGCATAGTCCAGCTGACGAGCAGGATGCCACTTAGCCAGACAATTTTACGCTGCAAAAATCTGGACAGCTGTGGCTGGTTATTATGCAGCGCAGCATAGAGAAAAAGAATCAGCAGCAGTAAGCGGCTGTTTTCTAACCAGAGGGAGCCGGTCGACTGATAAGGCGGTGGGGTGGTGAATGCATACAGCAAGGCCCAGCCCATGGTGGCCAAAGCATAGCCCATCAATAATGTCCGAGGCACATTGCGGGCTTTGACGGTCAGTAATAAGGTGAAGAAAAACAAATATCCGGTTGCGGCCAGCGCAAAACCAATTGTATCCAGCGCAAGCTGGCCCCAGAACTCCTGCATACTAACTCCGCAGTTTAAGGCTGTTGCAACAGCTGCCGGACGTAACGTACCGGAATGGCATAACTGATCCCGCTGGGATCACTCAGCACGGCCTCCCGGGTTGTTTTTACATGCACCATATTGATGACACCGATGACTTCTCCGCTGTCCTGGTGAACTAAGGGGCTGCCACTATTGCCAGGATAAGCGGTGGCATCCAATTGGTAGATAAGGTAAGGTTCGCGCAACCGGCGCAGGGCCTGAATATGCAGATCCCGAGAGTTATCAGCCGGGATAGCGATGGGGGTGATGGCTGAAATAATACCTTGATGTGTTGCCGGGTGAAGGCCCAGTACATTCAATATTGGAAAGCCGGTAAAGGCAATCCGACTGCCTTCTGGTTGCAGCTCATCCCTGGCAAGCGTTAATGCTGGCAATGCCTGCTCAATATCGACAATGGCCAGGTCGTACTCAGGAGCGTTACGGTGCTTAACAATACGGTGTATGGTGATATCGCGGGCTGAGCCTGAAATCACTACGTACTCTTCACGGCGGGACTCATCCAAAGTTCTGCCTATGACATGATAGTTCGTCACCACCTGTTTGCCATCACCGACGACAAAGCCGGTGCCAACAAAATTAATTCTTGGCGAGGCTGATGGGTTATGAATGGCAATGCCCACCACCGAAGGCTTAATTTGAGGAATTAAATCAACCAGTGACGAGGCCTGAACCGAGCAGCAAAACAAAAGCATCCAACCGACAAGCAAACGCATTTTTATCATCCTTGGTCTAAACTCAGATCTGAACTTAAGCAGTTCACCATATCTGAGTGTATCGTATTGTGTTGCTTTTGCAAAAACGATCAAGCCACGCAAGGAAAAAGCCATGCTGGTAAAGCCATTAGAACGTGAAATCGTGCCGATTTTCTCCGGAGGCGGCACCCGTTTGTGTTGTTATATTGGGATTCTGATGGCATTAAAAGAAATGCGCCTGCACTTTCATCATCTGGTTGGCGTTTCCGGTGGTAGCATTGTGGCGGCTTTATATGCCGCTGGCTGGAAGCTGGATGCCATTAAAGTGCTTGCTATGAATACAGATTTCAGACAGTTTAAAGAAATATCGTTCTGGTCCCTGGTGCGAACAGGGGGCTTATCGGATGGCAATCGTTTTGAACAATGGTTAGATGAAAAGCTGGATGGCAGAACCTTTACTGATTTAGAACTGGACTTGCATGTGTTAGCAACGGATATCAATGGAGGAGGGCCTGTTGTGTTTAATAAAGCGCTGACACCTCATTTGAAAGTATCGCAGGCTATCCGCTACTCGATGTCTATTCCATTGCTCTTTTCCTTCAAAGACTTCCAAAATCACGTGATGGCAGATGGAGTGATTTTATCCGAAGATGCTCTGCATAAAGACTGGTCTGGCCGTCATGTGCCAGCTGTTTGTTTTCGTTTAAAAAGCGACGCAGAGGAAAAACCCGTTCTAAAAAATCGCTTTTTTCCGCTGATTTCTTACATTAACATGTTGATTCAAACCTTTATGAATGCGGTATCACGTGAGTATGTGCATGCGGAGTACTGGCATAACACCGTGCTTATCAACACCGGGGATGTGTCATCGGTTGATTTTAGCTTATCACTTGAAACCAAGCTTCATCTGCTTCGCCTTGGTTATCAAACCACGATGGATGTGATTCCGCTAAAATTAAACTGGCTTCGGCAATAAACTAAAGCCATACTAAGATGAACCTGAACTGAACCTTAGGCAGCAATGACGGACCATGAAAAAACTAAGAACCCTTGCTGAAAAGCCCATCATAGGTGGCGTGGTAAAAAAAGCAATGACATCACTGGCCAGCAATGATGCTAAGGTCATTTCCAGGCATTTTTCACAGTATTTACGGCCGCAAATTGCAACGACCGATGAGTTAAAGCACGAAGTCTATCATTTGCGGCACCAGGTCTATTGTGAAGAGCTGCACTTTGAAGACATTAAAGAAAGCTATGAAGAGTGTGATGAGTTCGATGCCCGGGCTATTCACTGCTTTGTGCGTCACCTCAGCTCGAAAAAGCTGGCGGGAACGGTACGCCTGATTGCGTCAAACTCAGCGCAAGAACTGCTGCCCCTGGAGCAGTTTTGTGGGCATGCCATTGAACATCCTGAACTGTCTCCGATGAACTTCCCGCGCGAGTCCATTTGCGAAATTTCCCGCCTGGCAGTACCGGAGGATTTTCGTAAACGGTCGATTGATAAATTCAAAGGGGCTGCCACCGGTGCCATCAATGAGCAGGTATTTTCGGAGACTGAGCTGCGTTGTTTCCCCTACATAGCCATTTGCCTGTATCTGGCTGCAACAGCGATGGCGATGCAAACCAAGCGTTATCATGGTTTTGTCATGATGGAGCCACGGCTGGCACGAAGCTTAACCTTTGTTGGTATTCAGTTTCAGCAAATTGGTAAGCTGATAGAGTTCCATGGTAAGCGAGCTCCTTTTTACATCGATGCGCGGGAACTGCGTAATAACCTAAGCCCCGGTTACCTGAGATTGCTTGAGTCGGTCGAGCGTGATCTGATTCAATCGGGTGGTTTAAAGTCACTAACTGAATCCAGACAAGGCCAGGGGTTTTCACTTAATCCAATAATTTCTGCTCCTTAGCAGCAATCACTTCTTGTAAGAATTGCTGCTCATTCGATGAGGCATGCATGTTTGATTATCACCAGGCATTTTCCCGCAACATAGGTTGGGTTACTGAACAAGAACAGGCCAGGCTCAGGCAGTGCAAAGTCGCCATAGCAGGTGCTGGTGGTGTTGGTAGTGCGCACTTGCTGACACTCACCCGGCTTGGGATCAGCCGTTTCAGTATTTCCGATTTTGATCAATTTGAGATCCATAACTTCAATCGCCAGGCTGGTGCCATGATGTCCACCATCGACCAGGATAAAGTGGAAGTGATGGAGCGTTTGGCGCGTGATATTAACCCTGAGCTTACTATCGACAGTTACCCACAGGGCATCAATGCCAGTAATGTGGATGCATTCCTTGATGGGGTTGATGTGTACGTTGATAGCCTGGATTTTTTTGCGCTTGAAGCGCGTAAGCTGGTTTTTGCCGCCTGCACAGCCAAAGGCATTCCGATTGTCACCGCAGCTCCGCTTGGCATGGGCAGTGCGTTGCTGTGCTTTATGCCTGGGCAGATGACCTTTGAGCAGTATTTTTGTTTTGAAGGGCGTTCTGAGCTGGATCAATACATCCAGTTTTTGATTGGCTTGTCCCCCTCGATGTTGCAACTCCCATACCTGGTAGATAAAAGTCGGGTTGATTTTAAAGCCCGTAAAGGCCCGTCTACTATCATGGGAGTTCAGCTTTGCGCTGGAATGGCTGCGACCTATGCACTAAAAATTCTGTTGCAACGTGGCGATATAGTTGCGGCGCCTTATGGCCTGCATTTTGATGCGTACCGCAACAAGCTGAAGAAGACCTGGCGGCCATTTGGTAATAAGGGGTTATTGCCCCGCTTGATGTTCGCCATTGCCAAGCGAACCGTTACTCGTGAAAACTCAGCAGCTGTCTAGTTTTTTTACACGCCGAAACTATTTAGAAATGTCTCTGTTATTAAGTGATTGTTTTATATGGGGGTAAAGGTTTTGATTGGAGTTGGCACAGGATCTGCATTAATACTGGCAACAGAAACTTTCATGTTCGATTAAGGAAATTAGAAATGAAAAAGTTAGCCTCTTTAATAGCAGCTTCAGCAATGTTTGCAGGAAGTGCAATCGCTTCACCAATGTACATGGATTTATCTTCACTGATCACTCCATCTGGTGCCTGGGGTAGTCAGACTGCTGCGTTTGATCGCTTCAACTTGAATACATTTAGCCCAGTATCAACGTATTTTTCAGAAACCGGAGTTGTTCAGACCGGTGATTTAGTCACTGATTCCGCTTCAGGTATTGTGACTAATCTGAGTGGTGCCGGTACCCTTATGGATAGTGCTGGTTACGGTCTTGACTGGAACTTGCAGTTGTCTTGGGAGCTTTCAGGCGTTGCTGTAGTATCCACTGATGCTAACAATAACACCATCTACCAAGGTATTTTTAATAGCGGTAATGTTATTTTCACCATTAACGAACTGTCTGGTGCGGTTCCAACTGGCAACTCGTGGGATGTATTGAACTTATCTGTTTTTGGTTCAGGTTTCATCAACAACGGTGTAGGCATTCAGATCAATAGTGAGATCAGCAGTGTTGCTCAAGGGGTGTTCTTTACCACTTACAACAACAGAGACTTCTTTGATTACTTCACTTCAGGTGATTTTTTCTTAGCAATCGGTCAAGCAGACATCTCTAACCTGAACAATGCGCCTGTTTGTAGCCAAAATCAGAATGCTGATGGTTTCTTTGAGTGTTCACGTACTACTACGGTAGGTACAGCATCTATCTTCACTCAAGTACCTGAGCCAACTTCAGTGGCTATCTTGGGTGCTGGTTTGCTGGGTATGGGCTTCGCTGCCCGCCGCCGTCGCAACAAAGCAGCTTAATATTTGTTGCCTGATAAAAAGCCAGTCTCAATGACTGGCTTTTTTCTGATTAAAATATATGGTTCAGCGCTGGTTAATTCAGCATTGCTTAAAGTTAACTTTTTTTATCTTGCCCCGTAAAACCGGTATGTAGATTTCAGTGGTTTGGGGTATATTAAATAACTGTCAGGACAAGGTGAGCTGGTTCACCAACCTCAAGGATGACTTCGCATTTTAAGCGCCCTTCAAAACAAGGCAGGGCGGTAAAGCTGCAGCAACAATCAATCGTACAATAGCTGCAAGCGGTTTTATCATTGAGGGATACATTATTAATAACTTCTTTGACTACTTCGAGCTGGTGTTGGCCACGACACCAGAGCAAAAGCGTGATGTCTATAAAATCCGTTATCAGGTGTATTGTGAAGAGTTGGCTTATGAAGATAAAAGTCAGTTTAAGCAGCCACTTGAACGTGATTGTTTTGATGGGCACTCTCACCACTTTCTCATTCGCCATCGCCGAACAGGCTTAGCTGCGGGCACTGCCCGTTGTGTTTTGCCATTTGATGAGTTTGGCCACAAACAATCGTTACCTTCCGAGTTGTTTTGCAGCAAGGCTTTGGATGAAAACATCATTACAGCTTTAGGCTTACGTCGGGGCGATTATTCAGAGGTGTCCCGTATTGCGATCCGGGCAGAGTTTCGTCGGCGTATTACACTGGACCATCAGGTTTATCTGGATCACCAAGCTTACGAGTTCACTCAGGACGAGTTAAAAAGCTTCTCTCACATTGCCATCTGTTTGTACTTTGCTTTAGCCGCCTACTTTCATCTGCGCTCAGATATCCCTGCTCTGCTGGCAATGATGGAGCCGCGTCTGATGAAACACTTAAACCGGGCGGGGATTTATTTTCAGCCTGCTGGCATTTTGATGGATTATCACGGCATACGCCAACCTTTTATCCTTTACAAAGAAGACTTGATCAGCAACATCAAGCCTTTATTCAAGCCATTTTTTGATACCGTTTACCAGTTAATGGCTAATGAGTTAAGTATCGGTGAGCCTCTGGCACTTGAGATTGCTTAACCGCATTCAGACGGCAGCCTGACCAATAAAAAAATGCCTGTCCGTTTTACGGACAGGCATTTTTTGTGAGTGAGCTTTTACAGCTGCTAAAAACTATTTAGGGTAACTGCCTTTGCAGCCTTGATTGTCGTTCCAGCACTGCAGGATCATCACTGATAATTTTAGCCAACACTTCTCTGGCTTTAGCAGCCTGATTGGTTTTAGTAAGTGCCTCAGCATAATTTAACATCACTTCCACATGATTAGGACGCAGGCTAAGCGAGTGCTCGAACTGCTTTAAGGCTTGTTGAGGCTGGTCTAGCTTTAACAACACCTTGCCGTAAGTATCAATGATATCAGGATGGTTGGGTACTAACTCCATGGCCCGTTCTGCATATTGCTTGGCAGCGGCTGCCTGGCCTTGCTCAGTGAGCAACCATGCATAGTTGTTCAAGGCGACCACATTGTTTGGCTCTTGCTCCAGTAAGGTGTGATACATTTGCATCGCCTGTTCGGCATCTGTTTTGAGCATTAAAGTCGCATAGTAAGTATCCAGGTTGTGACTGGAGCCATGCTGCTCCATATGCCGTTGTACAAAGTTCTTCGCACGCTGATCCGAGAATGAGTTTGCCAGGTTTACAGCAATAAACATCGCTGTTTCATGGCTTGGAACCTCGGCATAACTGTTTTGAAATGCCTGCAATGACTGTGATGAGTTACCACGGATTAACTCCAATCTGCCTTTTAAAAACTGCAGTTCCGGAGTATTGGCCATTTCAGCAGGCAGGTTGTTGATCACGGCCACCGCTTGATCAAGACGCTGTAGCTGGCTAAGTAAGGTAATTTGAGCAACAATCAGGCGAGGATGCGCCGGATGGCTCACCAGCAAGCGATTGATGAGTTCTAACGCGGCGTCACGCTCATTGTTCAGGGTTAATGCATTGGCGTAGGTATAGCCTGCCTGGACATTCTGAGGCTGCTGACGATGCCAGCGCTCTGCTGCCTGAACGGCAGCGGGTAGCCGACCTAATCGTTGCAATGACTCTATCAGCAATAAATGATGGACCACAGGGGTGGATTGGTTCTGCGGATTGATGTCGCTTAGCAAATCCACCACTTGTTGAAAGTTTTGCTGATCATGAGCAACCCTGGCACGGAGTAGGCGGGCAGGGTAGATTTGTTCATTTTGCCGGAATAACTGATCAATACGCCTTGCGGCATCCGCAGTATCTTGCCGTGCTTTGCCCACTGCATAGTACTGCTCGAGGCCGGCAAGATATTGAGGATGCTGGTCGAGCATGGTTTTTAGCTGCTGGTTCGCTGCCGCAAGATCCTGCTTCTGAACATGCACCATAGCCTGTAAAAGCGATGAAAATGGGTTCAGAGGTTTGACTTGTAAAGCTTGATTGGTCAATTGCATGGCATCGTCAAAACGTTGCTGTAAGAAATGTGCGTAGGCTTGCAGGTTATAGCCTGCGACCTGCATTTCCGGATCTTCAATCCATTGATTGGCGAGTTCCGAGGCCTTCTCAAACTCACCTTGTTGCAGGTACGTCACTGCCAGAACCAGCCGGGTTTGGTTGATGCTGGGGTCCAGGTCCAATGCACGCTCAAGGTCGCGGATACCCGCTTCGCGCTGGCTATCAATGCCCAGTCGAATGGTACCAATGGTGGTTAAGCCGGTGGCATCCATAGGAGCTTGCCGCTCGTACTGGCTGAGTAAGTCTTCTGCCGTGCCCATGGAACCACGACGCACCAATTCAGCGGCAGTGCTTGCTACAAGCTGAAGGTTCTGCTCACTTTCCGGCATGCTGGCGAGAGTTTTTCGTGCTTCTTCGGTTTCTCCGGCCCGCAGTTGCAGTAAGATATACAAGCGTTGCGCATCAGGCACCTGATGCAGTTGGTCGCGTATAGGCTCAAGATGCCTCAACGCCTGTGACTCCAGTCCAAGCCGTACCGATGACACAGCCGCAATCACACGGGCTCTTGAGCCGACTAAACCATGACGAATGGCTTTTTCACTGTGTTCTTTTGCACCTTCGAAGTCATCTTTTTGAAATCGCACCAGAGACTTTAAATAGTTTGCCATCGGCTGATCAGGGAACAGACGAAGCAACTGATTCAGGTGATTTTCAGACTCATCCAATTGACCGTCACGCACATAGGCCTGAGCCAGCAGCAAGCGGGCCAGATGCATGCTGGGCGCCTGCTCAACGTAACTTTTCAGGTTCACTATGGCATCAGGGATGTTTTCTTGCGCAAGCTGAATTTTTCCTTGCAAATGCAAAGCCTCAGCATGCAACTCGCTGTCTGTTGCTATGCTACTTAAATAGCTGAGAGCCTCTGGGGTTTCTTGCGAAGCCAACTTCAGGTGCGCGTTAGCAAATGCGGCAATGTCTGCATAGCTCGATGCGGCTAGCTTCTCGAAGTGCAACAGACCTGCGGGTGTGTCCCCTAATTCAATTTCTGATAGCGCGCGGTAACTATCCACCAACTCACGGGTTCGCTGGCTCAGGCTGTCTGAGTCACTAAAAGCAGCGATTGCAGCGGCATGATTACCCACCAGGTAGTGAGTTAACACCAGCAGCAAGGCAATGTCTTCTTCAGGCGCACCATACCGCAAAGCCCGCTCTAACTCACGCTCTGCCGAGGCAATATCCCCACTTTTTTTAAGGGCTAGCCCGAGCGCTACACGAAAGCGATAGTCTTCAGGTTCTTGCTGTATGGCAGAGCGAAGCTCTATGATAGCCGCACTGTACTGCTGACTTGCAATGTAGTTTTGCGCGTCCTGGTAGTGTTCAGCACTGTCTTTCTTGCTACAGGCTGTTAGCAGTGCCAGCAAAGCAAGACTTGAAACCAACCGTGTTCTTTTCATCTTTGTCTCTCCTTAGGGAGGTAATCAGCCAAATAGGCCTCGGGTGTCAATCACAACTTTTGCTGCGACATCACCGGGTTTTAACGATTTAAATTGTTTGTGATCGACCAACACCACCAGAATGTGGGCGCGCTCTAAAGCTTCCTGCAAGCTAACCAGCTGGGAGCTATAAGCTTGGTATTGTTTTGGCAATGCATGTATGTTGGGTTCTACCCACAAAACCTCACCCACTTGCTGCTCAGTGAGCTCTTTTGCAATATCCAGTGCCGGGCTCTCACGCAAGTCATCAATGTCCGCTTTAAATGCAAGCCCCAGGCAAGCAATGACGGGTTTCTTAAATTCATCGGCCGCTTTTTTCACCCGATCCATCACATAGTGGGGTTTGGCATCATTGACTTCGCGCGCCAGCCGGATCATCTTCGCGTGTTCGGGCGCGGAGTCGACAATGAACCATGGATCCACCGCAATGCAGTGTCCACCCACTCCAGGCCCAGGGCTTAAAATATTCACCCGCGGGTGACGGTTTGCCAGTTGAATTAAGTCCCACACGTTAATTTTTAGCTGATCACAGATCATTGACAGTTCATTGGCAAAGGCGATGTTGACATCACGGAACGAGTTTTCTGTCAGCTTTGCCATCTCCGCAGTACGGGCGTCTGTCAGTAAGCACTCACCCCGGACAAATAACTGATAAAGCGCCATAGCTTGTTGTGCACATCGTGTGCTGATACCACCAATAATGCGGTCATTGCTCACCAACTCTTGTAGCACACGCCCAGGAAGCACGCGCTCCGGGCAATGCGCAATCGCAACATCCGATTGATCAGCATTTTGGTGTGGCATGGTGAGGTCAGGTCGAAGCTTCGCCAACCAATGGGAAATTTTTTCAGTGGTACCAACGGGCGATGTAGACTCAAGAATGATTAAGTTGCCTTTCTCGATATAAGGCGCAATGCTTTGCACAGCAGCTTCAATGTAACTCAAGTCAGGTTTTTTATCGTCTTTAAACGGGGTAGGGACGGCAATCATAAAAACATCTGCTGCCTCTGGCTTGGTATCCGCGCGAAGCTTTCCGGTAGAAACAGCGGCCTGAACCAGCATATCGAGATCGGGTTCAACGATATGAATTTTACCCTGATTAATGGTATCAACAGCATGTTGGGAAATATCCACTCCGTGGACCTGAACTCCCCGTGAAGCAATGACAGCAGCGGTAGGGAGACCAATATACCCCAAGCCGATAACTGCCACTTTTGATACTACCTGCATGACACAACTCCTTTAAAATAATGCTGTTCGATACAATTTATGCAAATCTATGACTTAGATGCTTGTAACAGTATATCTTGCTCAGCGCTGCAGACATCACTCTGGCAATACATAAAGAACCAGTATAACTCGGTTTGCTGGTTCAGTCTGAGTGCTTGCAGCAAACGGTACATCCGCATTTTGACACCGGAAACGGACCTGTGCTGACCGATTTGATGCCAATAGTACACAAGGCCATACTCACCTGATGGCGATCGAACCCGGATCCAGGCAGCATCGCCCGTCGACTCAAAGCTTTGTTGGTACCAACCCTCCGGTACCATGTGATTCAGATAATAATTTGAGCGACGAGAGTCTTCAAAGCCATAAAATATGTAGTGCTGCATCCATACCTCATGCTCACCTTCCCGATGCAGACGTTGATGAAACTCATCAACCGCAAACAGGCGAGGGCTTATGGTGGTAAAGGCACGGCTTTGTGGCTCCGCCGTCACATCAATCGCTGCTATCGGGTAGATGGGGGTGCCCGGAGTTATGATATTCACCGTCAGGGTAGAAACTATCAGCAAAGGGAGAAAAACAGCTGCAATATAAATTGGTTTGAATGGGGTTTTAGCCGCTGGCTCTGCTGCAGGTGTCAGCGCTTTATCACGATCTAAGAAGCTGCCAAAATAAAACAGCAGTGCAATAAAAGGCACATACAAATACCAGCCAAAGGTATTGTGGTCTTCCATTAATGAGCTTTGCATCTCGGTGTAGTCACCAATCAGGATCAGCAGCACAATGCGAATCCAGTTGGTGACCAGCGAGCCAACAATGGCCAGTGTGAAGAAAATCAGAATGCTGCGCAGGCGTTTTAAGTTTAAAAATGAAAAAATCACACTAAGGGCAAGTGATACAATAAAGTACCGCAAACCACTGCAGCCATCCGCTATTTCAAAGGTTCCTGCTGGAATATAGACAAAATTTCCTTCAACAAAAGTTGGCACATGCGTCCAGCGCATGATTTCAGTAACAGTGACCACGGATATTTTCTGCAGGACACCATTCAGTGCCATCCAGATGGGCGTAATGAACCATAATAAGCTGGCCGGTACTATCACGCTGGCATTTGGCCGGTAAATGCTAATTAAAGCGAAGATCACCACTAAGGGTAAGAGTAGCCGGCTTAGTATGTTCTGCTGAGCGAGCTGTAGAATCAAAAAGCACAGTAAGCTCGCTGCAAAAAGCAAAAATAACAGCGGGCGCCATTCAAGCACTAACTGTTGTTGCTTCCAGGCTCGCCAGTACAGAAAAACCATCACGAAGGGCAGTAGATAGGCATGCGAGTAAGTCCCATCATCAAAACTGTAAGAGCGTAAATCCGCAATGATGGAGGGGTTCGCCAGGAAAAAAAGTAGAAAGATACCCGCTATAGGGAGTAAGGTGCCTAACCGGATGGGTGCACTGGGGTTATTCTCCTTCTGAACCACGGTATTAATCCTTTAATAACAGCGTTGGATTAGGCTAAACTATCGCCTGTCAAAGGTCAATGATAACCCTGCGAAAGCGCTCAGCAACCACAGTGTTTTGCCGTCGCAATCAGCACCCTGGTGTGTCAAAGATAAATATATGGACGTATTGAATGCCTGGAGCATCTATTTGAAGAAGTGTCTCAAACTCTTTGGTTGGTTTTTTCTGCTGGTGCTGATTGCTGTATTCATACTCTTAGTACTCGCTTTGCAAACCAAGCCTCTGGTAGTCAGTAGCTACACGGTGACACCGGGAACGGCACAGAGCGCGGAGCAGCTTGCCCTGCGTATGCACCGGGCTTACAACAACACCGAGCTCACGATTACTGCAGATGAAGCCAATGCTTTAATTGCGATAGCCAGACGCTTGTACCCAACGGTACATGGGCGTGTGAATATTGGCAATCAACAGCTGCTGGCTGCGGCCAGTGTGCCACTGGTGCAGGATAAACTGTACCTGAATGTCTCGGTGTTGTTGTTGCCTTCCAAAAAAGGGCTGGCTGTGCATGAGGTGCGGGTAGGTCAGTTACGAGTATCTGGGGCTCTGACGTTAAAAATGGCTGAGTGGATTGGCAACCGATACCTGCCACCCGAAGGTGCCACACAGTTATTAGCTGCAATTCAGGAAGTGTCCTTTCAGCAAGACGAATTGTGGGTACGGTATCAGCTGCCGGAGCAATTTCAGCCTGATCAGGTTGTCAGGCTTCGCGATCAGTGGCAACCGTATGGCGATCCAAAACATATTCAACATTACTATCAACTGTTGGCACAACACAAAGCAGATAGCCTGGTTTTGTCGGATTATTTGCAGGTACTCTTTACCGAAGCAGCCTATCGTTCGCAGCACCAAGGTTCGGCCGTAGCAGAAAATCAGGCGGCTCTGCTGGCACTGGGTGTTTTCTTTGGCACCTCAAAACTTGAATTATTGCTGGGTGATGTTCGGCAAAACAGCCACTATGCTAGCTCACCGCCTCGAGTAACTTTAGCTGGCCGGCTTGATTTGCAACAACACTTTGTTTATTCCGCGGTCATAAAAACCCTGACCAATAAAAACATTGGGTTTTTAGCCGGTGAAATGAAAGAACTGCTGGATGCAAACCCTGGTGGCAGTGGCTTTAGTTTTGTCGATTTGCTGGCAGACATGGCTGGTGTTCGTTTTGCTGAGATCGCGCTTCAATCAGAAAAATCGGCTCGCGCTTTACAACAAATCATCGTTGATAACGGATTAAATGACATCGATTTACTCCCTGACTTTTCAACCTTACCCGAAGGCCTTTATTACGATGCATTCAGGGATAACTTTGATACAGTCGAATCTGAACAATACCAATTAATGCTAAAGCACATTAATCAGGCTTTGATTGAGCTTCCCGTTTATCGGCTTCTTAATGCAGAATAATCCCTCATCCTAGTTGTTATTTAATGGCGATTTCAACAATCAAAGGTTTGTGATCGCTACCCATGGCTGGGTGAGTCTGGCTGGATATAACCGCTAAATCATCGCTTACTAACAGGTGATCAATACGGGCCCTTAGGAAACGACTGTATTTAGTGTGACCTAAGCCTATACCCGCAAGCCGAAAGCTGTTAGGCCAATGCTTCCAATGTTCTCTGTAAATACGACTTTGTTGGGTTAAATTAAAATCACCGCCGATGATCACTTTCCTGGTATCCTCCTGGACGAGCTGACTGGCGATCATGCTTTCAATGCTTTTGTCTCTATGAAATCGTATAAAGCGCTGATAATTGCTGCGCGGTGCCGCCAACAGATCAATACCATGTCTTGGAGTATTCAGGTGCAAATTAACAACTTGAAAGGTGGTTCCTGCTACAGCAAGCTCATAATGCGTTGCATAATAGCCGTAGCCGTCCAAAGGGCGTCTATCCAACTGCCTTACCGCTACAAGCTGATGCTGAGTTAGCAAACAGAGTTGGCCATGGCAGTCCAGATACAACCCATCGGGTAGGTGTTGCCGCAGCGTACCCGGTGAGCTCTCTTGCAATAGCAACGCATCTAATTGCTCTTGTTGGTACCATCTCAGAATATCTGCCGGCTTAGCCATGCCTGAACCAGCATTGAATGTTGCAAAGCGGTACAGCGTGCGTTCGGCGGGCTGTTTCTGCCAGACGTTCAAGTGCAGATCCAAAACCAATACTACATTCAGCACAGAAATCATGAGCAAAATGAGCCAGTGCTTCGGCCTAAACCATGGCAGAAAGAGCAAGATACAAGGCAGAAACACCAGCCAGCGTGGGGAATAATCAACCAGGGTAATAATAGGCTGCATCGCTAGTGGCAATGGAAGATACAAGAAGGCCCAATAGAGGATGCTGAGTATGTAGTAGAAGCCAACAACCATCTCTTACTGTTTCCTTTTGTCAGTTGCCAGCATGCTTTTACCTATGCAAATTATCTTTGCACGAATAAGCCTATAGGCACTCTCGGAAGACTTTGGTAAGCTATACCAAATAAGTTTGAAATCATGGATGTGACCATAGCAGGTCTGGTCTTTACCAACAAGGAAGCTGAATTGATGTTGAAAACCCTTACCGTGTTCGGAACCCGCCCGGAAGCCATCAAAATGGCACCTTTGGTCAATGCACTGAATGGCGCTGCAGGCATTGAAAATAAAGTCTGTGTGACCGGGCAGCACCGGGAAATGCTGGACCAGGTGTTGGCTTTGTTTGACATAGAGCCTGATTACGATCTCAATATCATGAAACCCGGCCAGGATTTGTTTGATGTCACCATTCATATTCTGGAGCGCATTAAAGCAGTACTTCGCGAGTTCAAACCAGACCTGGTATTGGTGCATGGGGATACCAGTACCACCTTTGCCACAGCACTTGCTTGTTATTATGAAAAAGTAGCGGTTGGTCATGTCGAAGCCGGACTTCGTACGGGCAATCTTTATAGTCCCTGGCCGGAAGAAGCGAATCGCCAACTAACCGGGGTGATCACTAAACTGCATTTTGCTCCCACCGAGACGGCACAAAAAAACTTAGTGGCAGAAGGGAAAGACCCTGCCGGCATTTGGGTCACTGGCAATACCGTGATCGATGCCTTGTTATCTGTCGTGGCTAAGTTTGAACATTCCCCGCAAGACTTTACCGAGATGGCAAAACAGTTGCCTTGGGGGGGGGCGCACAAGCGGATGGTGCTGATTACCGGTCATCGCCGTGAGAGCTTTGGCTCCGGGTTTGAAAATATTTGTGCCGCGCTGAACCTGTTGGCAAATCGCTATCCGGATTGCGACTTTGTTTACCCGGTGCACTTAAACCCGAATGTACGTGAGCCAGTGTTTCGTTTACTGGGTGGGCAAAGCAATGTGCATCTGATAGAGCCACAGGATTACCTGCCATTTGTGTATCTGATGCGTCAATCCTATCTGGTGTTAACAGACTCTGGCGGTATTCAGGAAGAAGCGCCCTCCCTGGGTAAGCCAGTACTGGTGATGCGTGATACCACGGAGCGGCCGGAAGCCGTAACAGCGGGAACCGTCGTGTTGGTTGGTACCAATACAGACACTATTGTCCGTGAGGTATCGCGTTTAATGGATGATGCACACTGGTATCAACAAATGAGTGTTGCTCACAACCCGTATGGTGATGGCAAAGCCTGCCAGCGTATTGTTGAAGCAATCTTGCAGCAACATCAGGTGGGCGGTATCCACCCAGGTCAGTAATTTTTGCAGCATCAGGACGAACTATGAACCACGGATTCTCACTTGCAAACCTGAAAATTGCCGTCATTGGCCTTGGCTATGTTGGCTTACCACTGGCCGTTGAATTTGGCAAAAAATTCACGACCCTGGGTTTTGATATCCAGCCGAAACGGATTGAAGCCCTGCAGCAGGGCATTGATCATACCTTAGAAGTGGAAAAAGCGGAGTTGGCTGAAGCTGAGCATCTGAGCTTCAGCTGCGATCCGGCGGCATTAGCACAAGCCAACTTCTTTATTGTGACAGTTCCTACACCGATTGACCGTCATCGTCAGCCGGACTTAACCCCTTTGATTAAAGCGTCGGAAACACTGGGCTCAGTGATCAAAGCCGGTGACATCGTGGTGTATGAGTCGACCGTTTATCCCGGTGCGACCGAAGAAGACTGCCTGCCGGTGATTGAACGTATTTCTGGGCTGCGCTTTAATCAGGATTTTTTTGCTGGCTACAGCCCGGAGCGGATTAATCCGGGTGACAAAGAACACCGGGTGACCAGCATCAAAAAAGTAACCTCGGGTTCCACACCCGAGGTCGCTGATTTTATCGACCAGGTCTACGCCAGCATCATTACAGCCGGCACCTACAAGGCCAGCAGCATCAAAGTCGCCGAGGCGGCAAAAGTGATCGAGAACACTCAGCGTGATCTAAATATCGCTCTGGTAAATGAGCTGGCAGTCATTTTTAGTAAGTTGAACATTGATACCGAGGAAGTACTCCTGGCTGCCGGCACCAAGTGGAACTTCTTGCCATTCCGGCCAGGCCTGGTCGGTGGGCACTGCATCGGCGTGGACCCGTATTACCTGACGCACAAAGCACAGTCGATTGGTTATCATCCGGAAGTGATCCTGGCTGGCCGGCGCATTAACGATGGTATGCCCAAGTTTGTAGTGTCGTCACTGGTCAAAACCATGCTGAAAAAGCGCATTCAGGTGCAGGGTGCCCGGGTGCTGGTGCTGGGACTGACATTCAAAGAAAACTGCCCGGACATCCGTAATACCAAGGTGATTGATGTGGTGCATGAACTGCAGGATTATGGCATGCAGGCCGATGTGTACGATCCCTGGGTATCCGCCGAGGATGCACGGCATGAGTACGGCCTGGAACTTTGTACCACACCACAGCACTCAGCCTATGATGCGGTGATCCTGGCGGTTGCTCACCAGGCATTTAAAGACATGGGAACTGAGCAGATCCTGGGCTTTGCCAAAGACAACCATGTGTTGTACGACCTGAAATACGTGCTGGACCCAGCCAAGGTAGAACTGCGTTTTTAACCCAAGGATGAGAACCATGAGTATGTATCAGGAAAAACTGGAACGTTTACAACAAGCACCAAAACGCTGGCTGATTACAGGCTGTGCCGGCTTTATTGGTTCCAATTTATTGGAAGTGTTGCTGCGGCATGATCAGTTCGTGGTGGGCCTGGATAACTTCGCGACCGGCTATCAGCGCAATCTGGATCAGGTAAAGGCGCTGGTCACGCCAGAGCAGTGGCAGCGTTTTCAGTTTATTGAAGGTGATATTTGCCAGCCAGAGCATTGCCAGCAAGCCTGTGAAGGTGTGGATTACGTGTTGCATCAGGCGGCGCTTGGCTCTGTTCCTCGCTCGATTGAAGATCCGGCTCGCACCAACGCCGCCAATATTACCGGCTTTTTAAACATGCTGATTGCGGCCCGGGATGCCGGGGTGCAAAGCTTTGTCTATGCCGCGTCCAGCTCGACTTATGGCGATCATCCGGCACTGCCCAAAGTAGAAGACAACATCGGCAAGCCATTGTCTCCTTATGCAGTCACCAAGTACGTCAATGAACTGTATGCCGATGTATTTTCCCGCACTTATCAATTTCATTGCACCGGTCTGCGTTATTTTAATGTGTTTGGCCCAAGACAGGATCCGAACGGGGCTTATGCTGCGGTGATCCCGAAGTGGACGGCAGCCATGATCGCCGGTGATGATGTGGCGATTAATGGCGATGGTGAAACCAGCCGCGATTTTTGCTTCATTGCCAATGCGGTGCAGGCCAACATTCTGGCGGCAGTGACCCAGCTAGAGCGCAGTGAAGTCTTCAACGTGGCCGTTGGTGACCGCACCAGTTTGAATCAGTTGTTTAGCGCGATTCAGCAAAGTTTACTACAACATGGGGTGGGCTACAGCAAAGCACCGGTGTACCGGGATTTCAGGGCTGGTGATGTACGCCATTCCCAGGCTGATATTAGCAAAGCACATACAATGCTGGGTTATCAACCAGAATACAAAGTGCAACACGGCCTTGAGCAGGCCATGCCGTGGTATTTGGCATTAAGCCGTTAAAACAGCTATCACTTACTTTAGCGGCTGCACATCTTTCACTCAAATCAATCACTGTGAAAGTGGCAGCCGTTCACACTGTAACTCATAATTTTATGACAACTAACCCATCTTCAGTTGCCTGATGCGTGTTGTTACCGGAGTTATTCGTAGGCGTGAGCTCTATCAACCTTCCTTGCTGCGCCACATCAACATGCACACGAGCCTCTGGTTGCCAGCCCAGGATATACAAGGATTGAATAGCAACATTTTCCGGTATGCTTAATTGCAGGAAGCTTTCTTTAGGTTGATCAGGGAAGCGGCTAAACAGCACTAAAGTACTTTCTCGGATAAAGCCAGCTCCAAACCAATGATCGGAATTGAGAGTTCCATTTTCAATGTTCATGATGAACTTTTCTTGCGGTTGGAACCCGGTGTTTAGCTCCAGCTGGTCATTACTTTCAACATTGTTATAAATTAACGGCGCTTTACCAGTTGCCCCCTCAAACTCAAAATAGGTCAGTACCTCGGTATGAACTTGTGGTTGAGCCGGACTTATTTTTAGCCGCCATTTGCGCTGATTATCCGGCACTGAATGCTGGGTCTCGTTGGCCCAGAACTCCCTTCCATCCACTTTGCGAATATTGGCTTGTTCTGGCCAGGCAACTTGATAATAACCAATCATCTCATTGGTTTGTATGCGGAAGCCCTGAACAGCAAACTCATGCTCTACCGGTTCGCCCTGAAAAAGTTGGTTCACTGTGACCTGGCGAATGTATTCATCCCCCCGTTGCAGCCCTAATTCAGGCTTATATTGCTGCAAGTCCCGAATTTGATTAGGCAGCGTCCGCACATTGTCAAAAATAGCCAAAGTTTGCTCCCCAATCAGAGCAACCTGGCGAGTTACAAGCTCAGCATAAGTTGTCGCAAAGTAGCCTGACATATTATAAATATCAGTTGCTTCAGCCGAGATTAGGGTAATAGACCCATCTTGAAATATAGTTCGATAAAAGCCATTGCCAAGAGCTCTTCCTGTTGGGTTTGCAGAACCTTCCAGGGTTGCATTCTCAATAAGTAGTGTATTATGAGCATCACTACGTGCTCCAGCGGCACTATAGCCAGTGACTTGTTTGGTTATCCACACTCCACGGTGAGCTACATCAATATTCAACGCATCGGAATGCTCGTGGTCTACTCTGCTGCGGCGGGTGATAAAATACAAGCTGGTTGCATCGGCTTCCCAACTGCTTCTGGCAGAGATTAAGCCAACTCCTGGAGCAAAATGAAGCTTGGAGAGGCTAGTTGGTGCTGCTGGCTTGGATGGTTGCTGGTAAAAGAGTACTCTTTCAATCCCTGGATGCAAGGACACCTGTAAATGACCTGCGGTTTCAAGTTGGTTCTCTAGCCAGCTCTGCAACTGTGGCCTGACTTCAGACCCCTGAAGTAACTCTGTTAGGTACAAAGCAAATTGGTATCGTCCATCATGAAAAACGGGCCGATAGTCGCGCCCTTGCTCCACCGAACCGAACTGATAAACGCCCGTAGAACCTGGTAAGGTGTGCTGGATCAGGGCTGCAGCGGCGTGCTCAGCATATTCTGAAGGGAATGGCAAATCACGTAGATCTCGGTTAATCAAAAATACTCGCATCCAATGCAACTGAGTGCGAGGGCTGTAGTCGGACCCTTCAGCCCACACGCCTCCAGCCATAATATCATGCATGTAATAGTCCACTACAAAGCGCTGAAGCATGGTATCAGCGACAGAGAGGCTAAGTTCAGCAAGCTCTTGATAGCTTTCATTTTGTTGCAAGATATAGCCAAACAGCGTCAGATTTTCTGCAATAGCGGCAGTCTTATCTGTGTCTGTGAACCGATATCCATGAAAATCGTTTTGGTGATTGGTGTAATCCAGCCAATGCTCTGTCCAGGTGGCTATATGCTGCTCTGCGACAGAACGCTCTTCCTGATTGAAAGCAAACCGAAGCCAGGCATAAGAAATTGCAATTCGGTTGCCACCGGTTCTGAAGCCATTACGGTTTGTGAAGCTGCGCCATCCAACATCTGGGTCTGAAAAATAACCTTGCCATAAAAGCCTTTTGCCTTGCTCAAGATAGTCTTCATCGCCAGTAAGATGATATCCCAGTGCATAAGCTTTCGCATATTCGCCCGAATTATAAGGGGTACGGCCAAGGTAGGTATTCAACCAGCTGCGCATTGCAAGAAATGCACTATCATCTTCCTCAAGTTGTCTTCTTAATTGTTCAATACGGTTGGGTAGCAAAAAGAGCGTCGTTTCTGCATGAGCCCAATAGACGGGCGGTTCGGAAGGGTCGCTGTTGTCAGCAGAACCATCATCGTTGTTATCGTCTTCACTGCCATCGTCATTGTCGTGGTCACCATCACCATCACCATCATCGTCATCGTCATCGTCATCGCCTCCATCTACAGGGGGGATAACAATGCTGCTTGGTGGTGGGGCGTCATTATTTCCGCCACAGGCCGCAAGGAAAAGCCCTGCTATACAAAGTGCGGCCAGAAGAGATAGCTTAGTCATGCCTGATACCCATGTTCTTTAATAACGAGCTTAGTCCCTTTAGTCTAGCGGAGTTCGGAGTTATTGTCTTGCTTCACTCGGTCTTGACTGGGTTTGAGCCAGCGCAAAGAAACCTAATTTAATCGAGCTAAGAGGGTGCATCCGGGGCTGATTGGTGTAAAATACATCAATAGTTGGCCCCTTATTGACTGAAAGCAGCAGGAATCTATTATGGATGATAGTAAGCGCGTAATTCTTCTTGAATTCAATGAACTTTGCCCTCAATTGCTCGACCGCTTTATGCAGGCTGGCGAGCTGCCGAACTTTTCTAAGTTGCACCAAAGCGCCGATGTCTATGTGACCGATGCTAAATGTGAGGTGGAATATTTGGAGCCATGGATCCAATGGGTAACACTGCATACTGGCCTGCCTTATGAAAAACATCAGGTGTTTCGCTTAGGGCAAGCACAAAATCTACAGCATGACTCTATTTGGGATGTGCTGGCCAAGCACAACAAAACCAGTTGGTTATGCGGCAGTATGAATACCAAATGGGATGCCAACGACGACAAGATCACTGCGCTGCCTGATCCCTGGAGCATTGATGTGATGGCATCGCCAGATAGCCTGCAACCTTTTTATCAGTTTGTGCGGGCCAATGTGCAGGAGCACAGCAATACCAACTTTAAGTTATCTGCTGGGGATTATGCGCGCTTTCTGTGGTTTATGCTGCGCCATGGTCTGAGCTTTACAACCAGCAAAAAGTTGGCCGGCATGCTTTGGAAGCAACTAACCAAGGCCGAAGACCGCTGGAAAAAAGCCACGGTGCTCGACTGGTTGCAGTTCGATGTGTTTAAACACGTGTATCAGCAGCAAAAACCACACTTTGCTACCTTCTTCTCCAACAGTACCGCGCATTTTCAGCACAAGTTCTGGCGTTACATGGAGCCGGAGAAATTTCCACTTAAACCCTCCGATGCAGAGATAAAAAAATACGGCGGGGCAGTGCTTTATGCCTACAAAAATCACGATGCGCTGATAGGTGAGGTACTCAAGCTGGCAGACAAAGACACGGTGGTTATTTTATCTTCAGCCCTTAGCCAGCAACCCTATACTTTGAAAGACGAGGAGGGCGGCAAGCGTTTCTACCGGCCACATGATATACATAAAATACCGGTAGTGTTCGGTTTGACTGGCGTACAAAAAGTAAGCCCGGTGATGTCACACCAATTCCATCTACTTTGTGGTGATGAAGCGTCAGCCAAAATAACCTTTGAAAGGTTGCAGGCTATAAAGTTTAACGGCGATCCGCTGTTCTCATTGCGTCTGGAGGGGCATGATGTGTTTGGAGGGTGTCGTATTTATACCCAGGTACCAGAGCAAGCCACCTTTGAAGTAGATGGTCGCAGCTTGTCCTTTCATCAGGTGTTTTACCTGGCGGATAGCCTAAAGAGTGGCATGCATCATCCACATGGTGTGTTTTGGGTGTCGCAACAAGGGCGCAACCACCAAAAAGTGGCAGAGCCCATTCCATTGGAGCTTACCATGCCGAAAATTCTGCAGGAATTTCGTTTGCAGGCTTAGAACTGCAAACCTTGATCACAAGGATGTGAGTTATCGATGAAAATCCTGCACGTCGTCAGCAGTCTGAATATGGGGGGGGCAGAGCAGTTTGTAGTCGATATCACAGCGGCTATGAATCAGCAGTCCGGTATTCAGGCTGAAATCCTCAGTTTTGGCAGAGCAGATGATGCGCTCTGTCAGCACTGTGGCAAGCATGATATAACCGTCCATCATCTAAGCCAGGCAGGGCGGCTTCAACAGCTTGTGCAGTTAAGGCGATTGGTAAGGCGCTATGATGCTGTGCATATTCACAGCAGCCATTGCGTTGCCTCCCTCCTGGTTTCTACTTTATTTCTCTCCGGCTGCAGGCTGTATTACACCCGGCATAACACGGTCATACATCGTTCTGGTAAATGGCGGCTGATTTATCGGCTCGCTTCAATCCGGCTCAGTAAAATTGTATTTATTGCAGAGATTGCCAGACAAGACTTTTTGCAAGCTTATCCCGTTTTTCAAGAAAAAAGCACCTTAATTTATAACGGGATTCGACCAGTTCGGTTGGATCCGGTTGTGAAAGCGACAGACCGTGGTGTGATCCGATTAGGGCAAGTGGGACGCTTTGTGCCATTGAAAGCACAGAAGCTACTGATCCAAGCTCTGCATCGACTCAGCCCAAAACAGAGGCAAGGTTTTGAGTTGCACTTTTTTGGAGATGGCCCATTGTTGGATGATTGCCGTCATCAAGCTGAATCTTTGCAACAGGATATGGGAATTACTTTCCATGGTTTGGAAATGGATAAGTCGCGAATTTATCAAAGCATTGATGTGCTGGTAGTGACTTCAGAGACAGAGGGTTTGTCGTTGGTGATGTTGGAGGCGCTTTCTGCTGGGTGCTTAGTGATTGCAACAAAAGTGGGTGGCAATGAAGAAATTATTGAGCATGGAAGAAGTGGGTTACTATACCATTATCCCAAAGTTCAGGAGTTAGCTCAGTGTCTAACTTATGTTTTAACTGATGCTAGATGGCGCGATTTAGCGCTTGCTGGAAATAGGCGCTTTGACTTAATGTTCGAGCAAGAGCGTTGTGTAAGCAGCTACCTTACTATTTACCGAAGTTAGTTCACCAGATCAAATGTACACGTTTGGTAGATCTATATAGATTAGGGTACCGTGCTCTGATTGTCACCAAACGTAAAAAAAGCTAGACTTGGACTGTGGTCATGTAAAAGCGCATTTTACTTATTTTGACTTAAAATTATCAGGTGTCATGGATGAATGCAAAGAAAAAATTGTTATGGATTAAGGCTGATGAGCTTTACCCGCTAAATACAGGTGGCAAGATACGAACATACAATATGTTGAAAGAATTAAAGGAGTTCTTTGATATAACATACTTTACTCTTAAATCTGATTCGTTAATGCCTCTTGGAAATATGTCTGACTACTCTGATCATCAGGTTTTTGCTCGCTGGAAAGACAACAAGAAAAACAAAATTAAGTTATGTGTTGACGCCATAATAAATTGCATATTTTCAAATCGCCCTTTCGTTATTGATAAATACACATCTAATGAAATCACGAAGTCACTGGAGACAGTGATCAATAATTATGATTTTGATGTCATTATCAGTGACTTTTTATCACTTTCAGACAATCTTCTAAGTTTAGAAAAAAAGCCAGGAGCAAAATATATCGTTTTCCAACATAACGTGGAAAGCTACATTTGGGAGCGTCATTTTAATAATGCCTCAAACTTTGTTGCTCGCTCATATTTCAAATCTCAATGGCAACGTTTTCTGAGCTTTGAGAAAAATGCTTGTCAGTGGTTTGATGGTGTAATTGCTGTAAGTAAGTTTGACAATGATGTTTTTATAAATGAGTTCAAATTAAAAAATGTACTCGGTTTTGTAGAGACCGGTGTAGATACACAGTTCTTCTCGATGTATGAACGTAACCCTAACAAGAACAACATTGTTTTTCTTGGATCGATGGATTGGATGCCAAATATTGATGGTATTGAAAATTTTGTCAGGAAAACCTATCCATTAATTAAGAAAAAAATACCAGATGTTACGTTAACAATTTTAGGACGAAATCCACCAGATAAAATTAAACAGCTCAATGAAAAAGATAAATCTATTCATGTGACTGGAACCGTTGATGACGTTAGGCCTTTTTTGGCTAAAGCATCTGTTTCCGTTGTCCCATTAAGAATAGGCGGCGGAACCAGGATAAAGATATTTGAAACCATGGCTGCTGGTCTGCCCGTTGTTTCAACAACGATTGGAGCTGAAGGCTTGCCTGTTGTGGATGGCGAGCATATAGCCATTGCTGATGATAGTGAAGCATTTGCAGAAAAAGTAGTTGAAGCTCTAGTTGATGTTAAATATTCAGACGAAATGGCCAAATGTGCACAAAATTTTGTGAGTAATAATTTCAGCTGGAAGACTGTAACGAAAGACTTCGTTGCTATGATCAATCAAGTTAAGCAATAGTGAGGAACGCAAATTGAAAATTAGTATTTTTGGACTTGGCTATGTAGGTGCTGTTTCTGCTGGTTGCTTGGCAAAAGAAGGCCATACCATTATTGGCGTTGATCCTGAGCTATCAAAAGTTAATCTTGTCAATAAAGGGATAAGTCCTATCATTGAGAAGGATATCGGAGAAATCATTGCTGCAGCGGTAAGTAACAATAGCTTATCAGCTACCAATGATTCTGGTCTTGCTGTCGAGCAAACTGATATTTCAATTGTTTGTGTTGGAACCCCAAGTCAAACGAATGGCAGCCTGGATTTAAAATATGTACGCCGTGTCTGTGAGGAAATTGGTCAGGCTATTTCCAGAAAAAAATCGCGTCATATTGTAGTCATGCGTTCTACAATGTTGCCTGGAACAATGGCTGATATTGTGTTGCCTGTCCTTGAGGAATCATCAGGATTAACAGCAGGCAAAGACTTTGGTGTTTGTATTAATCCCGAGTTTTTGAGGGAAAGTACGGCAGTATATGATTTTTACAATCCGCCAAAAACTGTTGTCGGTGCATCTGATGAGCTTACTGCTAACGCAGTCCTTGAACTCTATGCGAATTTGCCTGGCCCTAAAATAAGCACCGATCTTGCTACAGCTGAGATGGTAAAATACACAGATAACGTTTGGCATGCTTTGAAAGTAGCGTTTGCCAACGAAATCGGCAATATTGCAAAAAAAGTCGGGGTTGATAGTCATGATGTAATGAATATTTTTTGCCAGGATACAAAGTTGAATATCTCCTCATATTACATGAAGCCAGGGTTTGCTTTCGGTGGGTCTTGCTTGCCAAAAGATGTAAGGGCACTTAACTACAAAGCTGCTAGTCTGGATTTAAATTTACCGGTCCTTACTTCAATACTTCAATCCAATAAACAACAAATTGAAAATGGCATTAAGCTAATTACCGACAAAAACAAACGTAAGATAGGTGTTTTAGGGTTTAGCTTTAAAGCGGGTACCGATGATCTGCGGGAAAGTCCTGTAGTAGAAGTGATAGAAAGGCTACTTGGCAAAGGGTATGACCTTAAAATATTTGATGAAAATGTAAATCTGGCTTCTATCATCGGTGCTAACAAAGATTATATTTTGAACCAAATTCCGCATATCTCTAAACTTATGTGCTCGTCCATTGATGAAGTGATTGCTCACAGTGAGGTTCTGGTGATAGGGAATGGCGACAAGAAATTTTCGCAAGTGGCTGAAAATGCATCTAAAGACAGATTAGTCATTGACCTGGTTAGGATAAGTGAAAATGCTATTAAAAATGAAGGTTACGAAGGCATCTGCTGGTAACCGATAACTTGTCGCATGGGATTGTTCTACCATGGTCATTTTGAGAGTATGGATAACTGTCTAGAATATTGAGCTGAGGGTTTAGGATGATATTACCAGTAATTTTAGCCGGAGGAGTCGGCAGTCGCTTGTGGCCTTTATCTCGTGATTTGATGCCCAAGCAATTCCTTCAACTCGATGGTGAGCAAACCATGCTGCAAGAAACGCTCAAGCGTTTATCAGGGGTGGATACGTTAAAGCCCTTAATTATCTGCAATGAAGAGCATAGGTTTATTGCTGCTGAGCAGTTACGTCAAATTCAAATGTTGGACAGGAATATTATTCTAGAGCCGGTAGGCCGAAATACGGCACCAGCCATCGCACTTGCAGCACTGACGGCACTGGAAAAAGGAGTTGATCCATTACTTCTGGTACTTGCGGCCGATCATATCATCGGAGATATTCCTAGCTTTCAGAAGGCCATCACGAAAGCCTCTACTCTGGCTGAGGCAAATCAATTGACAACTTTTGGTATTGTACCTACAGCAGCTGAAACTGGATACGGTTACATACGTCGGGGTACTGCGATAAGAGATGCTTACCAAGTAGCTGAATTTGTAGAAAAGCCAGACATTGAGACTGCAACGGACTACTTAGCATCAGGTGAATATTACTGGAACAGCGGCATGTTCATGTTCAAGGCCAGTGTCTATTTAGCCGAATTAAAAAAACATCGGCCTGATATTCATGAGGTATGTGTTCAGGCAATGGTAGGTCTAAACGTCGATCTGGATTTTATGCGTATCAATGATGAAGTTTTTCAAACTTGTCCATCAGAATCAATAGATTATGCGGTAATGGAAAAAACAAGTGCAGCAGTTGTTGTTCCCTTGGAAGCGAAATGGAGTGATGTAGGTGCTTGGTCATCTTTATGGAGTATCAGTGAAAAAAACGCTGAAGGAAATGTTTTCAAAGGCGATGTGATTGCTGTAGATAGCCATAATAATTACGTCTTCGCTGAAACTTGTTTAGTGGCAACCGTTGGTTTAAATGATGCTGTTGTTGTACAAACGAAAGATGCTATTTTAGTAGCCGCTAAAGATCATGTTCAGGAAGTGAAGAGTATCGTTAAAGAGTTGAAGGATGCTAGCCGCTCGGAATATCGAGTCCATCGGGAAGTTTATCGTCCATGGGGTAAATACGACTCAATCGATCATGGTCAACGTTATCAGGTCAAGCGCATCACTGTAAAGCCAGGAGAAAAGCTTTCTATACAAATGCACCATCATCGTGCGGAGCATTGGATCGTTGTCACAGGGACTGCCAAAGTTACCCTTGGTACTGATGAAAAGTTACTTACCGAAAATCAGTCAATTTATATCCCCGTTGGTGTTGTACATGCACTGGAGAATCCCGGGAAGATCCCTCTCGAGCTGATAGAAGTTCAGTCTGGTTCTTATTTAGGGGAAGATGATATTGTTCGTTTTGCCGATCGTTATGGTAGAAATTAATCATGTTCAAACCTATTAATGAAATTCTGGCAGAGAGCCCTATAGCTTTTGGCACTAGTGGTGCAAGAGGGCTTGTTAGCGATTTTTCAGATGATGTTTGCGCTGCGTTCACTCAAAGTTTTATTCGCTGTATGCAGCAAGATTTTGCGTTCAGCAAAGTTGCTATTGGAATTGACAACCGCCCAAGCAGCCAAAAAATTGCAGCAGCATGCATGGGTTTATTAAAGGTGATGGGATTAAAGGTAGACTATTACGGCGTGTTACCAACCCCGGCTTTAGCGTTTAAAGCGTTGAACGATAAAGTACCAGCCATTATGGTGACTGGTAGTCATATACCTTTTGATAGAAATGGCCTTAAATTCTATCGCCCTGACGGAGAAATTAGCAAGAAAGATGAGCAAGCAATCGTAAGTGTTAGTGAAGCTTTACTGAATTTCAATCCTGAATTTGAAGAACAATCTACAGAAGCCGAAGAGCTTTATATGCAGCGTTATTTATCTGTCTTTCCTTCGGATTTACTTCAAGGGAAACGCATAGGCATCTACGAGCACTCCAGTGCCGGGCGAGATCTGTATTATAAAGTTTTCGAAGCTTTGGGAGCCGATGTTTTAAGATTGGAAAGAACGACACACTTTGTGCCCATTGATACAGAAGCTGTCAGTGAAAGTGATCAGCTAAAAGCTCGACAATGGTCTGAGCAATTTGAGTTTGATGCCATTTTTACCACCGATGGTGATGGGGACAGGCCATTAGTTGCAGATGAGAAAGGTAATTGGTTACGTGGAGACACTTTAGGTATTCTGACTGCGAGAGAGTTAGGTATTTCTGCGCTTGCTGTGCCGGTCAGTAGCAGTACAGCTATTGAACTGAGCGGATTTTTTGCTAAGGTTGTTCGTACAAAAATTGGTTCACCTTATGTTATTGAGGCCTTTTCTAAACTTGACAATGAAGCCAGTTACGCGGGTTTCGAAGCCAATGGTGGCTTTCTCTTAGGTTCAAGCATCAGCTATGCTGGACAATCATTGCTGGGATTGCCAACTCGAGATGCTTTATTACCAGCCTTAGCTGTTTTCGCTGCTGCAAAAAATCAGACCATTTCAACACTAGTTCTTGGTTTACCCAAGCGATTTACTGCCAGTGACCGCCTGCAAGATGTATCCGCAGCGTCAAGTCACAGCTTTATTCAAACAGTGATGGAAGATCCTTCCTCATTTGTTAAACAGCTTGCTCTTTCGAGTGAAGTTGAGAAACTTGATACGACTGATGGCTTGAGATTAGAGTTAGCTTCAGGCGATATTATTCATTTACGACCTTCTGGAAATGCACCGGAGCTTCGTTGTTATGTTGACACTGATGATGCTAGTCGAACATACGCTATTTTGAGAAAAGCTATGGATTGCCTGTTAGCTAACCAATAAATCACTACGAATGTTCAACACTCCTTTGGACCGTTATGAAATATAGACGTGTGACAGATGGTATGCGTTTAACAGCGGTTCACCCCGTAATATTTTTCAAGCCGTTGTTTCTCTGTTCTCCAGAGGTTATATTAGAGATGATAAATTTTGTGATCAGCGGCTGCTGAATGTAAGCAATTATCACTGATATAGTTATCGTTTGTAATCTTAGTGTCGGTTAATTAGGGGGAAGGGGAAATCCACGCACCTGAACTCAGATAAAGGGTTCCCAGCAGCTTCGAAGCTACATGGTTTAGGTGGTCATTATCGCGGTACAGCGGAATCCCTTCCAGTTCAGCCTGGCAATAAATACCATCACAATAGAATTGCTTAGCATCAATGACATAGAGGTCTTCAAATTCGCTAGCTAACCGTTCTATGATGTTTATCATCATAGTATTATGATTGTGATTTAAAAGACAATTCCTCTCTGTTGAAAACATGGTGTTTTTAAGGGTGCACTTGGGATCGTGACTACCTGCGTAAGCAATATCTTTAATGATGACGGGTTTTGCATTGAAACCGGTAATGAAAAGCATGGTTTCACGTTTTTTTTCATAAACTTCCTGCTCAATTTCTTCGGCACTTAATAAATGAACACCATCTCTGAATACAAAGCGTGAACGATAATGTGGCCAACTGGCAGCTAAAAATACATAATCAGGATTCTGATATTTAATAAATTTTTGTGCTTGTTGGTTGCGTTGTTTGCAGCCTTGCGCTCTGTAAGAGCTACTTCCCCAGCTTAACCCAAAAATTGGCGGGCACTGATCCATGGTGTAGTCTGTGATTCGAATACCCGCAGCTTTACCAACATTATCCAGAAAGCCGGTAAAATGGTTGGCATGTGAGTCTCCAAATAAAAAGCCGGTCTTTTTTGCATCCGAATCACCCAACTGACAGTCCGTGGTAGGTTGTTGATGCCGTTGTCGAAACGATGAATGGCACTCACCACGAATTACGTTAGAAAAACTGTTCAGTGCTTTTTCAATTTCAACGGTTTGATAGTCAAAACGGGCAGGAAAGCCCTGATAATGCTGTGTGACATAACTCACCATCAGCAAGGTCGCCACAGGGGCGGCAAACCACGTCAAAGTTAATCGTTTTAAAGAGAAAGTGTTTTTACGGAATGGTTGCTCAACAAAACGCCAGGACAGCCAGGCCGCCAGCAGCATCGTGAGAAAGGTAACTACAAGCCCAATGACACTGAGCTCAATGCCGCGATAATTTAGCCATACCAGTAGCGGCCAATGCCATAAATACAAAGAATATGAGATCAAGCCGATAAAAACCATTGGGCGTAATGAGAGCAGCCTGGCAATCGGGTTGTGTACTTGTTGGCCACAGTAAAGCAGTGCTGCCGTTGCTACACAGACATAAAAGGCATTAAAACCCGGAAATCTGCTTTGTGCATCCAGCGTTACAGCAAAAAAAGCAATGGATGCCAGCGCTGCAATCGAAACCACCAAGCTGAAGTATTTGCCGGGCATTGGCAGCTTATTCCACCATACTGCTAACACAGCACCTATCATCAATTCGAAAAAACGTGTTGGTAGCAGGTAGTAGGATGCTCCCATTGAATAGTTTAATGCCAGCTCTGATGCATAGGTTAAAACAGCCAGCGCAATTAGCAACAACCAAGGGAGCACACGCAGTGGTAACAGCCGAATCAAGAGTAGTAAGGCAATTGGCCAGATAAAGTAAAACTGCTCTTCTATAGCAAGTGACCATGTATGCAGAAGCGGAGCTTCCTTAGCATTCTCGCTAAAATAGCCACCGTGATGGATCCAAAAATAAAAGTTTCCTGCAAATAATGAAACCCAAACCATGCTGGCTGTGAACTTTTCCAGATCATGTGGTGATAAAGTGGCCGCAAAGGCTACAGCACAAAAAGCCAATAAAACGACCAGAGCGGGTAACAGGCGCTTGATACGGCGGATATAGAAGTGCCTGAAGGTAAAGGACCCTTCTTGCAATTCACGATAAATAATTTTGGTGATCAAAAATCCGGATATGACAAAAAAAACATCCACACCGATGTAGCCGCCACTAAAGAATGGCAGTTCCATATGGCAAAACACAACCAGAAGAACAGCTATAGCACGAAGACCATCAATATCATGACGGTAGTGGCTTGGTTGATGAGGGTTAGGCATACATAAGATCCATCTCAAACTATGCACAATTGCAGGCTTAAATTCTAACAAACAATTTAATAGCGAACAATGCAAACGCGGTTAGTAGCGTGGAAGCTTCACCATTTACTTTTCCACTTCAACATCTTAAAAGCTTTGCGAAATAGCCGCTTAACAAACAAAGCTGCGAATAGGATGGGGTGAGTACTTGAAATTGAGAGCACAGACTGGCCCGGATGTACGTAATTTGCTTTGTAGGAATTCAAACTGCCTGCCATCAAATCATAATAGGTTGCACCATGCTCACGGGCATGTCTCATGGCGACTAAGTGCATAGCAATACCTGTGTTGGAAAGCGGACTTGCCTCGCTAATACCGCTTTGGTAATAGTACAGAGTAGCCTGATGGTAAAATCCATAATAAACAGCAATTGTTTTTTTTTGATGCACCAGCTTAAAGAGTAGGAGCTTGTTATCACGCAGCATAGTTTTGGCAAAGTTATAATGAAAATCCCGAAATTGCTGACTGGAAAAGGCACCAGGTTTGCTCCGTTTTTGCCAGTGCTTTGAGTGTAAGTGTATTAGATCACTAAAAAAATCAACAAGAAGTTCTTGTTGATTGCAATACTGAGTAATGACATTTTCATTATCAATAAATCGACGGGCATGTCGGCGCAGTCCTGACTGGACAAGCTGGCGAATTTGCACTTCTTCGCTGTTAGCTAATGCTAATAGATAGCGGTTACCTGCGTTTATCACATTCACCCGCCATCCACCATTTTGAGATGTTTTTAGCCATTGGTAACAGTATGAGGTTATGAGTGTTTTATCAAAACTTATACGGTAGCAGTTTGATAGTTGCTTTACTTGCTCAGTAAAAAGGGCTAATGACTGTTGAAGGTACTCTGGTTGGATAACAAAATCTTGGAACTCGCTAGAAACTTCAGTATGTTCAGGCTCACCAGACCCAATAAACCGAAGCTCATAGCCGAACGATACTTTCTTAAGGTAAAGACTGTAATAAGCGACCGTTTTCTTCTGCGCTTTATGAATGCAGATGAACAATTTATCGTGTTCTTGAAGGTAGTGATCGGTCCAGTTTTTAACCCAAGAGAATTGGTTACACACTGGTATACTAATCTGAGCATCGAAAAGACTTAAGTGCCGTTCGAGGTCTTTCAGCAAATGGTTCTGATCCTGAATGGCAGTGATCTTAAGCATAGGCTATCCGTTAGGAGATACTGGTATGTATCCATTAATGGCAGTAAAGTAACATTAAAGCAATGCTAAACCAAGCGAGCCCCCTCGCAGTTAGTTGTAGTTGCCCCCATTGGGCTTCCTCTAACATCATAGACACTCATTAACCTCGTATAATATGTCGGTTATGGCTGCTCTAAATAGCATCAGCGCTGGAAGATTTGGTAGTTAGTACTTGACAGTTTAACAGAATGGGCATTTAAACCACGTTTATAACACGTGTAGTATTTTTATTATTGACAGTTAGTTACACCAAGTGTCTAAATAGAGACACATTAAATCTGGTCATTGATGGTAACTGTAAATGTCTGTTAATTGTTCATAATTAAGGAGGTAAGTATGACAAAAGTTGCGGTGGTAACGGGTGGGACCCGAGGGATTGGTAAGGCAGTGTCTATTGCACTGCAACAACAAGGTTATACCGTTGCAGCTGTTTATGCCAGTAATGATTGTGCGGCTAGACAATTTAGCTACGAGACGGGCATTAAGGCATATAAATGGGATGTAACAGATTTCAACGCTTGTCAACGTGGCCTGAACCAAGTGATGGCTCAGTTGGGTGAAGTCGAAGTGTTGGTTAATAACGCCGGTATTACCCGTGACACCATGTTTCACAAAATGACCCCAGAGCAATGGCACGCGGTAATAAATACCAATTTAAACTCGTTATTTAATATGTGCCGGCCGGTCATTGAGGGGATGCGTGCACGGGGATTCGGACGGATTATCAATATTTCGTCAATCAATGGCCAGAAAGGGCAGCTCGGTCAAACTAATTACAGCGCAGCTAAAGCAGGTGATATCGGGTTTACTAAAGCGCTGGCATTAGAAAATGCTAGTAAAGGCATTACTGTTAACGTCTTATGCCCAGGTTATGTTGAGACCGATATGGTCAAATCCATGTCGCAGGAAGTTGTCAACACAAAAATTTTGCCTAATATTCCGGCTGGCCGGCTGGCGCAACCAGAAGAGATAGCACGCTGCGTTTTATTTCTTGTATCTGTAGATGCAGGCTTTATAACCGGATCGACCATTTCCATCAATGGTGGGCAGTATCTGGTTTAGTAAATCCGGTTTGTTAGGTAGTCTAAGCTTTTAATTTATAGCCAGTTATGATGTGCAACTTCGGCGACCATTATAGTTATCCTCATAAAATGTTCAGCTAACTAAAGGTCTGTTTCTAAGTTGTTCAGGTGTGGAGTAAATCGTTATACCCTCATTTGCAAGCTTTTCCAGATGTTGGTAAAAGTCTTGGGAATTAATTAACCAACTTTGCCCGGCACCGACTTGCCCTTGCTTTAACTGACCATGCTTGGATAGTTCTGCTTTTATAAAATCTCGCAAGTCAGTTCGCGAGGGATGATCAATACGTTGCGCAGTCAGTACTTTGTCATAAGGACGAACTGGTACTTTCCATACTTTTCCTTCACTGTCTACGCAACGCAGAAGGTGCTCTTGTTGCCAGACGGATAATGGAAATTTGTCGCCTAATGTATCTTCAAGCAAATGATAAAAAGTAACAGGTCCCATACTGATACCAAGACCAAGTACTTTAGCCTTTGGAAGTGCTGAAAATCTTTGCCAAGGTGACCCTTTACCAAAAACTGACGTAGCTTTATGATGAGCTTCGGTCAGGAATTTTGCATCTTTGCCCCAAGCTGCAACAGAATGCGTTGGATGCAAGCTACGCATAACTCCTTTTGTGGCAAGAAATGTTTCTGGGAGACGCCCCATATTCGTACCGTGTATGCGCAAATCAAAGCAATAATCTGACAATTTGCAGGTGTTTTCGATGGTGCCACCAGGTAAATAATATGCAGGTAGTAAGATATTGCCTTGGATCCCCACGGCGTTTTGGAGTGCTGCAATGACTGCTGCTGGCCCTCCTGTGACATAACCTAAACTTTTTAATGAAGAGTGCAGAAAAATGGTGTCCCCTTGAGCGACACCAAGTGACAGCAGCTGTTGCTCAAGTTTTTGCTGGCTGATGTGTGGTGCTTGTTCTTTCAGATATTTAGCTGACTTCGCGCGCTGGTAATTCTTCAGTATTATTTTTAATTTTCGCTTTATATAGTTCATCATGGCGTTAATAAAAATCCACTCATAATAGAGGCATGTTTCAAAGTAAAAAAACTGTGAGTACTCTTTTTGCAAATTTGCTTTGCATCACAATAGCCACGGCTTAATTGTTTGAACTGTGAGAATACGAGGTTTATAGTACACAGAATTTAGATAAAGATTCAATCACAAATGGCTCAAGCTCCTTCTGAATGTGATGCTGAACCTGTGTCTCTTTTTTGGTATAGTCTTTCCGCAGGATGTAGTTTGGTCGGTTATGATATGTCAAAACAGCTACAGGAGCGAGTCTGGCATAGTTTCAAACTGCCGAGGTCAATTGGTAAGGCAAAATCCTACGCAAACGAATTCGTCTTAAACACCAAAGGAGTGATTATGCCGTTAAACGCTCAGTTACTGCATTCAAATATGGTTGTGCATTACAGCACTCCGGAATATTGCTTGTGTTCAAGTGATCATAGTGTGTTTCGTTTTCGCTATGATACCAATAGTTTTGTTAAAATTTGCCAGTTACCTCCTAAGAAAAAAGGTATCTTTGGTTGGCTGAAGGATAAAATTGCGCGTCTTTATCGACGTTTCGAACCCGCACCAGGGATTGGCAACCTAACAGAAACTCCAGACGGTACGATAGTCATCGTTTATGATCGGATTTATCTTTATAAACCGCATGCAGGCAGTCACAGCGGGATTGCAAAGCCACTTGGCGCTGAATTGGAGCGTTTAGCTCCTCCCTTGAGGAATGGCCTTGCTGTCGATCCCGTTAATAATCTTGTCTACTTTGGTGAATACCTTAATAACCACAGCCGAGACATCAGAGTGATTGGTATCGACACAGTAACATGCGAAGTGAAAGTTTGTTGGCAGTTTAGTCGACAGGAAATTAAGCATATCCATGCAATTATTTATGATGCTTACCGTAAGCGTTTATGGCTCACTACAGGCGATAACAATGAAGAGTCGGCTTTTTATTACACCGATGATGGTTTTTCCACAGTACATAAATTTGCCGGCGGTGATCAGAGTTGGCGTGCGATTGGAATTTTATTTGATGAAACTGGAATGGAGTGGGGGATGGATGCTGGAAAAGATGCAGCTGCAGACGAAATTAACCATATCTGGCGCTGGGATTTTGCCAGCAATAGCAGAACACTTCGCTGTGTCATAGGCAATCCAGCTTATGCTATTAGTCAATTAGATAATGGTGGTGCAATACTAGCAACAACCTTTGAACCAGGCAGACTACAGGATACTCCTGAACAAGCAGCATTGTGGTACCGAAGTCCGACGGGGGAATGGCAGCAAGTGTATAGCCAAAACTACTTATACCGCGCAATGCCAGGAATTAGCAAGTATGGCATGATATACATACCAGCAGGAATTATACCATGTAAAAACTTGCTATTCTCTCCGGTAAATTGTCAGTTGTCGCATTTACAGCTCTTAAAAATAAATCTCCCGTCTCATTAAACTCGTACTTTAAACATATAACAGCTTCACTTTAAAGCACATAATTAACAATAAAACGATTGAGTAAATAAATTTTATTGGTTGTTTTTAGATGGTGCACAGAAATTTTAACGGGTAAACAATTCATCTGTATTTTGCCCATAGAGATTTTGACACTGAGAGTATCTTGTGTTCAATGCCAATTGGTTTGCCTTGAAGTTTCCATACAATAATAGATGTTAAAGAGTAAGCTATCACACCGATAGCTATAGCAATAATTAGTTTGGCGAGGTTTGAGAGATTTACCTCGGATAAAAAAAGTGAAATGGCAATGCACATAATAATAGTAGAAAGTGTTGGACGAAGAATAGCTAAACCTAAGCTATTTATCGATAAACCAATAGAGCGTTTAAGTGTTAACTGTGAGCAAGCAAACATTAGTATAGATGTAATAAACAGCGAAAAACCAATGCCTTCAACACCATACATTGGCGTAAGAAAATATATTAAAGTATATATGGAAATAATTTTTACCACACCAAAAAAGAAGCAAACTTTTGGTCTACCTACTGCAGTGTAAATGTAATTAATATTGCTATATAAGCTTGAAAAAAAACTTGTTAAAGCGAGTATTTGCATCAAAAATACTGCCTCCATCCAAGTGTCACCCAGAGCAACCGCTATTAAGTAAGGTGCAATTAGCGCAATGCCAACCGCCGCAGGCATTGTGATGCTGCTTGATAGAGATATGGTGTTTAAATAGGCATTTCTGAGTTGTGCGTCATTGTCTTGGAGTTTACTGTAAACAGGGAAAGATGCTTTATTAATTGGTGCAGCAATTTCTACTGTAGGTATAGATGCTATTTCGTTAGTCATTGAGTAAAAACCAACTGAAGAAGCACCAAGCATTCTTCCAATTACAAGGCTTATTAACTTATCACCTGCATAAGTAAGAGCATTGTTTACTATCAGCCACTTAGAAAAGCTCATTAAGCTTCTAGCCGACTTTAAGCTCAGTCTTGCCCGGTAAGGGTGCATTAGATAGCTGGCTATGAAAGAAATGAAACTACCAAAAACGATTCCGATAGCCAACGCCCAGTAATTACGCAGGGTAAATGCGAGTGAGATTATTACAAAGAAATTAATGAACTTTGGAATAATTTGGAATTTCATTTCTTTCCTGAAATTTAGGTCCTTTTGAAAGTTGATTATTCCTACATTGCTAAAGCCATTGAATAAAGCGGTTATTGAAATTAAGTATATGAGATTTTTTAACCTTGGATCATCAAAGTAAAATGCTGCATAGGGTGCGATTAACACCAGTAGAACTGCAGTTATTATTCCAAATAGTAATTTGAAAGTCCAGGCCGTGTTGTAATCATCATTACTAGTCGATTTTCTTTGTATCAATACTGTATTAAGCCCAAAAGAACTGAATAATTCTATAAATCCGTATACAGCCGTTGCCATGGCAATTAAGCCAAAGTCTTCAGGAGCTAACAGTCTTGCTAAAATTATTATGCTGACAAGGCCAATTGATTTTACGCCGAATCTTGTAAGCATCATCAGAAAGGATCCGCTGAACAACTTCCCCTGAATATTTGAATCTATTTGATCGTTAATTTTGTCAAGGTCTGACATTTTAAAATTCCATCTTAAAAAGCACTTCCATTTGAAGGTGACCACGCTTTTTCAGGCATATTCTAATTTGACTGTAACTTAGAGGCTTGCGTTGTACTCTAAATTGTATTAACAAGCTTAATCTCTGTGATCAGTTTTAAAATGACGGTATAATATCATAACTCTCATGGAAATAGATTGATTGCATGGAAAATAATGTTCTAATGATTGCAGCTGAATTTCCTCCTTGCGGTGGGGGAGGTGTGGGGCGGGTTTCCGCATTAGCTCGATATCTTATTGATAAAGGCTATCGGGTTACCGTGTTAACCGCCTCAGAAAATCACTATGCCATATCAGATCCGTCGCTGGTGTTCGAGCACCCAAATTTGTCGGTGGTGCGATTACAGTCTCCAACAATCAAAACATGGCAGTGGCGATTAAAACAAGTTTTTCCTTTCATTTCCTTTGACGACAATTACATTTTATGGCGTCGTTTTGCTATACACAAAGCCAAGCAATTGCATCGCCAAGCTCCGTTTGATGTAGTGGTATCAAGCTATCCATGTACGTCGAATCATGCTGTGGCTTATGCGGTTGCTAAAACGTTTTCAGTCCCATGGTGTGCTGATTATCGTGATCCACCTTGGTGGTTGTACAGTGAGTCACACAAACAGCAACCTCAATTTTATGATTACGCAAACCTTGCAGCGCATAATGTTGTTACAACCTCTCAGGCAAAGCAGCTCATTAGTCAAAAGCTTGCTGTTAGTGAGCATGATATAACCGTTGTTCAGAATGGGTGCCATCCTATGGCTGCTTCAATTCCTATCGCAGCGCCTGCGAGTGAGGGCTTTGAGCTCATCCATACTGGGTCATTCTATGAAGAGGGGCGTGATATTAATGAGCTAATTCGTGCTGTAGATGCAATGGATTCGGCTATTACGCTTCGGTTTATAGGTGATAAACCCTACTCAACCACTAAAACTTTATTGGAAAGTCTCACCCATCCTGAGCGAGTTACATTTACGAGTTATATCCCATCTAATGAAGTACTCACTATCTCTGCTGCTGCTGCTGCACTGGTAGTAATACAAGGCGACCTTTTCACAAACCAAATTCCAGGCAAAGTTTATGAGTATTTAGCGCTGCAAAAGCCTATTTTACTTATTACGAATACCGGAAGCGCCACTTACGAACTGATGCATAATGAGCCTAATGTTATTTGTGCTGAATACGGTAACTATCAATCCATTGCTGATGCAATTCTTAAGTTAAAGCATCACAAGGTTGTTATGATTGATCGTCAGCGCTACACGCGTGATAAGATGGCCCAGAAGTTCGAGTGGGTAATTTGTAATTTGCTGAAGTGATGTTATTAGAACTGAATTAGGGAAAAAGGAATTAAAAAATGGGTTTCATATCCGCGACCGGGCCAGGCCATGAGCAAAACAAAAAAGTGCAGACTGTTTCGACGGAGAGCAGTGGCTCAGCCCTATCTTTCTTTTTCCTACTATTATACACATGCTTAGTCCTTATTCGTCCGCAAGAAATTTTACCATTTCTTTTTGGTGTTCCTATTATTATGGTAACCACACTGCTTTGCTTATTTACTACTCTATTGCTGCAAAGACCTTTGAGATGGTCTCCACCACAGACTTTTTTAATGTGCATGTTACCTATAATCAGTACTTCTGCGCTTCTAAATGGGTGGGGTACAAAGGGAATCATCGAGTCAAAGAACATTCTTATCTCTTCAATTGTTCCGCTGTTTCTTTTTGCAACTGTTGTTAGCAGTGCCTCAAGGCAAAGAAAGCTAATGGTTATATCCCTGATTGCATCATCTTTAATGGTGCACAACGGATGGGTGCAGCAAACCAGCTATGATGCGTTTGGTTGGACTGGGACTCAAGCTGTGGCAAATGAATTACGCCGAATTGTATATGTTGGTATATTCCAGGATCCAAATGACTTGGGCATGCTGCTGGTTATGAATATTCCCATTATCGCGTACTTTTTTCATCGTGGTGGATTTTTACCAAAAACTACCTGTTTACTGCTTTTTTTAGCTTTTCTCTACGGGGTTTATATTACTGGTTCGCGTGGCACAGTGCTTGGAACTGCGGCATTGTTTGGTTTTTATTTGTTACTCCGTTATGGCGGGACGCGGCTTATTATAGCTGGTATTGCTTTAGGACCAGTGTTTGCTACATTAATTTCACAGTTTGGTGGCTTAAGTTCCGGTGAGGCTTCAGCAAGGTCTCGTTTATATGCATGGTACGATGGTGTTCACTATTTGCTCAGTAATCCTGTCTTTGGCATTGGCAAAGACAACTTTACTGACTGGCATGGGCGGGCAGCGCATAACTCATTTATTTTGGTCGCAGCGGAATTAGGTACGTTAGGTTATACCCTATGGGGAGGAGCGCTGGCATTAACTGTCTATATTGGTTATAAAATATTTAAACTTCCTTTAGAGCGTTTTGCCAACCACCCTGATAGGGCTGTAATTGTTGACGAGATCAAGATCAATACCGCGCTATTCTTCTCTATGATCGCTTACTTAGCAACTGCATTCTTTTTAAGCCGCTCTTATATCCTGTTGTTATTTATTTTTATGGGCATGGCGATTGCCTCTCATTATCGGGTATTTAAGTATGTACCTGAGTTGAAGTCTCTGATGAGTTATAAAGTCGCATTTTATTGTGGTATGGCATCCTGGGTGATGGTGTTTATGGTGTACTTTACCCTGAAGGTATCCTTGTAGTGTTGCCAATACATGGTCGATTCGACCGGTGTTTGGGCGCATGAGGGGTCGTTTGCTAAGCAGTTCTGCTTACAGGGCCCTTGAGTCTGTGCTTGCTGCTTTGGTGATGTTGCTGGTTACACCCTTGCTGATACGAAAGCTTGGTACCGACTCGTACGGTTTATGGCTGTTATTGCTTTCTGGTATAGGGCTTCTCACCTTTTTCGAGCTGGGCTTCGCCAATGCGGTGCAACGGCGGATGGCTCAGGCTATCGAGCGCCGTGATAATGCAACTTTAAACCAGCTTTACACCAGTGCGTTGTGCTTGTTTGCCTTACTAAGTCTCCTTGCATTAGTGGCATTAAGCTTGCTCGCAATTTTTCCATTCTTGCTTGGGATCACTGGGCACAATCAGCAGTTAGCCGCGACGGCTTTATTGCTATTCACTTTGAAAGTAGTGTTGGATTTTACCGCCAATGCTATTCACGGTATTTTCAGCGGGCAGTTGCGCTTTGACTTGGACTCGCAGGTTTCTATTGCCGCATTGCTAATAAAAGCTGGCCTGATGGTCGCATTGGTGGAGCCCTATGGTGTTTTAGCTTTGGTAGTGGTTACCATTTTGGCCGATAGTTTTGCGCACCTTACCAAGTTTGTGTTGGCGCATCGTATTCAACCAGGCTTGCATTTGGCTTGGCCAATACAATTTCGCCGCAACTGTCAGGACTTATTTAGTTATGCAAGACATGTTGTTTTTATTGAACTGGCCAGGCTGATCCAGGAAAAGTCACCCCTTATCCTGATCAGTCACTTACTTGGCTTGGTTGCAATCAGTCTTTATGCCATCGCTGACAGGCTGCTAAAGCAGGCCACTATGTTGGTACAGACAGTGACCGCTGTACTGCAACCTTACTTGATCCGAAAATTGGAGCAAGGTCAGCTGTCCGTTGACCTGATGAAGAAAAATATGCAGCTGCATGCCTGGTTTACTGCGATTGTGTTACTACCGATTCTACTTTGCGGCCCGGCTTTTATTCTGTTATGGGTTGGAAGTGAATTTGCACTATCACAGACCTTGTTATTAGTCATGGTGTTTGCCGGATTGTTGCGGACGCTTTCTGTACCCATTTCCCAGTTCCTTTTGGCCAAAGCTGATCATGCTTTGATAGCTCCCCTGGAAATGATAGCGGCTTGTGTTTTTGTCCTACTTGTTACCCTGCTGGGCCACTTTTATGGATTGCTAGGCATGGTGTGGGGAAGTGTTATTTGCTCTGCCTTGGTACATACACTGGCCTTTGCGATACTTGCAGAAAAAAAACTAGCCATACCAATTGGCTATAGCCTTTGGTTAATGTTCCGTTTAGTGATGATCTTTGCAGGCATGCTTTTATTCAATCATTTTTTTGAGGTAGTAAGTAGTACCTTAAGCTGGGCTGAGCTGATTATCTGGGTTGTTGCCTGCATTCTGGCAGCGGCTATGCTAGGGTTTTGTTGTTTATTGGATAGGTCAATGCGTCGCTTGGTCTGGCAGATGCTATTCGCTGGGAGGCGGCGGTTCAGTTCTGGAGGTTAACTCCGGCAGACAAGGAGTAAAGATGAAGCAGCTATTGATCGCGATATTACTGCTACTGAGTGTGTCGCCTGCCATGGCAACCTGGAGCTCTGCCCGCTCTGCAGGCGCTGACTTGCCTGCCTGGGTCAGTTTTGATTACGCCGAGGGTCGTTTTCTGCATGTTGATGCCCAAGTAAACGCCGATAATGCAGATGGCAGTCCGGAGCGTCCTTTTGCCAGTATTAATGAAGCACTAGTGGTCGCCAGACCACATGACGAGATTATCATCGCACCGGGTGATTATTATGAAAGCCTTCGTATTCGTCGCCCACACATCACTTTGCGTGCAGCATCACTGCACCAGGCCCGGGTAATCAACCCCCATGATGATCGCTCTACTTTCTTTGCTCTGCGGATTGATGCGGGGGCTCACCATACACGGGTGATAGGGCTGGATATCTCCGGCGGCTATTTTTACACCGTATCGCTGGAAAGTGCCTGGTCGCAAGGAAACCCTGAACGGCAGGGCGTGCAACACGTATTGTTGTCACAAAACCGTTTGCATGGCAGTGGTAGAGATGTGGTAAAGCTGAAGCCCATGGTAAAGCAGGTCGTTATCGAGCGTAACGAGATCTTTAATTCAGGGCAGCGCGATGCCAGCAATGCGGAGGGCATTGATAATGTAAACGCCCATTATATGACGGTGCAGGATAACTACTTCCATAGCATTGCAACTACTGGCGTCTATGCCAAAGGAGGTGCCCGGCATAGTCTCATCCAGCGCAACCTGATCAAAAATGTTGGCTTTGCTGGGATCCTGGTTGGTTTTGATACCTCCCCGGATTTTTTTGATCTTGATGCAAATCCTGAGATGTTCGAAGCTTTGCATACCCTGGTTCAGAACAATATTGTGGATGGTACTGGGGCATCCGGTATTGGTGTGTACGCTGCCAAAGACACCACTATTTTGCATAACACCGTTTTAAATGCGGCTCAAACCTATCATGCGGCTTTGTTCTTCGGCAATGTGCTGCATGGACGCCGCAGTGATGGGAAGCGCCCACCTGCAGAAGATGTGCGTATTTTTGGTAATGTATTTCACACCAAAGGCCATCATCCAGTGCTTAGTATCCGCCATATGCATGATGCACAGGTGGGGGCTTTGAGTGCCTTAAAAGGGATGCCTGTGATGGGGGAGAACTTTTACTCGACTTCGATGGGGGCCGCAACATTTCATGATGGCCGGCCAGACTCTCGGCTATTTCAGTCGGCTACGTTAGCCAGGTGGCAGCTGCATAGCAATTCTGACCACAGCTCTGTCTCCGGACCAATCACTTTGGGCTCCGACTACAGCATTCTAATTGGAGCAGAACAGCCTACAGTCAGCAGACAATTGACTGAGTTCGATTTTATGATGAGGCCAAGGCAGGAACGTTCAGCCATTGGAGCAATGGCAGATGATTAAGCCGGATTAGCAAAAAATACTGGCTTTAATGTCGTGGTGGCTGACTGAAAAGCGATGAATCTCAAAGCGGGGAAAGTCCGCTTTACGGTTAATCCCTGGCTCGTTACTAAATGCCAGCTGATAGCCGGCTTCCTGAGCAAGCTGGACTGATAGAGCGTTATAACACTTTTTACGTCCTGTCGGGTAGGCCAGTGCTATGACTTCTTGTTCAAAGAGCTGTTCCAGTTGTTTTTTGGACTCAGTAATTTCATAACGTTGCGTGTTTTCGTCCACTTCCGATAAAATCGGATGGTGGATAGTGTGCGAACCCATTTCCATGCCGTGTTGCAACATGTCTTTTGCCTGCTGCCAATCCATAAAAATGGACGTTTCTGTATGCAAGGCGGCTGCAGGAAGTGGGTAATTTTTTTGCAAATACTGCAAAACCTCACGGGTAGATAGGTTGGGCAATCGCTTGGCTTTATGGATATAACGATGAATGGATTGCTCCAGCTCGGCAGGGTCTAACCACTGTTCACCATGATTGCCTGGGAAATGGATGACCTGGCCAGAGTGTTGACGTAACAAATGGGCCATTTGATCCCACCAGGGGATATAATCAGAGCCAATGAAGTTAACGGGTAGGAAAAAAATAGCGGGTACCTGATGTTTCTTTAACACAGGAAAAGCCATGGTGTAGTTATCCTGATACCCATCATCAAAGGTGATCACGGCATAGCGCTGTTGAAAGCTTAGCTCCTGAGTTGCCAGTAATTGTGCCAGTTGCTGGCAACTGATAATGGTAAAATGCGACTTTATTGTTTTTATGTGCTGATCGAAGGTATTGGCATCGCATGAGAAAATCGTCCGATCATAAATGCATTCTTCTTTACTTCCAATTCGATGATAATTGAAAACATAAACCCCGTTGGGTAGAAAGTACCATAATAGCTTGTACAACTTGGTATGGCTTAGCAAGCGTCGCCAAATCCTTTTGCCAAACTCTTTCATAACCATTACTCCTCAAACATCCTGAAAGGAGGCTTTTTCAACAAATAATCCCGATAATCATTCGGGTTGCCGTTTTTTCCTGCTTCGGCTGCCTTGGCGATGTTGTACATCTCACGGGCTGAAACATAATGCAGCACATAATGTTCGCCGTCGTTGTACTTATCTTCCAGATAATCGTGCAGGAAATGGCGGGGTTCTGCCAACAGCGTGTCCATATCGCCTTCCTGAGCACCATGGGTATGCACTTTAATAAATACCCATTCTGGCCGGCCTTTAACGTGGATATTGCTGTTGACCCATTGATCAATGCGCGTTTTGATCAGGGGCATGGTTTTACGGACATCACTGTTTTCAATATGCGGCATGCCGCTTGGAGTACGCCAACGGAAATTCAGGCCAAGTGGGCCTTGCAGGATCATTAAGTCACCGCTGGCAGCTTTACCTACTTCTACATCGACACCGCTATCATGCGATTTGTACTGGCCATCCCGGCCGGTAGCGTAATAAATGCTGTTTATTTTGCGGGTTTGGGCCGGGCTTGGTGCTGAAGGCAGCGTCATATCAACATAACAGCCTGAGTCTTTTAAGACCTTCAATTCATTGTTCACACCACAGTGTTTGCCACCAGGTAAGGAATTATCAAGCGCCCAGTTGCCATGGATAAAAGCATACTGAATTTGGCCTGTTTCCGGGTGCAGGGGCAGGGCGCCATGTTCATGGTGCAGGACCTGGGCAAACTCCGTCAGGGTTTTGTACAGGTTCTCTGCGGTATCATCCTCATGATGGAGGTGAATTTCAATTTCACCATAACCACGGGCGCAGAGATCAGAGAGTTTTGCTAAGTGTTCGTGGCGATACTCTTCTTCCGGATAAAAGAAGGTATGCTTCGGAGGCTGACCATCCGCATCCTGATGCTGGCTGGCCATCGCCGGATAGTCGTGATACCAGCGGTCTACTCTGGCACGCTCGCGAGCTAAATCTTTATTTTTCCACTGCGGTTCAAAGTGGTCGACGAAACAAAACAAAATGTGTTTTGGCCCCTGATGTGCAGGTTTTGGGCTAAGGCATTGCCGAACGTAGCTGCCCAGCCATAAGTGCATATGCTTTTTACGCAACACCAAAACGAACAGGGTAAAAAAGAAAAGCAGTAAAACCAATACACTAATAATAACCATTATTTCGCATCTCCATGGCGTGCAGTTCGCTTCCATGCCCCCTGTTGGTTGCCTTGCAAGTAGCGTAGGAAACCATGAGCCAAAGCCACATTCATTGAAACAAAAAAACTAAGGATTGCCAACCACGAAGGGGTGTGATGCCCTTGACGGATCCTGGTTTGACCAACCCAGGCCAGCCCGTAGAACAGCAGTTGCGCCAGTAAGGTAACTTGATACCAAGGGGAAGCCAACAAAAACAGATTGCTCAGCAGCACCAGCAGCATCAGGTGAGGCCCAAACCAACGCAGCACTTTATGCGACCAATAACACCAGCTGAGAGCTCCTTTCATGGGCGAAAGGGCCCAGAGGTGTTGGCGAAAAGCCCGGTAATTACCCAGTCCAATCCGAACCCTGCGGCCATATTCATCCTGCAGCGAGGGCGCTACCTCCTCGGATGCTTTGGCTTTTGTATTGTAGACCACATCGTAACCCTGACGTTTGATATTCATCACGATGCAAAAGTCATCGACCACGGTATTGGCGGGTAAGGGCTGATAGAGCGCACGTCGGATGGCATAAATAGCGCCATTGGCACCGAGCAGGGCACCTAACGAAGACTCACTCTCTTTAAGAAACTGTTCATAACGCCAGTAAAGACCATCCGAGTTCGCATTGCCATCTTCTGTTTGCAAATGAAGCTCGCCGCAAACAGCCCCTATTTGCTGCTGGAAACTACTGACTAATTGCCGGATGGCGTCTTCGGCAAAGAAAGTATTGGCGTCGGTAAACACCAGTATATCGGCTTCCGACTGGGCGACCAGATCATTGAGTACGGCTACTTTCCCTCTGTTTTCAAGGTGAACATCGGCTTGAATTCTGGGATCATCAAAGTTTTGAATGATGGCGCCTGTTTTGTCACTACTGCCATCAGAAGCAACGCGGATTGTTAGCAAGCCCGGGTAGTCTTGCTGTAATAGATTAGTAAGCCGCTCGGCGATGCAGCTTTCTTCGTTATATGCAGACAGGATCACATCGACACTCGGCCAGTGTTCAGGCTGCTGTTGAGTTGGGTCCTGTGGGGTGATGAATAATTTCAGCAGTGCGGGATATAAAAAGTAACTGTAGACAAGCAAAAATGCCGCCAGCCAGAACAGTGCCTCCATCATGACGGCTCTTCCTGTTTAATGATTCTTGCCGGGATGCCAACCGCAGTGACATGATCAGGCAGATCTTTGACGACCACGGCATTGGCGCCAATTTTGACACCATTGCCAACGTGCACCCCGCCTATAATCTTGGCTCCGGCACCGATAAAAACATCGTGCCCCAGGGTGGGCGCTTTGCCTTTTTCATCACCAATCACAACACCGCTTTCGATGACGATATTATTTCCTCCGCGGACTTTGGAGTTGATGACCACCCCATTGGGATGCATCAGTATCAGTCCGGTACCAAACTGACAGCCGGCTCCCAACACGCAACCGTTGAGCAGTTTATTCAACCACAGCGTGATAAAAGCCAAGGGGCTTAACCGGTAACGCACCAATGCAGAAGTCAGCCGGTAGAGGAAGTTGGCACTGCTGCCATCACTCATTAGGGTACGCAGCATGGATACCTGGTAGCCTTGCTGTTGCAGAAACGATTGTTTCTGACGAATGTCCTGCCAAAAAGTTTTCATGTTAAATCCTGGCCAGAAAATTCCGAATGTTCTGTTGCCAATCAAACTGCGCAGCATGCTGTACAATAACATCTTTTTGCCATGATGTGGCAAGTGCTGTGCTGATAGCGTGCGCTAACGCCAACCTATTTTTGGGTTCAACCAACACGCCTGTCTGTTCAGTCACCACTTCTGGGATCCCACCAACCGTGGTTGCCACCACGGGCACGCCGCTGGCGCAGGCTTCCAGTAACACATTAGGGACACCTTCCCGGTAGCTTGGCAGGACCACCAGCCTGGCTGTACGAACCTGCTTGGCCACATCGTGGATGGGCAAAGCACCATGCAAGATGACACGCTCAGATAAGCCATGCTGCTCTATCTGCGCTTTCAGTGCATCGGCTGCCGGGCCCTGACCAATAAAGTGCAGATTGCAATCTGTTTCGTTGTGCAACTGATGAAAGGCATCCAATAGCTCAAATACGCCCTTTGAAGCAAGCAAGTTACCAACAAACAGGATTTTTTTATCAGGCATACCGGCAGGATCCGGATAAAAAATGTCGGCATTCACACCATTGTAATTGGTACAGACTTTATCCTCATTCAACCCGATAGCAATTAACTTGTCACGCAACGCCTGGCTGGCACAGAAAATAGTTTTTGCCTGACTTAACCAGGTTGTCATCAGCTGACGGCGCTTGGGATACAGGGTATGTTCGTTGACATCGGTACCATGCGCTTTTACCACAACCGGGATCGCTTGGTTCTTGGCATACATCAGGCAAGCCACTGCATCCGGAAATGCCCAGGAGGCAAGCAAGTGCGTTGGTTTGGCCCGATCTATCCATGGCTGTTTTCGGCCAATGGCAAAGCGCTGAAACCGTGGAGTGAGCGAGCGGCCAAACCCTGGTAGCTGGAAGTAGGGCGCATAACTTAGTCGCTCTGTTTCCTGGCATTCATGCTTATGTTTTAACCACTCTCGCCATGGCACTAACACCAAAACCCTGAGTGCGACGTGCTCTGCCAACAGCTCGAATTGCTGTTTATTGAAGCTGGCCCGGTGCGGGGCCCAGGGCACAGGGTACAGATTGGTTATAGCGACCACGGATATGGGATTTGTATTCACGTGAACAGTCACTTTACAAAAAATAGCTGCGTAGATTCACTATCCACCTGAATCTGATAATTAAAAATGGCATCTGAACGAAGTGAGTACCCACTAATGTTGGGGCGTGAGTACTCCAGTATATGCAATACTTTCAAAGATAAAGCCTTAATTTTTTGTTTTCTTATTATCGGCCTTTACCGAACAGAACAATCTCTACGGTGCGAACCAGAATGACCAAATCAAGCAGTAAGCTGCGATGTTTGATGTAATACAAATCAAACTTAAGTTTTTCCAGCGCATCTTCGGTGGTCGAGCCATAGGGATATTTCAGTTGAGCCCAGCCGGTGAGGCCTGGTTTCACATTATGGCGCTGAGCATAATAAGGAATATCTTTTTCCAGCTCACAGACAAACTCGGGCCGCTCCGGGCGTGGGCCAACAAAGCCCATTTCGCCGCGAAATACATTAAAGAGTTGAGGCAGTTCATCAATCCGGTACTTACGAATCACGCGGCCTACCCGGGTGACCCGGTCATCATCTTTGGTAGCCCACTTAGCGCCACCTGCTTCGGCATCGGTTCGCATGCTACGAAACTTGATAATATGAAAAGGCTTACCATCAATACCAACGCGGACTTGCTTGTAAAAAATAGGAGCTTTGGTGCGACGTCCATCTTCCAGATAAATAAGCAGTGCTGTCACTACCATAATGGGCCAGGTTAACGCCAGTACAAATAAGCCCAACAAAAAGTTCAGGCGGTAATCCAGATTCGTTTTCAGCCATTTTTTGTTGGCAAAACCATTGGAGTAAATCACCCAGCTTGGGTAAATAAGGTTGACAGCAATTTGGCCGGTTTCCTGTTCAATAAAATCCAGGATCTCCACCACATCAATACCACGGGTTTTACACTTGAACAAATGTTCAACCGGCAACATGTTGCGCCGCTCATCACAGGCGATAACCATCTGATCGATGGCGTTTTCCATCACAAACTGAAACAGCTCTTCTTGTACATCCAGTTCCAGGATGGTCTCGTTTTGCAGGGCACCTTCTTTATCTCCTGCGACCCGGACAAAACCAACAATCTCAAAGTTACGCCGATCAACAGTGCGGCGCATCCGCCGTTCAATAATGGAGGCTCGTTCACCAGCGCCTAAAATAAGCACCCGACGCCGGCTGATCCGGGTAACATCGTGGTAGTGAAAGAAAGCACGAAAACTACTGATAATGGCTGTGGCAATGGTGCATGCCAGCAGCATGTACCAGCCATTAATGGCAATCGAGTTGAACAGGTTAAATACAACCACTTCCAACAAGAAGGCGCTAAACAGCATGGTGATAATGACACGCTTGAGAATGCCGCCATGGCTTTCTCTGAGCTGTTGATCGTAGAGACCGACCGACAGTGCACACAACATGACTACGGCAGCAAAAATAACTGCGTTAATCAGGCGGACATCGAAGGGGATAGGGCTGATAAAGTGGTGGAACAGGAAACTGGCAGCAAAACTTGCAACCAACAACAATAAAAGTTCACCAAATAAAAACAGCTGATCAGCCAGTGAGTTCTTTCCGTAACCGGTAGCCTTGTTCATAATTCGTCCTTGTGCATCCTATGCATTTATTACTACAGAACCTGGCGAGGCAATTGCAGGCTTTAAAATCTAGCTCAATAAGTATACTATTTCCAGAGTGAAACGGAAATAATTTTTTGCAATTCCTGCATCACTGCTAAAAAAATACGTTATAGTAGTATCGCTTGGTAAGGGAATCGAAGGACCAAATCCATGAAAGTACAAAGAATACAAGGAATTTGCGGTGTGTTACTGGCCGCTATAACACTTCTTATCACTGGTTGTAGCAAGAATGCGCTGCCACCGGCTACTGTGCATGATTCATTAACCACCTCGGTTGACAATTATCAATACCTGGTTGGCCCGGGTGATAACCTGACAATTTTTGTCTGGCGTAACCCAGAGTTGTCCGGTGCCTTTTTGGTTCGCCCGGATGGCATGATATCAACCTCGCTGGTTGAAGATATTCCGGTCAGTGGTAAAACGCCTACTCAAATAGCTCGCGATATGGAGCAGGTACTTGGGCAGTTTATTCGTGATCCTATTGTCACTGTCTCTGTCTCTGGCTTTGTAGGCCCCTACAGCGAACAAGTTCGTGTTATTGGCGCTGCAGTTAACCCCAGAGCTGTGAGTTACCGCCAGTACATGACCATGCTGGACCTAATGATTCAGGTTGGTGGCCTCACCGACTTTGCCAGTGGGAACCGGGCGCAATTGGTACGAACCATTGATGGCCGTCAGGTTAGTTACCGGGTGCGGTTGGATGACTTAATTCGTGATGGTGATATTCGTGCGAATGTCGACATCTTGCCTGGCGACATTGTCATTATTCCGGAAGCCTGGTTCTAAACCAGGCTTATCTGATGCGTAAAGTTCTCACAGCATTACCCGTAGTATCCGCGAAAGCAGGGAGCAGTACATGAAGGAGCTGAATCTCGCGATTGAGCAATTAATGATCCAGTTGCATGGCATTTGGATCCGCCGTCGTTACATCATTATTACCGCCTGGTTGTTGTGTCCGATTGGTTGGTATCACGTCTACAAAATGCCACCTGTCTATCAGGCGGAAGCCCGGGTTTATTTTGATACCCAAACCATTCTTGAGCCGTTGCTGCGGGGCTTAACGGTCTCTACCAACCAGCAAGAGCAGGTGCAGGCACTTGCCAGAACAGTGTTGACACGGCCAAACCTTGAAAAGGTGGCACGTCAGGCCGATCTGGATCGTAATGCCCCTACCGCCCAGGAATTTGAACGCCTGATTGATGAATTAGAGCGCAATGTTGCTTTGCGCTTTAGCGCCAGGGGCCGGCAGAGCGATAATATTTACACCTTGCATTACACCAACAGCGATCCACGCGTTGCGCTTCGCGTGGTGCAAGAAATGCTGAATGTTTTTATTGAAAGCCGCTTAGGCACCAGCCGTGCGGATCAAATCCAGGCTGAGCGCTTTTTGAATGAGCAAATCGCTGATTATGAGCGACGACTGATTGCAGCCGAGCGGCGGCGTTCAGAGTTCAGACGCAATCAAATGAATTTATTGTCCGGTGGGGAAGCCAGTTACTATGCCCGCATCAGCAATCAGGAGTCTCTGTTAGCTGCTACCATGCTGGAAATCCAAGAGCTTGAGATCCGGTTGGCAGGAGCGCGGCGGGAGCTTGAGAATTTAACCAGCATGGGTAACGAAGGCCGTATGCCAGCTACGCAGTTTGATAGCCGTATTGCTGAGCAGCAAGACCGGCTTGATCAGTTGTTGATGCGCTTTACAGAGAATCATCCGGATGTAATTGAGACCAGCCGTTTGCTGGAACGTCTGAAGCAGCAGCGTGAAGACGAGTTGGCGTTGTTACGTCAACTGGGTAGTGGCGGAGCCAACAATCCGGCACTGATGCAAAGCACGCTTTTTGAACGCATGGTGACAATGGTCTCTGAACTGGAAGGTGAGATTGCTTCCCGTAAACTTCGAGCCTCTGCTATTGAACAGCAGATCACGAATTTACGCAGTAGTTTGCACCTTATTCCGGAAATCGAAGCTGAGTACGCGGCTTTAAACCGCGATTATGAGATTAATAAGTCAAATTACGAGGCATTGTTATCCAGACGGGAAGCCGCTGATATGGCTCGCCGCATCGATGCGACCGAGTCGGATCTCATGTTCCGCGTGATTGACCCACCACGGGTACCGATGCTGCCGGCAGGGCCCAACCGTTTGTTGTATTACACTGCGGTACTTTTCCTAGGTGTAGGCGCAGGTGTGGGAATTGCGTTACTCAGAAATCTGCTTTCCCCGGTTTTGACCAACACATTGCAGCTGCGGTCTATTTCAAATTACCCGGTTTTTGGGGTGGTATCACATACCAATAAAAATGCCATTGTTCGTCAGATGCGTTTGCATTTTCTGTACTTTGTTTTGCTTAGTGGTTTGTTGTTTTCGGCGTATCTTGCTTTAGTCGGCAATGAGATATTGGTCGGTAAGCCCGCAGCCATGTTGTCGAGGGTGTTGCAATGAGTACCATTGAAAAAGCCATCAATAAACAGTCTGAGCTCAATGCTCAGCAAGGTGTGCAGAGTGACAGCACCGAACCTTTGTCGCCTTCAAGTCATGAAGTTTCAGCAGATAGTGTTGAGAAACAACAAAAGCGTGCAGCTTCGGCTCAGGCTGAGACCGTGCGCCAGCATTACCTGAGCAATGCCACCATTCAGCTTGATCTGGATCGGTTGGAGTCATTGAACTTTGTATCACTAAGCCCAGAGCGAAGAGTGATTAATGAAGAGTTTCGTACCATCAAACGCAAATTGCTTAATAATGCGTTTGGCGGGCTTAGCAGTACATTGAATCACCCTAATTTAATTATGGTGACCAGCTCGCGGCCTGGTGAAGGCAAAACCTTTACCTCGGTTAATCTTGCACTGAGCATGGCTTTGGAGAAAGACAAAACGGTGTTGCTGGTCGATGCCGATGTGCTTCGCCCTATGGTTTCGAAAACACTGGGTTTTAGCAGTGATCATGGCCTTACGGATTACTTGTCTTCGGATGATCTGAGTGTCGAAGATGTGTTGTTAAGTACCAATGTAGATCGCTTAAAAGTTATTTCTGCCGGGAAGCCCCATCATTTATCGACGGAGTTGCTGGCCAGTGAGAAAATGTTAAAGCTGGCGACGGAGTTTGCAACCCGTTACCCGGATCGGGTGGTTATTTTCGATGCACCGCCATTGCTGGGTGTGAATGAAACGGCTGTATTGGCTGCTATGTGTGGTCAGGCTGTGGTGGTGGTGGAAGAGAATCAAACCAAAATTACTGAAATTGATCAAGCTGTGGCATTGCTGCCGGAGGAGTTAGCGGTTGGCTTTGTCATTAATAAAGCGCACCGTAATCAAGGCAAAGGATATGGCTATTACTACAGTAACAGCAACTAACTCAGTGTTTCCTTCTTTTCGCCCCGCTTTGGTAGCGGTGTCTGTAGCTGCTGTTTTCTGTTTCCCAACTGCTTTAAGTGCAGACAGTAGCTTCAGCCCGGCTGTTGAGCTTACCACTCATGGTTATCAGCTGAAACTGCCACCGTCGATGGAAACCGACAAAGGAGCTGCACTGGAGGTGGTGCCTTCGCTTGCCTGGCGCTATCAGGGGCCGCGTATGCAAAGCAGGGTAGATGTAAATCATCAGCGGGTTTGGTACAAAGACAGTCAACGAAGTCCTTACTCACTTAATGAGTACACTGCTCAAAATAGCTTGTCTGGGTTTGATCGTCGTTTGGTATGGACGCTGAATGCCAGCCAGAATCATCAAATTCGGGGTGGTGGTGAAGGGGCAGGCCTGTTTCGTGATCGCATCACTACCGTGGACAGCTTAAGTCGGACCAATCGTTACGGTACCAACGTATTGCTTAGCAATGCTCCTCATAAAGAGGCGCAATTTGCGCTTGATCTCAGTGCCAATAAATTTGAGTCGAATCGACCTGCAGAGGATGACTCATTTGGCAATATTGACAATGAGCAGTTCAGAGCGAACTTTTCAACTTCAAAAGTGCATCAGCATGGTGGTGTATTCTGGCGTGGTGGCGGTTCGCTTGCAAGAACGAATCGTGAAGAACGGGCCAGGTTGGTGCGTGATAATGCTCAGTTGCAACTAGGTATACCGCTACTACCTGGGCTGGCCTGGATGGTTAAAGGGGCTTATGAGCAAAACAGCATTCAAAACTCTGACTTTACCAATGAATTTAGCTCTGCTGGTACCGGGTTGGAGTGGCAATTTGGCCGGGTTTCCCGGATAAACCTGACCTACAACAAGGTGCTCAGTGACAACGATCAATCCAATTTTGTGGCGGCAGATTTTTTACTCGCGCCTTCACGTCGTACGTCCTTATCGGGTTCCTGGGATAAGCGATACTTTGGTCGCACGGCTCAGGTTGCCGGGAGTTATCGTCTGCGTTTTCTGACCATGCGGTTGTCTTATTCCGACAATCTGACAACGCGTAGCTTCTTGGAAACGGAGCTGTTGGATTTGGGTATTTTTGTTTGCCCGGATGGCTCTTCTGATATTGGCGACTGCACTACCTTTCCAGGGCCTGGCTATCAGCTGGGTGTGAATGAGCAACTGTTGCAATTTTTTGATACCGATCTGAATATCCGTGACGATGTGATACTTAATCGGCAGGGGGCTTTTGCGCTGGGCTACAGCCGTAACCGCTTAACAACCAGCCTGCAATTATCAAGCAGTGAGCTGCGTTATGTCGAGCAAAGCCGAGTGGATCGTCGTCATAATGCCAGTTTACTGACTTCGTGGCAGTTAACTTCCATCAGCCGTTTACAGGCCAATGTTCGCGCCTATCAATACAATTTTGGAGTGAATCAGCGGGAAGATAAAAGTTGGCAGTATGAGCTGGGCTGGACCCGAAATTTATCGTCGGTATCCGACATTAATATAACAGCCAAACGTAGCCGAAGAGATTCCAATCTCGATGAATTTGATTACCGGGAAAATAGATTATCGCTCAGTTACAACTATCGGTTTTGACAACATACGATAGAAAAACAGCTGCTTCGGCAGCTGTTTTTCTATCTACCCCTAGTGTTCTGGCGGATTATTTTTCAACGCACTCTGCTGCTTTTGGATCAACTGATCCAACTCTTTCGCTAACTTCAATTTGGTTTCCAGCGAATTGTCCAGCAGTTGGCTGATTTCCTGCAACAGGTTGCCGGATTGGGTGGAGGGGGAACCTGGAGCCGAGCTGTTACTGGCTGGTGCTTGCGTTTGTACCGGTTTTAAGTTGGCTACTTCATCCATAATTTCATCAATCACGGCTTGCACATCGGCCGCTTCCAGATAGGGTTTTTCTTCCAGATAGCCAAATAAGAAAACCCTGTCCATCAGTGTATTGATTTTACGTGGGATGCCACGACTAAACCCCTGGATCAGGGCAAAGCTGTCTTCAGCCAGCAACGGCTCTGTCACCCCAGCCTGGCGAATGCGGTACTCTACATAGGCCCGGGTATCTTCAACCTGCAAGGGGGTTAGATTGCTGGAGGCGATAATGCGTTGGCGGAACTGCTCCATATCCGGCGCCTGAATCACAGCGTTCAGCTCATTTTGCCCCAATAAAAAGCTCTGCAACAGCGGCTTGCCATCGGCCATAAAGTTGGACAGCATGCGTAGCTCTTCAATGGCTTCCAGCGGCAGATTCTGAGCTTCATCGACCAGCAACAGGGCTCGCCGGTGTTGCGAATGCAGTCGTTTCAGGAAGCTGCCGATCGCATCCAGGTAGGAGGCTTTGCTGTGTTCACTGACCACCAGATTAAAGGCTGACGCAATCATTCGAATCAAATCATCCGGTGATAAACGCGACGTCACAATTTGCTTTGCAATGATTTCATCTTGATTGAGCTGACTGAGTAATTGGTTGGCAATGGTGGTTTTACCGGTGCCTACATCGCCGGTAATCACGATAAAGCCTTCCCCTTGGCTTAAACCATACTGCAGATAGGCCAGGGCACGCTTGTGCAGCTTGCTGGCAAAAAACCAGTTTGGGTTTGGGGTAAGCTGAAAAGGGCGTTCCTTAAACCCATAGTACTTTTCGTACATAATCCATTCCTGTAATCACGTGCAAAGAATTCCTGATGCAGCCACCATGCTACCACTTTTAGCAGGCAGCGTGAATACTGGCCGTGTTTTGCACTAAATTTCAGCGTCACGTTTAAAAAATATGCGAATAAAACAAGGTACTGAAAAAACTGTTGACAGCAAAGAGGGGTATCCCTAGAATGCGCTCCGTGTTCAGCGATAAACCAGTGCGATGAACACGCCCGTGTGGGGCTATAGCTCAGCTGGGAGAGCGCTTGCATGGCATGCAAGAGGTCAGCGGTTCGATCCCGCTTAGCTCCACCAAAGATTTTTTCGTGCGTCCCCTTCGTCTAGAGGCCTAGGACACCGCCCTTTCACGGCGGTAACAGGGGTTCGAATCCCCTAGGGGACGCCAATTAATCTTTTCAAGTTGTGCTACTGTATGTATTGCGTCCCCTTCGTCTAGAGGCCTAGGACACCGCCCTTTCACGGCGGTAACAGGGGTTCGAATCCCCTAGGGGACGCCACTTACAGTCAGCCACTTCCTAAGTCCCCTTCGTCTAGAGGCCTAGGACACCGCCCTTTCACGGCGGTAACAGGGGTTCGAATCCCCTAGGGGACGCCACTTCTTTTTTAATGTTGAATTATGAATTGTGAATGTTGAATTAAGAGCATTGAGTATCCAACATTCAACATTCAACATTCAACATTCAACATTCAACATTCAACATTCAACATTCAACATTCAACATTCAACATTCAACATTCAACATTCAACATTCAACATTCAACATCCAACATCCAACATCCAACATCCAACATCCAACATTCAACATTCAACATTCAACATTCATGACTCCACCAGCCTCGCAAACCAACGCTTCATCTGCTGTTTGATAATAGGCTGTGCTTCACGATTCGGGTGAATGCCATCGGGCAGCATTAAATCGTCATTCAGTGCAATCTGCTCCATAAAAAAGGGCCACAGCGGCAGTTGATAACGTTCCGCCAGGGCTGGATACAGGCTTTCAAACTGGCGGGTATAGCGAGGGCCCAGATTGGGAGGGATCCGAATCTGCATCAACAAAACATCAGCACCACTGGCCTGGCTTAGTTCGATCAGTTGCGTTAAGTTTTGTTCCAACTGCGCAACAGCGAAACCTCGTAAGCCATCATTGCCTCCTAATTCAATTAACACATAATCAGGCTGATGCTGCTCCAGCAGAGCGGGTAAGCGGGCCAGGCCACCGGCTGAAGTTTCACCACTGATGCTGGCGTTGATGATCGTAAGTGGTAACTGCTGCGTATCTAGCCATTGCTGCGTCAAATACACCCAGCCCTGTTGTTCCTGCATGTTGTAGGCCGCACTCAGGCTGTCACCGAGCAGCAACAACCTTTTCGGCTGCGCATAAGTCGTGGTACTGTAAACAACTATCAACAGAATTAAGAATGCACGCATGACGTTACCACCTGATATAGATATAAAAGCGACCCATTTAACCAAACGGGTAAAATTAACGGAAGGATCACTGACTATCCTGAATGATTTGCATTTGACAATCAAGCGGGGTGAGACGGTTGCGATTGTGGGTGCGTCTGGTTCTGGGAAGTCTACTTTACTCGGCATCCTGGCAGGCCTGGATACAGCCAGTGAAGGGGAAGTATTTCTGGCAGGGCAACCACTGCATAAGCTGGATGAAGATGCCAGAGCTGGGCTTAGAGCCAGCCATGTCGGTTTTGTGTTTCAGGCTTTTTTATTGCTACCAGGCTTAACGGCGCTGGAGAATATCACCTTGCCAGCTGAGTTGGCGGGTATCCGTAATGCCAAAGAGCGTGGCTTAGAGCTTTTAGCTAAGGTGGGGTTGGCGGAGCGGCGTGATTTCTACCCAACTCAGTTATCTGGTGGTGAGCAGCAGCGTGTTGCTATTGCCCGGGCGTTTATTACCCAACCGAAAATTTTGTTTGCGGATGAGCCTTCCGCCAATCTGGACGAGAAAACCGGCTTACTGGTCGAGGACTTGTTGTTTGATTTGAACCAGCAGCAAGGCACTACGCTGGTACTGGTTACCCACAAAGCTGAGCTGGCAGAGCGTTGTCAGCGCCAATATTTAATGCATCATGGTCAGTTAGAGCAGCAGCTTCCTGCAGCGCCAGAGGAGCAGCGGCATGTGGGCTAGTATTGCCTGGCGTTTGTTCTGGCGTGAGCTGAAGCGTGGTGAGCTTTGGGTGATTGCCTTTGCGCTATTTTTAGCGGTCTTTTCGGTGGTTATGCTGACCGGTATTACCGAAAGTGTCCGCTCGGCTTTGTACCAGCGCAGTGCCGGTTTTTTAGCCGCCGATTTAGTGCTGCGTTCCAGCAGGCCTTTTCAGCCGGAGCTGATAGCAGCTGCCGATGTGGTTGGAACAGCGCAAGCACAGCAAATGTTGTTCGACTCCATGTTGTTTTCCGACAGTGAAATGCAACTGGTGACGGTGAAAGCTGTCTCCAGTGCTTTTCCACTACGTGGCGAACTGCTACTCAGGCGCAGTGACCGACCGGGGCAGGGCGAGTTGGCCAGCTTTGGTGCCGGTGAGATCTGGTTGGAACCACGCTTATTCAACTTACTGGCGGTGAGCCCAGGCGATCAGCTGGAGCTGGGGATGGCCTCGCTGAAGGTTGCCGGTGTGATTGAAGCAGAGCCGGATGCCCCACTGAATGTATTTGGGGGGAATCCACGAGTGCTGATGCACCTGGATGATGTTGCTGCTACCGAGGTGGTTCAGCCAGGCAGTCGTATTGGCTATCGCTATTTGTTTGCCGGTAGCGCATCGCAGTTGGCTGAGCTGCGTCAGCAGCTTGGTCCCAAGCTGTCGGTGCATGAGCAGTGGCAGGAACTGGACCCGGAAACGGCTATCGGTGCTGCCATGCAGCGGGCAGAAAGCTTTTTATTGCTGGCAGGCTTGTTGGGTATTGTGCTGGCGGCCAGTGCTTCTGCGGTTGCAGCCAATCGTTATCGGCAGCGACATGCCGAAGCGGTGGCGGTCATCAAAGCGCTGGGTGCGACTACAACCACAGCGCGAAAAATTTATTGCAGCCACCTGCTGTTGGTCAGTTTGTTCAGTTCGGCGCTGGCCATTGTGATTGGTGTGGGGCTGGTGGTGTTTATTCAGCAAGGCATTCAATGGTGGATGGACGATTACCAGCCCGCGTTTAGTAGCCGGCCACTTTGGATGGGGCTGCTTACCGCCATCATTTGTGCCGGCCTTTTCGCAGCCCGGCCTGTTTGGCAGCTGGCAGCGGTGCCGGCGATAGCGGTGCTACGCCAATTGCCAGCCTGGCGCTTTGATGTGTGGCATCTGGCCACGGGGGCGCTGGCGGTTTGGCTGCTGATGTGGCTGTTTAGCCGTGAGTTGATGCTTAGCCTTATTTTGTTTGCCGCCTGCGTTATTTTTGCATTGGTTTTGATGGGATTGGCTGCGGTGCTGGTAAAAGTGGCTAAGCCAATGGCAGCGGGACAAAGCTCGGCTTTAAAGCTTGCTCTGGCCAATTTGCGCCGGCGCTTGTGGCAAAACAGTTTTCAATTGCTGACCTTTAGCATGGCGTTGTTTTTAACCTTGTTGTTGTACTTTTTGCGGGTGGAGTTACTCGACCAATGGCAGCAGCAAATCCCTGCCGGAGCCCCCAATCAGTTTTTGGTGAATATCTCCGCTGCCGAGCGACCAGGTATTGAAGCTTTTGCCGCAGAGCATCAGTTGCAGCTTGATAGCTTTTATCCAATAGTGCGCGGCCGTCTGACGGCAACCAATCAGCAACAGCTGCGGCAGCGCGCTTCGAAAGAGGAAGATAATGAGCGGGTAGGTGTCGGTCGCGAATTGAACCTGACCTGGACCCGTGAGTTACCGGCCAATAACAGCGTCCTGCAGGGCCGCTGGTTTAGTGAGGAAACACTTGCTGAGGTGTCGGTGGAGTCGGAGTTGGCAGAGCGCTTGGGCATAGTGCTTGGCGATCAGCTGGAATTTTCCATTGGTGGCCGCACCGTCGCAGCGACAGTCAGCAGCATCCGGCTGGTGGATTGGAATACACTGCAGCCTAACTTCTATATGATTTTAAGTGCTGATTTACTGGCAGATTTTCCGGCCAGTTATCTGAGTGCTTTTTATCTGGAAGCGGAGCGGGCGCAGGTACTAAACCAGTTAAACCGCGAGTTTCCAACGGTGATTGTGCTGAATGTGGATGCCATTATCCAGCAGGTGCAGGATATTATTGCCCAGGTAACCGTAGCGCTCAGTAGTATTTTACTGCTGGTATTTGCTGCAGCCGTGCTGGTGTTGGTAGCACAAGTGCAGGCCACCATGGAGCAGCGGGAGCAGGAACTGGCGATTTTACGAACCCTGGGGGCTCGCTATGCCTTTTTACGCAATGCAATGTTGCTGGAGTTCGCTGCGCTTGGCGCTTTGGCGGGGATCCTGGCCACTGTGCTGGCAGAAGCGGTGCTTGGTGTCTTGCAGTTCCGCTTGTTTGAGCTGCCGTTTCAGCTGCATTGGAACCTGTGGTGGATTGGCCCGGGGTTTGGTGTCCTGGTAGTCACCTTGCTTGGCTGGTGGCAACTGCGGCAATTGCTGGCCATTCAAAGCTCGGTATTAATGCGCCGGGCCATTTATTCGTAGATAAGCGGTTGCCTGGAATAAGGGCTAAGAGAAAGGGCGCAGCAATGCGCCCTTATAGCTTAAGTTGCTGCAGTGCCTCGCGCAAATCCGGGTAACTGAATTGAAAACCAGCATCCAGTAATTTTTTCGGATACACATTTTGGCCGTACAGCAGTAAGTCACCCATTTCACCGAACAACAAGCGTACCATGAAGGCAGGCATCGGTAGCAGTGCCGGGCGCTTCAGGCGCTCGGCCAGCAGCTCGGTAAAACGGGCATTGGGTACGGCTTTGGGAGCTGTGGCATTGATCGGGCCCGATAGCTCACTGTGACACAATAAGAAATCGAGCAAGGCCGTCATATCATCCAGGTGGATCCAGGACATATACTGGGTACCAGTACCAATTTTGCCACCTAGCCCCAAACGAAAAGGAGGCAGCATTTTTTTTAAGGCTCCGCCGTTTTCAGCCAGGACGATGCCGGTGCGTACCAGACAGACCCGGGTACGATCACTGGCCGCGCGTTGCGCCAGGTTCTCCCAACGGGCGCAGATATCGTGGCTGAACTCGGGGTAAAAGTCCTGATGATCTTCATCAATGCAATGTTGGTCCTGACGACCGTAAAAGCCGATGGCTGAGCCACTGATAAAGACGGAAGGTGGCTTGTGTGCCTGCTGGATCAGAGTGCTTAGTTGTTCGGTCAGGTCCCAGCGGCTATGGCAAATCCGCTGTTTTTGGGCTTTACTCCAGCGTTTGTCGGCAATAGGTTCACCCGCTAAATTGATCACCGCATCAAAGCGGCTGATATCGATACCATCCAATTGGCTGCAACAAGCCACTGTGTGCCCAAACAGTGACTTTACCTTGGCTGCAGAACGACTGAGTACCGTTATCTCATGCTGCGAAAGCCAGCGCTTAATCGCTGCCTGACCAATTAAACCGGTCCCCCCCGTGATAAACAGCTTCATTGAAACCACTCCTTGCGATAGTACTGAAACCATCCTGATGGTATTCAGTATAGCCAGATTAACGTGCTTTGTTGACAGACAGCGTCAGAGAAACGGAGTCGGCAAAACGCAATGCGTGTGGCTTATCAATTTCCACCTCGGCATAAAGCACCGAGCTGTGCTCTGCGGCTATGGCCAGCACGTCTGCCGTGAGCTTTTCCAGCAATGAAAAGCGATTTTCTTCAACAAACTGAATAATGCGTTTGGTGATGGTTCGGTAATTCAATGCTTTATTCATATCGTCACTGTCGGCGGCAGCATCGGCCAGGTATTGAATTTTGGCATTAATTACGACATCCTGTTTGTTGATGATTTCGTCCTCGTTGATGCCAATGAAGGTACGTAGCCGCAAATTTTTGATGCGAATAATCGCCGGGTTTAATTCCATAATGTGTTGTTCCTCGGTATTTTTATTCGTTACGTTTATTAAGCCTTTCCCGATCAAAGAATGCAAGGACCTTTATGAGCACGCTGACTGACTCCAACACCACCCGAATTCTGGTAGCCTGCGCTGCGCTGGTCATTATTCTTGCTGGTATCAAAGCCGCGGCAACCATCGTGGTCCCTTTTCTGCTGGCACTATTTCTTGCCATTATCTGCAGCCCGTTAATCCAGTTATTGCATCGCTGGCATGTGCCCAAGTTGGCGGCGATTGGCTTGGTGATCCTGTTGATTGTGGTGTTTGGTACTTTTTTTGCCACTATAGTAGGTCAGTCGTTGACTGACTTAACCCGTAATATGCCGGAGTATCAGGGGCGACTGAACCTGGTGGTGCTGCAACTACTGAATTGGCTGGCCGAGTACCACCTGGTACTTGAGCCCAGGCAGCTGCTTAGTCAAATTAATCCGGGTTCAGCCATGACACTGGCGACCAATCTGTTGGCAGGGCTTGGTACCATGCTCACCAATACGTTGCTGATCCTGTTGATTGTCGTGTTCATGTTGCTGGAGGCGCATAGTATTCCAGCAAAAATTCAGTTGGGAATGAAAGATCCAGAGCAAAAGTTACAGCAGGTACAGCAGTTTTTGCAGTCGGTGAATCGCTACATTGCCATAAAAACCAGCATGAGTGCACTGACCGGTGTGGTCGTTGGTTTGTTGCTGTGGTTGCTGGGGGTGAGTTACCCTTTGCTGTGGGGCATGCTGGCTTTTTTGCTTAATTATATTCCGAATATTGGTTCCATCATCGCGGCGGTGCCCGCTGTTTTGGTGGCGCTGGTCGATGGCGGTATTAGTCTGGCGGTGGGGACTACCCTGATATTTATTGCCGTCAATCTGGTGATTGGGAATATGCTGGAACCACGGTTTATGGGGCGAGGCTTAGGGTTGTCTACCTTAGTGGTGTTTTTATCGCTTATTTTCTGGGGCTGGCTGCTTGGTACTGTCGGGATGCTGCTAAGTATTCCATTGACCATGATTGTAAAAATCGCACTCGAGAACAGCCCCAATGGTCGTTGGATAGCCGTTTTACTGGACTCGGAGGAGCAAACCGAACTCAGAGACGATCTGGACGAGCCATTGGCTTAACGGGCTGCCAGCGACTCCAGTTGTTCGGTGCGTTGTTTGATTAATTGTAACTGGCAACGTTTGTAGTAAGCTGCGCCCAGCTGCACATCGGGCAGCTGCAGCTGGTATTGCCAGCGGCAATGCTGCTCTTTAAGTTGGGTGAAGGTTTCCTGGGAGCTTTTGAAACTATTGTATGCCGCCGGGCGTCCGCTGCGCTGACTGTGCTGCTGCAATACAAAGGTATGATGCTGCTCCCACTGGGCCAAAGCTCGTCGGGCTGTGACCAGTTGCTGGTCGTAACAACTGAGTTGCTGATGATAACGCTGTTGCTGACTACCACTCTCAGGCCAGGGGCAAAGCTCCTCGATAGCTGCGGTATGCAGACTAACAGCAAGCAGGGTAAGGCTGAACATCATAGGCCGACCTCGTCTGAACAGGGGTTCATAGCTCTGGAAACCGAATCTGGAAGCGTGCGCCGCCCAGCTCACTGTCACCAACGTCTAAATCACCATTATAGGAGCTGACCAGCTCGGCCACAATGGACAGGCCAACACCATGCCCCTCTTGGTAGGTATCCAGGCGGGTACCGCGTTGAAACAGTTGTGAGCGACGAGCAGCCGGGATGCCGGGGCCATCGTCCTCCACCACCAGGGTAAATGGGTTCGTGCTCACCTGAAGCCGTACCTGGTGCTGACAGGCTTTGCAGGCGTTATCCAGTAAATTTCCCAGGATTTCCATCATATCGGTTTCATCGCCTTTGAACGCTGTGTCAGGCGGACAATCTACGTCAATATGGCAGCCTTTGTGTTGGTAGATTTTCCCCAGCGCCTTGATCATTTTCTCCAGCAGAGGTTGCAGTGGAATTTGTTTCTTCCAGACATCCTGTCCTGAGCTACTGGCGCGTTTTAACTGATGATCAATCATAGCGCTGATCCGATCCAACTGCTCTTTTAATTCGGGTTGCTCGCTAAGTGGCGAGGTATTCAGAACGGCCAGAGGGGTTTTCAGGGCATGGGCCAAATCACTCAGGTGATGACGATAACGCTGTTTTTGACGGTTTTGGCTGGCCAGCAGCAAGTTCAGATCTTCTTTTAATGCCATCAGTTCTGCCGGGTATTTACCGGTTAACTGCTCTTGCTTGCCGCTTTCTACCCGGCGAATTTCGTGATCCAGCACAGAGAGTGGTCGGGTGGTCCAGCGATAAGCCAGCAGCATCACCAGCAAAAGCACCAGGGCAATGCCCAGATACCAACGGATCAGGGTGCGTAAAAAGCTCTGATGCGGGGTATTCAGTAAGTGATCCGATTGCACCACATGCACGGTCAATGGAATGGTGTTGTCGCCTTGATCAAACAGCAGTGCAATGGAGAGCACCCAGTATTTTTGGCCGTATTGAATATCGGCTCTGAAATCACTTTTACCGGGCAGCATTGGCAGCAGCTCGGGTTCAAATTGCTGGGTGATGGAGGAGTCGGATTGCCAGAGTACATCGGACTCATTGGTAATAAAAGCGCTTAGCCCGGAATTGGGCCGGGAAAAGTCGGGGGCCAGCGCGACATTGCTTAGTTGGACTTTATCGGCAGATACCTGAATTTCCGACAAAATCGCATAGAGATGAACTTCCAACTTTTGCTCAGTATTGGTCACCAGTTGCGTGTAAAAAGCACGCTCTATGGCGATAAAGGAACCTGGCAGTAAAAAGGCAAACAGCAGCAGGCTGATTAAACCCTGCCGCAGTTTTAACGATAGGCTCATAGCGGGCATGCAGGCACTTAGCTCACGGCCAGCGTGAAACGATAACCCCGGCCGCGCAGTGTTTCGATCGGTTTAAGCTCGGCTTCCGGATCGAGTTTTTTGCGAAGTCGCAGTACAAAAACTTCAATCACGTTGCTGTCTAAATCGAAATCCTGATCGTAGATATGCTCGGTTAATTCCGTTTTTGAAATGACTTTATTAGGATTCATCATAAAGTATTCGAGTACTTTATACTCATAAGCGGTCAGGCTGATTTCTTGCTCATGCAACCAGACTTGCTGCGTACGGCTATTTAACGCCACAGGGCCCGCCGACAGGGTTGGATCAGGTTGGCCTGCCGCACGCCGGATCAAGGCATTGCAACGCGCTAATAACTCTTCCATATGGAAAGGCTTGGTCAGGTAATCATCGGCACCTGCGTCCAGGCCTTCGACTTTTTCCTGCCAACTGCCGCGTGCAGTCAGAATAATGATTGGGGTTTTGATGTCCTTTTTACGGGCTTTTCGGATCAGGCTCAGGCCATCCATGTGAGGCAGACCTAAATCAATAATGGCCAGATCGTAAGGGTACTCACTGAGCTTAAAATCGCCATCACGGCCATCAAAAGCCATATCTACACTAAATTGTTGCTCAGTCAGATGGTTGCGGATCTGATTGGCCAGTATCTGCTCGTCTTCTACCACTAAAATACGCATCAGCGATCGTCCCTTGTAACCCGGCCGGTCCGGCCATCCACTATGACTGTAACCACACGTCCGTCCCGTTGCAGCACCCGGATGCGGTAGTTTTGTTGTTCGTTTTTGACGTTCAGCACTCGGCCAGGAAAGCGCTGCAGTGCTAGCTCTGTTGCTTGTTCTTTACTAACAGTGGGGCTGTTGCTTGCGCTGGCTGCAGCCGGCAGCACACCAAGCAAGACAACCAATAACAGGATTGCTGTACTACGTAACATGGTTAGCTCCACAAAATTGTTTGTTGATTGTCTTGCCTCATTCCTTTTGTCCTGCGTTCTTAGTAGCCTGGCCGGACACTGACCTGAACCGGTAAGCGTGGTCCGGGATCATAGTCCAGCATGGTGGTGTAGTGGCGGCCACGCAAGGTGTAACTTACCTGATAGCCATCAAATACATTGTGGTACTGTACCGAACTATTCACGACCCGGCAACGCTGTTGATGCACGGTTTGTGGCTGATTATTCTGTCGCTGAATGTCGCTGACTACAGCACCGCCCAGCACAGCTCCTGCTGCCATGCCAACACGCTTATTGCTCTTGTTACGTCCCATGGCATGGCCCAAAGCGCCGCCGGCGATAGCACCGAGAACCACTGGAGTGGTATCCGTGCGTTGACTACCACGGTAATGCACAGCCTCGGTATGGCATACTTGTTGCGGGCTACGCTGGGCAACCGTGCGATAGACTGGTTCTACCTTGGTCACCCTGGCGTATTCAACATGGTTGGCATGTGCCAGAGCCGATCCAGCCACCAGGCTTGATAGTGCGGCAAATACAGGGAGCATTTTCATAATAAGCACCTCGCTTGATTTACCTTATCAGCATAGAGATGTCAGGCTTAATTTCGGCTGAACCATGCAGCAAAAACGCACATATTTTTAGTGAATAATATTTGATCTATTTGTTTTTTTAGTTATATTAAATTTAACCTGGTTAACTTTATGGTTGCTGATTGGTGATCTTTCTTGCGTGACCAGGTGGCAAGAACTGGTGATTGCTTTGCCTTTTGGCTGTGCAGCGACCTTAAATGGAGTTTAAAACGATGAAAACAGTTGTATTTGCTTTTGCGATGACCTGTGCTGCCCTGGTATCCAATCAGTTGTTTGCCTGGGAAACCAAGCCACAGCAAACGATTGCCCAAACACAAGGCTCAGCTGCTGTGCAGAAAATTAACCTGAATACTGCAAGTGCAGAGCAATTGGCTTTGATCCCAGGGATAGGGCAACAAAAAGCCGAGGCCATCCAAAAGTACATTGCTGAACATGGGGCTATTCGAAGCGAGCAGCAGCTCACTGAAGTACGTGGCATTGGTCCCAGGCTGGCGGAGACTGTCGCGCAGTACGTGCATTTTGAACACTGAATAGTGCTTTAAATACTGCTGCAGAAACTGATGGGAGTTAGCTGTCTCCCATCACTTTCATTTGTTCATTGGCCCAGCTGAGAGCTTCATGGTAAGCATCTGGTACTTTATCTGAAGGTAATTGCAGTTGCTCAATCAAGGTGCTTGCCTGCTGCCAATCCGCCTGTTCATACCATTGCATCAACTTCAGGTAATCCGCCAAAACGCCTGACCCCTCTACCAGTGCATCTTTAATATCTTTCGCCAAGGGTAATTTTTGCATGACGGACTCAATCGACTCATCCAATAACGCATCCATCAGCGACATCATGCCGGTGAGGTATGCTTTAGATGCATCGGTACCATGCAACTCGGCCAGGCCTTCGGCAAACTTGGCCCGCGTCATCGATAGCCGCATCAGTTCGGCTGGCTTATCACTGCTGATTTGAGCGGTAAATAATAATGACAAAAAGCGCTTTAACTCATTTTGGCCAAGCACCACCAAGGCTTGCTTGATGGTGGCAATCTCGGTGCGCCGTTTAAAAATAGCCGAGTTGCTGTAACGCAGTAATTTGTAAGACAAGCTGACATCACGTTGGAATATAGCGGTGATCGCAGTCAGATCCATCTCGGATTTGGAGGTTTCATACAGCAGTTCAGCCAAAGTCATCTGAGCAGGCGACAGCGATTTGGTTTGCATCATTTCCGGCTTGGAAAAAAAGAAACCCTGAAAATAGTCAAAACCCAGCCCCATAGCCGTTTCAAATTGCTGATTGGTTTCTACCTTTTCTGCCAGTAATTTAATATGGGGGAAATCGGCAATCGCTTGCTTAATTTGCTCGATGGTCTCGATCGTTGTGGCCAGGAAGTCAATTTTTATAATGTCAACAAAAGGGTAGAAATGACGCCAGACAGGCTGGTGTTCATAATCATCCAATGCCAGCACATAGCCTTTGTTTTTCAGATCCTGGCACTCCGCCAGCAGGCGTTTACCCGGTTGAATAGTTTCCAGAATTTCCACCACGATCTGCTCTTTTGGCAGCATTCTGGGGTATTTTTTTTGCAGCGTGTCCAAAGTGAAGTTGATAAACCCGGGTTTATCACCTAAAAAATCTTCCAGACTGAATGAAAACTGGCTACCTTCGATTATTTTGGAGGTTGCTTCATCTCCGTCAATATCCGGAAAAACATTTTCCAGACTATCCCGAAACAACAATTCATAAGCGTAGAGCTCTTTATTTCGATCCAGGATCGGTTGGCGTGCCGCATAGAAATACATAGAAACCAAAGTCCTCGGGGGTTAAGCAGGGCAGCATGGATACTACCAGACACTATCTGTTAGTTTATAGCTGCTTGCGCGGGTGGAAACAAGCAAAAAAAAAGCCCTTAGCAATTTTTGCTAAGGGCTGTGTTTTACTCCATATCTGTTTCCAGTCGTCGCTCCATGCGTTCAAAGTCTTGTTGGATACTCACAGCAGGTTCAGCGGTCAGTTTGCTTACCACTACAATTGCAATGGCGCTGAATAAGGCTCCGGGGACGATTTCATAGACATAACTGCTTAAGGTATCACCGGCAATGGTGAGCGGTGCATAAATCCAGAACAACACCGTGCCAGCACCGACCAACATGCCGCTTAAAGCACCGGCATAGGTCATGCGTTTCCAGTACAGGCTAAAGATAATCAGAGGGCCAAAGGCTGCGCCGAAACCAGCCCAGGCATTGCCAACCTGGGAAAGTAAGTTTTGGCTGGGATTCAGTGACAAGCCAATCGCTGCCAAAGCGACAATGACTACCGAAATTCTTCCTACCATCACCTGTTCGCGATCTGAGGCATTGCGGCGCATAAAGGCCAGATAGAAGTCTTTGGTCAGTGAGCTTGATGTCACCAGCAGCTGTGAGGAAATGGTACTCATGATAGCGGCTAAAATGGCGGCCAGCAGGAAGCCTCCTACCAAAGGATGGAACAGGATTTGCGACAACACAATAAAGATGGTTTCCGGATCGGCCAGTTGACCTTCGGCATCCAGATAAGCGGCCGGACCGAGCGAACCGGTTTGGGTAGCCATATAAACTGCGCCGATAATACCGGTCAGCATGGCACCAATCAGGGCGACTATCATCCAGCTCATGCCGATGCGGCGCGCTACTTTAAAATCTTTAATCGAGCGAATCGCCATAAATCGCACGATGATGTGTGGCTGACCAAAATACCCCAAACCCCAGGCCAGTAAGGAGATCACTCCCAGCACAGTAGCCCCATGCAGTGGGTTGAGCATCGGCTGCTCCATCTGGGCAATTTCCTGCAGCACAGGTTCAGTACCGCCTAAGATAAGGAAGGCTGCCACCGGGACCAGAATCAGCGCAATAAACATAATGCAGCCTTGCACAAAGTCGGTCATGCTGACGGCTAAAAAGCCACCAAACAGGGTGTAAGCTACGACTACGCCAGCGGTTAGCAGCAAGCCAATCTCATAGTTCAGACCAAACGCATTCTGAAACAGGGTACCACCTGCATAAACGCCTGCTGCTGTATAGAGCGTAAAAAAGACGATAATCACCACAGCGGACACCAAACGCAGCGCTCTGGTTTGATCGTTAAAACGGTTTTCAAAATAATCGGGCAGGGTGATGGAGTCTTTGGCGACATGGGTGTAGGTGCGCAAACGTGGCGCGACAATCAGATAGTTCAAATAGGCGCCAACCGTCAGGCCGATGGCGATCCACACCTCGGAAAAGCCCGCGACAAAAAAAGCGCCGGGTAAACCCATCAGCATCCAGCCGCTCATATCGGAGGCACCGGCAGATAAGGCGGTGACTCCTGGACCTAATTTGCGACCACCCAGCATATAGCCGGAGACATCACTGGTGGAGGTGCGATAGGCGTATAGGCCGATGCCAAGCATGGCAAGAAAGTAAATGGCGAGGGAGATAAAGGTGCCTGTTTCCAAAGTAAACTCCTGTTGATTGCGCAAACGCTGTTGTTGTTCTTTTGCAAGAGCTCATGCTAACAAGCTATGGCCGTAAGTGCCAGCCCCGCCGGATGAACAGCGGGGCGGTAATGCTGAGTGTTGATTCTGGAGCAGCACAGAGACGCGATGGGTTAAGAATAAAGCGATTTCAGTTCACTTTGCACCGGTTCCAGAGCCCTTGTTGGCTGATACCCTTGCCAGGCCTGCCAGAGCTTATCCCCCTGCCATGCCGCGGCTTCGGGGTGATACAGGACTTTATTTAGCAATAGCAATTCACTGCGTAGTGGTTCCTCAACGGCTGCAGCTAAGGCGCTGAGTGTGCGGATGCTTTCATTCAGTTGTCCTTGTGCCCAATACAACAAGCAGTCACGGGCCACCTCTGGTTGATTGTGGCGGCAGGCTTTTCTGAGCGCGGCAGAATTAAAGCTCGGGCTGTTGATTGCTTGTTGATTGCCTTTAGGCCGGCGCCAGCGCCAGAGCAACAAGGCTGTGCTCAGGGCCCAGGCAGCCAGCAACAGGCTACTGAGATGGTTCCAATGCCAGGGTGAGGCAACGATTATCTCAGGTGCAGGCGTCGTTTGACTGGTTAACAGCTGTGACGCGGTCGCATCAGGCTGAGTTCTTGCTGCAGGAAGGACCTGAATTGTACGAGCGGGCAGGGTGGCATAATCCACCATCTGACGCTGACTGTTCCACCAGGGCAAGCGTAGCTCGGGCAGTTGCACTTCGCCTGCTTCCGTTGGGATCATCGCCAGGGTAAAGGTTTTTTGTGCCACCAGGCGCCCATTGCGCTGTGCTCCCTGGCGCTCCGGTTGCTGTGGGTAGAGCCGAAACTTTGCCGGTGCGGTAAAGTCGATATCTGGTAATTGGTTGGCGGCGACATCCACCCCGGACAGAGTAATGGTTCGGGTGATGGGCTCGCCTTGCCTTAGTTCGGTAAGATCGCCAGACCATTCTTCATGCAAAGTAACCAGACCCGCTATCAGCCAATCCCCAGGGAAATCGGTCGGTATGGGCAAAATGTCAACCGCAATGGCTTCGGCATGTTGTATCACAGTACGGGTACGGGCAAAAAAGTTGCTGCGGCTGCTGTCTCTGTCCAGTAACTCGCCGGTAAACTCGGGAGCGCTAATGCTGAATTGACCACTGCGCTGTGGTGTAATGGCAAAACGTCGGCTAATGGTGCGATAACGCACCCCATCGATCAGCACGCTGCCTTCTTCATCCCGGCCTATTTGAAGAACCGTTGCACCTTCCATGGCAGGTTCGGTCAGGCTGCCGCGCTGCAGATCGCCCCGGTAATGAATCGTTACCGTGTAGTAGCCGGTTTGCTGCACGTGAAGCCGGCTTTGCTCCAGGCTGGCGGTTAAAAACACTTCTGGTCTGCCATCAGCAGTGGCCGTTGCGGCTAAGACTTCCAGCGCAATCGGTTGACTGCTGGCCTGGCCAACCTGAAAAGAAGGTATGATGTACTGGCCAGGCTCCCTGGCAAACAGCGATACACGCCAACTGGTAGTGTGACTGGCTTCGCCATTTATCACCCGGGTACTTTGGCTGACGGATGGCACCGTGACTCGAAAGTCCTGCTCCAGGATGCGGAAGTTGAGTTGATCAGCGCTTAAACGCGCATCAGCGATGACTTCCAGTACGATGGCCTCACCGACCATGGCCGGGTTTTTATCGACGCTGGCACTGAGCTGGCTGGCTGCCCACAAGGGCCAGTTGCTTACAATCAACAAACACAGACAAAGGGTTCTTACCATTCTTCTCGGGCTCCTGTCGGCAGCTGTTGCTGCCTGCGGCGTTGATGTTCAATATGCATCCGGTTACGTAGCAGCAATGCCGGATCATCCTGTACTTTACGCAGCAGATTATTCAGTTCTTGTTGTTGTTCAGGATCTGCATCGGGCCAGGGGGACTCCACCACCTGGCGTTGTTGCTGTTCTGTCACTGCTTGCTCGCTATCTGCCTGATCCTGTTGCTCACTTTGCTGTTCTTCGTTGCTGCCTTCTTGCTCGGTGCTGTCGGTTTGCTCGGTGCTGTCGGTTTGCTCAGGGCTGTCCCCTTGCTCAGAGCCATCCGCACCGTCATCGGTGGCGGAGGGATCTGAAGAACCAGAGCTGTCTTCCTGAGACTGGCTGCTGTCCGAGCCCTGTTCTGATGGTTCTTGTTGATCATCGCTTTGGCCGTTGTCATCACCGTCTTGCTGCTCTTGTTGTTCATCCAGTAGGCGCTGGATGAGCTCGGCATTGTGCCGGGCTTGCTCCAACTCCGGGTCTTGTTGCAAGGCCGATTGATAGGCGCTAAGCGCTTCTTCAAAACGACCTTGTCTGGCTAAGGCATTGCCCAAATTGTAGCTGTGGCTGGCGGCAGGGCTTTTGTCATTCAGTGTGGCCCAGGCTTGTTCCGCGGCCAGATAATCGCCAGCCCGGTACGCGGCCTGGCCCCGCCAGTAAGGATCGCTAAATAGCTGATAAGCGCTCTGATAATCACCTTGCTGATAGGCCTGCATGGCGCGTTGCTCGTCGGTTTGAAACAGACTACGGCTGCCTTCTGCCATCACCCCCGGTGGTAGCAGTAACAGGCAAACCAGCAGCAACTGACCTCGTTTACCCAGCCATAGTGCCAGGGGTAACAGCAACCAGACCAGGTAGACCGCTTTGTCGCGCCAATCGTCGCCACGGCTGTGCAGTTGCTGTTCCGTGCGACCTTGTTGGCGGTAATCGGACAGGCTGAGGATGGCCTGAATGTCACTGTCAGATAGCTGCGCCTGCTGGAAAACACCACCGCCGCGTTGAGCCAGTTGACGCAGCTGATTGACCGGAACTTTGGGCAGCACCAACTGGTTGTTACGGTCGCGCAGCAAGCTGCCATCCGGCAGTTGCACCGGCGCAGCTTCTTCGCTGCCAAAACTGATAATTGACAGGCGATGCCGCATGCGGGACACCTGATCAAATAATTCGCGCTCGCTATGCCGCTCAAAGCCATCGACCAGGGCCACGATATCGCCTTGTGCATAGCCTGCTTGTTGCAGCAGCCTATCTGCTTCTTTTAAAGCAGCAAGCAGGTTGGAGCCCTGGTTTGGCATAATGTCAGGTCGCAGGTTAGGCAGCAGCAATCGAACATTGTTGTGATCCGGTGTCAGCGGGCTGACCACAAAGGCATCACCGGCAAAGGCGATCAGCGCAAGCTCGCCTTCCTTTAGCACATCAATAAAATCCAGCGCTTTAAAGCGGGCCTGACTCAGTCGATTGGGGGTCATGTCGGTAGCGTACATCGACATCGACATATCAATAATCAGTACCGTTGCTTTATTGACGGTAATGGCCGGCTGTTCGATTCGTTGCCAGCTTGGGCCAGCCAGGGCAATGGCCGACAGTAGCCAGCATAGGGCCAGTAGCGGCAGTGTCCAGCGACTAACCCTTCCGCTGGTTTTGCCCAGCAGATGCTGCTGCAAATGCGGTGCGATCAGCTGTTGCCAGGGGCTTTTTTGCTGCCGGTACCGCCAGAACAGTGCCAGCATCATGAGTAGCGGCAGCAGACTTAACAACCAGTAGGGTCTTAACCAGTGCAGTTCAGCGATTGGCATACCATAACTCCTGCCAACGAATGTGTAATGCTACCAGCCAGAGTGAAAGCAGCAAGGCCACAGCCAGAGGCCAGTGCACCAGGCTACGTTGTGGCCGGTAACTTAAGGTTTCGCGCTCAATCGGCTCCAGCTCGTCCAGTAACTGATACATGCGTTCAAATTCCTGCATGTTGCGGGCCCGAAAATAAGCACCGCCGGTTTCCTCCGCCATCCGGATCAATAAAGGCTCATCCAGATCGTGTGAAGGATTCACTACCCGAGGGCCAAACAAGCCCTGTTGCAGCATTTCTTCAGCGCCAATGCCTACGGTATGAATGCGGACGCCAGCAGCTATAGCAAGCTGCAGTGACTCTTCCGGGCTGATATTGCCGGTGTTGCTGGCGCCATCGCTTAAAAACACGATCACTTTGTTGGAGCTTTCAAGCTCATTAAAACGTTTCACTGCCAGACCAATGCCTTCGCCGATGGCGGTGCGCCGGCCCGCCATGCCGACTACGATTTCATCCAGCATGGTCTGTACTGTGGTTAAATCCAGAGTTAACGGCGTGAGCTGGTAAGCGGCATCGGCAAACAAAATCAAACCAATGCGATCGCCCTGACGTCGCTCTAAAAAGTCCCGGGTAAGAATTTGCACTGCTTCAATCCGGTTAATGGTGCGACCTTGCCAGCGCATATCTTCGATTTCCATCGAACCGGATAAATCCAGCACCAGCATAATGTCGCGGGCTTGTTGCGGGATCTGTACCGGCTCGCCGTACCAGCGCGGTTCAGCCGCAGCCAACAGCAAGGCCAGCCAAATCAGACCTGCCAGCCATGTAGCTGGTCGTTTCCATTTGCTTTGGCTGCGCTGACTTTGTCCGGCAACCTGCATTAATGGTTTTAGTTTCAGCGCCCGGCTAGCCATGGCAGCGCTGCTTTTTATCAGCAAAGGCAAGGGGAGGAGTAACAGCAACCAGGGCCAGTTCAGCTCAAACATCCGCACCTCCGGGCTTTTGTTGTGCTAGATGGTGTTGTGCTAGATGCTGTTGTGCGAGCTGTTGTAGCTGCGGGAGGCTTTGCTGATCCAGCCAGCGTTTGGCGCAATCGGCAAAGTGTTTCGCATCGGCAGCATCGGGTTTGGGTTGATACAGTAAAGCGTTTAGATCCGGCCAGGCGACTGTTGTATCCTGCTGTTGCAAAAACTGTTGCCAGTCCGACACGCTGCAACTTAGCAAGGGACTATTCGGCGCGTAATGACGGATCAGGCGTTTTAGCAACTGATTGATGGCCGCAGCCTCAACGGATTCGCTGGCTACTAATTTTTGCATTTCGGTTCGGGCTGCCAGTAATCCCCGTTGCCGTAAAACTTGCTGTCTGCGCTTCGTGGCCAGCCAGACCACCAAAGCAGCTGCCAGTAGCGCAAGCAATAACACCAACCACCAGCCAGGCGCTATCCCCATAGCGGGTGCCGTGTCGGTTTCGATGATATCCGCCAGCTCAGCCAGCAAAGGATGCGTTTCAATCATGCCAGCTCCGGAGTAGTTGATTGACCAGCGGTTCGGCGGCGCTTATGGGCAGGCAGCGGCAGCCCAGTTGTTTCAGGCTTTGTTGCAGCGCGGCAGAAAATTGCTGTTGCTGTGCTTGATAGCGCAGCCGGGTGCTCTTGCTGCCAAGATCAAGCCAGGCTGAGTGTTCACCATCGGTCACCGGGGCGTCACCGTGGGCGCCGATGGGCAGTGTCATTTCTAACGGATCAAATAAAGACGCGCAGACTACTTCGTTGTGCTGACGGATGGCACTTAGATGGCGCAGTGCTTCGCTGTCCAGTTGCTGAAAGTCGGACAAGACAAATAACAAACTGCCGGGACGCACCAGCCGTCGTACCTGGCCAAGCGCTTGCGGCAGCGTAAGGCCATAGCGCCCCTGTTGCTCTGTGAAAACCGCTTGCAGTGCATGCAGGTAATACAGTACACCAGCCGAGCGGCTGCGGGGCTTTAACTCCAGATGGTGGCGTTCGCTAAATACCAGGCCACCGAGTTTGTCGCCTGCGGCTTTGCTATGCCAGGCAATCAAGGCTGCCAGATGAGCTGCCTGCACGGATTTATACAACAGGCTGCTGCCAAAGTGCATGCTATCGGACAGATCAGTCAGAATAAAAACCGGTCGCTCCTTTTCCTCGCGAAACAACTTGGTGTGAGCTTTGCCTGTGCGCGCAGTGACCCGCCAGTCGATGGTGCGAACATCATCGCCTGCTTGGTAATGGCGCACTTCATCAAACTCCATGCCTCGGCCTTTACTACGCGCCAGGTAGCTGCCTGCCAGCTTGCTTTGAATGTGTTGCTGTGGTCTGAGATCCAGCAGTTTGGTGTAACGCTGATACCAAAGCAGTTCATTCAGGCTGAGACTAACCCCGGTTGCCGCCAGTTGCTGAAGCCATTGTTGTGGGTGGACATCGCTCATGATCAGGGGACGGGCACCAGCTCAAGAATTTTCGTCAGCACCGCATCGGTTTTAATTCCTTCTGCTTCGGCTGCATAGGTCAGAATAATGCGATGGCGCAGCACATTGTGAAATACCGCCTGAATATCGTCTGGAGTGACAAAGTCACGGCCATCCAGCCAGGCTTTGGCCCTTGCGCAGCGCTCCAGTGCGATGGTGGCGCGAGGGCTGGCACCATAAGCCAGCCATTGACTGAGCTGTTGATCATAATTGGCAGGCTGGCGGCTAGCCAGCACCAGAGCCACAATGTACTCCTCCAGTGCCGGCGCTAAATGCAACTGCAAAATGCTTTTGCGGGCGGCAAAAATATCCGCCTGGGTCATTTGTGGTGCTTTGACGTCGGCTTGTTGCAGTGCTTCGTTCCGCGTCAGTTGTAAAATAGCCAGCTCGGTGTCTGCATCCGGGTAATCGACATTCAAGTGCAATAAGAACCGATCCAGCTGAGCTTCCGGCAGTGGGTAAGTGCCTTCTTGCTCCAACGGGTTTTGCGTTGCCATTACTAAAAAAAGTTCTGGTAGTGGGTAAGTGGTGCGGCCAACGGTAATTTGTTTTTCAGCCATGGCTTCGAGCAATGCTGATTGCACTTTCGCCGGTGCCCGGTTGATTTCATCGGCCAGGATGATGTGGTGAAACAGAGGTCCCGATTGAAACTCGAACTGGCCGGTTTCCGGCCGGTAAATATCGGTGCCGGTCAAATCGGCGGGCAGCAAGTCGGGGGTAAACTGAATACGGTGAAAATCGCCTTCCACACCATGAGCCAGTGCATTGACTGCACGGGTTTTCGCCAGGCCCGGAGGCCCTTCCACCAGCAGGTGGCCATTGGCAAGCAGGGCGATAAGAATGCCTTCAGTCAGCGCCGGCTGGCCCAGAACCTGGCTGTCGAGGTAGCGTTTCAATTCGGTAAAAGCTTGTACCATAATGATGTTTAACCTTTGCAGGGAATAAAAGCAGCTATGCTATGACGTACGCATTTATATAAGGTTCATTCTGCAAAAGACAAGAGCGGGTTGCAATGCGTTCATTTTAAAACAGGTGTTTTAATTTCCAGCAACTGTGGTTACAATCGAACGATAAATCAGGTCTGACCTGTTACCGATACCATGAGGATACTTATGACCAAGCAAATACAATTAACAAACCGTCAGGGGGATCGCATAGCCATCGTTCGTGGCTTACGCACTCCTTTTGCCAAGCAGGCCACCGCTTTCCATGGGGTGTCGGCACTGGATATGGGCAAGATGGTGGTCAATGAGCTGCTGATCCGCTCTGAGATTGATCCCGCTTTGGTCGAACAAGTGGTGTATGGTCAAGTGGTGCAGATGCCTGAGGCACCGAACATTGCCCGTGAAATTGTGCTTGGTACCGGCATGAATGTGCATACTGACGCCTACAGCGTTACCCGTGCCTGTGCTACCAGTTTTCAGGCGGTGGCCAATGTGGCCGAAAGCATGCTGGCCGGTATGGTGGATGTGGGTATTGCCGGTGGTGCGGACTCGAGCTCAGTGTTGCCGATTGGTGTTAGTAAGAAGCTGGGCAGGGCACTGGTGGATATGAACAAAGCCAGAACCCTGGGCCAGAAGCTGAGCATTTTAAAGCGACTGGGTTTAAAGGATTTGTTACCGGTTCCTCCTGCGGTGGCTGAATACAGCACCGGCTTGTCGATGGGCCAGACCGCCGAGCAAATGGCCAAAACCCATGGCATCAGCCGTGAAGCTCAGGATGAAATGGCGCATCGTTCGCACAGCCTGGCGGCCAAAGCCTGGCAATCTGGCCTGATGGCCAATGAAGTGATGGTAGCCCATGTGCCACCGCACAAAACCTTTTTTGAACAGGACAACAATGTGCGGATGGAGTCCGAGCTGGCTTCCTATGCCCGTTTAAAGCCAGTGTTCGATCGCAAATATGGTACCGTTACAGCGGCCAACAGCACGCCATTAACCGATGGTGCCTCGGCGGTGTTGATGATGACTGAAAGCCGGGCCAAGGCACTGGGTTATGAACCGCTCGGTTACATTCGTAGTTATGCCTTTGCTGCCATCGATGTGTGGGAAGACATGCTGATGGGCCCCTCGTATGCCACCCCGATTGCGCTGCAGCGTGCTGGCATGACATTGGCCGATTTAACCCTGATAGAAATGCACGAAGCTTTTGCCGCTCAGGCGCTGGCCAATATGAAGATGTTTGGCAGCAGCAAGTTCGCCAAAGAAAAGCTGGGGCTGGATAAAGCCATTGGCGACATCGATATGGATAAGTTTAATGTCAATGGCGGCTCCCTGGCTTACGGCCATCCCTTTGCTGCGACTGGTACCCGTTTGCTGGTACAAACCTTACATGAACTAAAACGCCGTGGCGGCGGGGTAGGCCTGACGACTGCCTGCGCTGCCGGTGGCCTTGGTGCTGCCATGATTGTGGAGACCGAATAATGACTGAACAAACTAGCAGCTTTGCTTTGCAACTGCGTGATGATGGCGTTGCCGTGATCACCATGGATGTGCCGGGTGAGCGCATGAATGTGCTCAAAGCCACCTTTGCCGATGAAATTAAAACCTTGCTAGCGGAGCTAAAGCAAAACAGCAGCATCAAAGGCGTGGTGATTATCAGTGGTAAGCCAGACTCCTTTATTGCTGGCGCTGATATCAGCATGCTGGATGGCTGCAACAGTGCCGAGGAAGCTGAAGCCATAGCCCGCTTAGGTCAGCAAGTCTTTGCCGACATTGAACAATTAAAAGTACCTGTGGTGGCTGCTATTCATGGCCCTTGTCTTGGCGGCGGTCTGGAGCTGGCGATGGCCTGTCATCAGCGGGTGGTTAGTGACGATGGGAAAACCGTACTGGGTTTACCTGAAGTGCAATTGGGCCTGCTACCAGGCAGTGGTGGTACACAGCGCTTGCCGAAACTGGTTGGCCTGCAAAAAGCCCTGGATATGATGCTGACCGGCAAGCAATTGCGGGCAAAGCAAGCCCTTAAAGCCGGTTTGGCCGATGCCATGGTACCCAACAGTATTCTGCTGGATGCGGCCGTGCAATTGGCGCTGTCTGGTAAGAAACCTGTGCATGAGCCCAAGCTTAATCTGGTGGGGAAATTGCTGGAGAAAACCGGCCCGGGCCGTGGCATTGTGTTTGACCAGGCGCGCAAACAAACCCTGGCCAAAACCCATGGCAACTACCCGGCACCGCTAAAAATTTTGCAGGTGATCCGCGCTGGCATCGATAAGGGCATGCAGCAGGGCCTGGCAGCCGAAGCCAAGGCTTTTGGCGAGCTTTGCATGACACCGGAATCCAAAGCGTTGCGCTCGCTGTTTTTCGCCACCACCGAGATGAAGAAAGAAAGTGGGGCAGGTGATGCCAAACCGCGTACTTTGCGCAAGGTGGCGGTGTTAGGTGGCGGTCTGATGGGCGGCGGCATTGCCAGTGTGACTGCCACCAAAGCGGGTTTACCGGTGCGCATCAAAGATATTCAGCAGCAAGGCATTGCCAACGCACTGGCCTATGGCTATCAGTTGTTGGATAAAAAAGCCAAACGTGGCTTTATGCGCAGAACGGAACTGCAAAAACAAATGGCACTGATGACCGGTACCACCGATTACAGCGGCTTCCACGATGTGGATCTGGTGGTCGAAGCGGTATTTGAAGATCTTGAGCTGAAACAAAGCATGGTGGCGGATATCGAACAACACTGCAAAGAAGACACCATCTTTGCAAGCAACACCAGCTCCTTGCCGATAGGGCAGATCGCTGCCAAAGCCAAACGGCCAGAAAATGTCATTGGTCTGCATTATTTTTCGCCGGTGGATAAAATGCCACTGGTCGAGGTGATTGCGCATCAGGGCACCTCACCAGAGACCATAGCTACCACCGTTGCTTTTGCCCGTAAACAAGGGAAAACCCCGATCGTAGTTAAAGATGGCGCTGGCTTTTACGTCAACCGTATTCTGGCCCTTTACATGAACGAAGCCGCGCAACTGCTGCTGCAAGGCGAGCCGATTGAGAAACTGGATAAAGCCCTGGTTAAGTTTGGCTTCCCGGTTGGGCCTATTACCTTGCTGGATGAAGTCGGCATCGATGTTGGCGCTAAAATCGGCCCGATTTTGCAGGGCGAGCTCGGTGAGCGTTTTGCGGCGCCTGCTGCCTTTGACAAACTGCTGGCCGATGGCCGTAAAGGCAAGAAGTCTTCGAAAGGGTTTTATCTGTACAGCGGCAAAGCCAAAGGCAAGAAACCGGTGGATGCCAGTGTCTACCCATTGCTTGGTATCACCCCAAGCCCAAAACTCAGCAGTGAAGAGCTGGTGCAGCGCACCACGGTGCAAATGCTGAATGAAGCGGCCCGCTGTCTGGAAGAGGGCGTGATTGCTTCGGCCCGTGATGGCGATATTGGCGCCATCTTTGGTATCGGCTTCCCGCCGTTCCTGGGCGGGCCTTTCCGTTACATGGATAGTCTGGGGGCGGCCAAATTGGTCGAGCTCCTAAAAGGCTATGAAGCGAAGTTTGGTGCCCGCTTTACGCCTTGTGATCTGTTGATGACGATGGCTGAGCAAGGCCAGCGTTTTTATAACTGATGACGGCTGTGAGTAGGCTCAGGCGCTCGTTACTGCGTGTTAGCCTACTGGCTTCGTTGCTGCTGGTTGTTGGCTACCTGATGCTCTGGTGGTGGTTGCTTGGACCCTCAGTGGCTTCCTTGCAGCTACCGGAGCATTACAACAGCACGGGTTATCGGGTGTTTGTTTATGGCACTTTGAAACAGCCCCTGGTTCGGCGTTTTATTACCGGTGCCAGGGTGCCAGCCACGCCAGCGCAATTGCCGGCATTTAAGCGGCATGGCCTTACCATCAAGCCCAACCCGGATGCGATGGTTGAGGGGTTATTGCTTGAAGTGAGCGCACAGCAAATGCGTCGGCTGGATCGCTATGAGCGCCTGGGGCTGCGTTATTGTCGTTTTCAGGTTCAATTGGCTAGTGGTGAACAAGCCTGGGTCTATCAGCGCTTTAATGAGAGTGGTTGTGAAAAACAGCAGCAGTAATTTGGCCTTGTTTTAACAACATACCGGGTCTTTATCTGATAAAATAACCGCTGTTTCGCCATCCATTGGTATGACTTCACTGGGAGACATCGCTTTGTTGCTGCTGCCTGCTGTTTTTGTCTGCACCGCTATTTCAATTTATATTGCGGCATTGCGCGCCGGTATGTCTGCCTGGCGTTGGGCTATTGCTGCGCTGGCGCTCGGGCCTTTTTTGCTGCCACTTTTTACCAGCCATAAACGCTTAACCATTCTCAAAGCCAGAGGCCGAAACAGTCGTTTGTTCAGACCTTAACCGCTCTGAAGTGTGCCAGGGTGTTCGTCAGATGTTCACGGTTATCCGCTGTTTTCAAATAAGCGGCATACAAGTTCCGCCTTATCACTGGGGCGTCTGCTACCTGCTGCAGTAACCCCTGCTGCAGGTGCGATGCCACCATGGTTTCAGGCAGGTAAGCGGCCCCTTTTTGCTGCAGTACTGAAGCCAGTGCAATTCCTGCGTGGTTGGTCCGAACGGTAACTCTGGTTTCTTCATGCAAGATATCGGCATGTTTAATCTGAAATGCTGTTCCCCAGTCCATCAATACATAGTTGGTTTGCATGGCTGCTTTGCTGGGCGCTGAATTGGCGTGAATGACTGGCAGCAGCTGAAGTTCAGCCTGATGCTCTACCAGCAGATCATCTGTTTTGGGTGGGTCAAACAACAGTACCAGATCCAATTGTCGCTCCAACAAGCCGCGGATCATCGACTCACGCTCCATACTTTCAGCACGCCAGCTAATGGCTGGGAGCTGTTGTTGCATGGCCGTAAAACGTGCTAACAGGTAGCAATCCCATAAGGTCGCAGTAGAGGCGATAACCAATTGATGCTGTTGATCGGCCGTGATGGCAACATCCTGCCGTGCCCGCAACAAAGTAATCATCATGGTTTCTGCGTGCGGTAAGAGCCGTTCTCCGGCAGTGGTCAGCTGAATGTTGTTGCGGTAGCGACTGAACAGAGTAACGCCAAGATGTTGTTCTAATTGGCGAATACGAAAACTCACGGCCGACTGGGTTAAAAACAGGTTTTCGGCTGCCTTGCCAAAATGTCGGGTTCGGTGTACTTCTAGAAAAGTTTTGAGTAGCTCAGTATCCACCTTGTTTCCTTAGAAATTTTTATCTTCACGATAAAAAACTTTTGTTTTACGAGGGCAATTTTGTTCACCATACTCCGCACAGTTGAGCAGAGCAAGTTGATTGTGATCCCAATGACCACTTGCTTTGTACAACATGCAACCCTATAAATGCATTGTAATGATGAGCAACAGAGGAAAAAAGTGATGCAGCAAAGTTTTGTCGCTCCACGTCGCTTTTTCGATGATCGGAATTTCCCGAAAGGGTTTACCCGCTCAGGACGCTTTACCCTGGCAGAAGGTAATTTGCTGGAAAAGCATGGTGTTGCTTTGCAGGAGTTGGAGCAGGGTAGTCGTGCTCCACAAACTGATGAAGAGCATCATTTTGTGTTGGTTTGCCGCGGTGAGGCTGAGGCTGCCAGCGCAGTGGAAAAAGCCTGGTTGAAATACAAACAACGGGTGCAGGAAAAACGCAAATTTCACACTGTGTTTGGTAAAAAGCGAATTGCCGATAGCAGTGACGATTTCAGCTACGTTGAGGTTGACAGCGATTAATCCTCTGTAGTCATACCTGCCGGGCTAGTTGCCCGGTAGGGTTTGCGGGCTTTCAGTGTGAAAACTACAGCGCACTAACTGTAGCAACACTTCGCGGGATTTGGCTTGCCTTTGGTGTTTGTTGTTGCTGCAAGAACTGACTAAAATCTTCTGCAGACAAAGGCTTGCTGTAGTAATAGCCTTGTATCACTTCGCAACGTAATTGTTTCAGCAGGTCTAACTGCTGCTTTTCTTCCACCCCTTCAGCCACCACCGTCAGACTCAGGTTATGAGCAATGGTGACGATGGTGTCCACCATATTTCGACCCCGGGCTGTATCCATATCATCGATAAATGCTTTGTCGATTTTCAGCGTATTCAGTGGGAACTGTTTCAGATAGGCAAGCGATGAGTAGCCGGTACCAAAATCATCCATCGCCAAATGAATACCGCGAGCCCGCAGTTTCTTCATGGTATCAATCGCCATGGTGGGCGATTGCATGACCGTGCCTTCGGTAATTTCCAACTCTAAATGATACGAAGGCAGCTCGGTCTGCTGCAGCACATCGTCAATTTGTTCACACAAATAAGGCAACATGAATTGCTTAGCCGACAAATTCACGGCAACACGGCCATGAAAAAGCTCTTGGTCTATCCAGGCTTTGACTTGCTGGCAGGCTTTACGTAGTACTACAGCCCCAATTTCAACAATTTGCCCGGTCTCCTCCGCTACCGGTATAAAGGTAGCTGGGCTGATAATGCCCCGCTTGGGGGTAATAAAGCGGACCAAAGCTTCCATACCAACGAGTTTACCGGTGTGGATATCCATTTTGGGTTGGTAATAAACGCTAAAAAAGTCTTCTTTTAAACCATGACGGATCAGGTTCTCAATTTGCAAACGTTTCACCGCTTGCTTGTTCATACTGTCATTGAAAAACAAGTAGCGGTTTCCGCCTTCGTTTTTGGCATGGTACATGGCGGTATCGGCATTACGCAGCAAGCTTTGCGGGTCCTGTCCATCCTCCGGGTACAATACAATGCCAATACTGCAGCTAATGGCCAGTTCGTGCTGATTGATAAAAAACGGCAAATTAATTTGCTTGATCAGCTCCTTGGCCAATGTGGTGATGGTATGAATGTCGTTGGTGTTTTCCAGCAAGATCGCAAACTCATCACCTCCAAGACGGTACAGCTGCCCTTTGTTGCTGGGAAACAGCTTTAGGCGCTCTGTTAGCTTACACAGCAAGCCATCGCCAAGCTGGTGCCCCAGAGAGTCATTGATTTTTTTAAAGTTATCCAGGTCAAACATTAACAGCGAATGGCGCTTTTGCTGCTCTACCAGTTCACCTAACTGGCTTAAAAATAGCGCCCGGTTTGGCAAGCCGGTCAGGGTGTCGCTGTTGGCCAGCTTGCTGAGCTGTTCTTCCCGGGTTTTTCGTTCGGTAATATCGGAAAATACCGCTACGTATTGTTGAATCAGGCCTTGTTCATCACGCACCACATTAAAGCTCAGCTCGGCATGGTAGATAAGCCCATCGCTTCGCTGCTCTTGCACCTCACCAACCCAAGAGCTTGTTTTCAACAAGGCTTGCTTGATGTCACGCATAAAACGACTGGGATAGAGCGAGAGTTCAAAAGGTTGCTGGATCACTTGCTCACGATCTTTACCGGTGATCCGGCTAAAAGCTGGATTTACTTCCAGGATCCGAAAGGTGGTATCGCAAATAACAACGGCATCGGAAATGTTTTCCAGACATTGGGCAAACAGCTGCAAGCGCTCTTCTGCCAGTTTGATATGGTGAATATTCTTCAATGTGCCAGTCATACGGCTGGCTTGGTTCTGCTGGTTATAACTGACGACCTTGCCGCGGTCCAGCACCCAAATCCACTGTTGATCGCTGGAGCGGATCCGGTAGGTGGCTTCAAAATAAGGGCTTTGCTGGTTCAGGTGCATGCTGAGCGCTTCACTGACCCGATCCAGGTCTTGCGGATGAATTTGCTGTCGATTTGGAGGAATGTCTTGTGTTTCCGGATCCAGTTCGACCGGACTGTGCCAGGAGCTTGAGCGATACAGGGTGCCTTGCTCAATATTCCAATCCCACAGCTCATCACCACTGCCCCAGAGTGACAGGCGCAGCCGCTCTTCGCTGTGTTCCAGTCGTGATTGATAGCGTCGCATTTTAACAATGCTTAAATGGGCTAACAGTAAGGCACCAAACGACAGCAGCAGCACACCACTGAGCACATAGGGTTGCACTGCTTCCCAGTCCATAGCGAAGGCTGTATCCGGAGACAGCGCCCAAAGGCAGCTTAGTATTATTATTTTTATTCTGATGCCAGCGCGCATTAAATCATCATGGATGCAATCTAGGTACCGTTAACATATAGAAATTGCTCTGAGCTGTCAAAAGCAAATCGTATCAACTAGTTTCCAACTCAGTGATGAGCTGTGCTGCATCCATAAAGCGCAGATGACTGTGGCTTGGCGTGCTGCTTGTTGCGAGGAAGATGGCATCGTAATCCGGGGATAGCAACAGGTAAAAAAAGTGAATAAATTGATTGAGGCTCAACTGCTCTGTTGCATTGCTGATGCGCTCAGTCAGGTCAAACTGCAAATCGTCCTGGCCTATCGCCAGCCATAATCGTTTGGCACGACTGCTTAAACTGGTATCTTTGTCCTGCAATTGGTTTAGTAAGCCTTGCTTTAATTCCTGAAATTCGCTCTCACTCAATTGCTCCAGCTCAGCCAGGAAAGTTCGGTAGAATTGGACGGTAGCTTGGTAAAGCTGTTCACAGTCACTGTTTGGTGACTGGATGTAAAAGGCCAGGCCAGGCATGGTATTCACCGGCACATAACCAGTACCTACCAGGTACCCCAGTTGCTGCTCTGTCCGCAGCTGATGGAAATAGCGTGGGGCTAATAAGTGGTTGGCAAGCATAAAACGAGCAATTTGCTCGGGTGATTTATCGGCTGCTGGCAAGTAAATCACCAGAGCGTGATCAGGATGATCCACTGCAATGTTAAGCCAAACCGGGCCATGACCATGCACAGAGCGCTCCGGGACCGATAAAGGCGCACAGTGCTGCCGTTTCGCCAGCCAGTGGCCTAACCGTTGCTGCAACTCCGCAGCATCGTGTTGTTGCCAGTTTCCCGCCATAAAAGCTTCAATATGCAGTTGTTGCAGCAATTGCTGATGAAAGCTGGCAAAGGCATCCAACTGCATGTCTTCCAACTCCAGCAGCAGTACATCAATGGCTGGATTGAGCGGATGTAAAATCGCTGACAGTTGGCTGAACAGGCTGGCGACCGGTTTGTTTTTATGGCTATCCCGCCAGTGTCGCATCAACTGTTGCTTAATTTCTTCAAAGCGCCCGGCCCGCACTTCAAACTGATCCAGATGTTGCAGCACATCCAATAACAACTGGATCTGATTATTCGTCAGGCCATAACTGTGAATGCTGATGCCCTGTTTTTGCACATGCAAGCTGTACCCAAGGCCGGCTGTGCTGGCCGGATAAAGTGCTTGTTGAATTTCATCGTTCAGCAATTCAACCCAGAGCCGGGTGGCAGCCAGCTGCCAGCAACTCTTTATGCTGCATGGTAAGCTGAGCTGCAGGTAGATATGGCCCTTAGGAGTATGAAAGTCGGCGTCTGGTTTAAACCATAAAGTGAGCGCTTTATCCCGGTAGATGCAATCAGGCTTTTCCTGGGTCGCATCTGCCGGCAAAAGGTGCAGCTCATCCACCAGATAGGGGTTCGGCTGTGGTAGCTGAAAGCTTGGCTCAGGTTGAAGCTTTGCCAGTGACTGCAGCCATGCTGCTGCAAGAGGTTGAACCTGATAAGGTGTTTGATACCAACGCGCTTTTTGATTAGTAGTCAGGCCTGGTGCAATCAGCATCAGCCGCATATTGGTTGGTTGGAAATAATTCAGCACCTGACGATACAGAGTCTCTGGCGGAGTTTCCATCCGGTAGTCACCAAAAACGATGTCTTCGATTGGGTAATGATGCATATTGACCGCCAGCTCAGTCGCTGTTTGTTCGGTGGTGCTTGGTTCCTGATAACTGAAGGACCACTGCAGCAACTGTTGTCGCTCGCGATAGAGATGGAGTGGGAAGGGTGCCTGTTTCAGCATGGCAAGATACTGGAACACCATCTGGGTAATCTGCTCGGTCGATGCCATGCCGGCTTGAGTCAGTTCACAGGAAATACTGAAATCTTTAAAGTTGCTGCCATCAACACCACCACCGGCACTGAGCTGGTTGATCCAACCTGCCGACTTCAATTTTGCATACAAAGATCCAGGTCCTTCATCACCCAGTAGGTGGGCAATGAAGCTGACCAATTTATAAGGATACCAACGTTGGATTCCGGGTAAGGCAAAGCTCAGCACCAGCTTGTGCATCTCTTTGTGTGGCTCCACCTTCAGCTCAATACCCAGTTGCTCCGGTAAGTACAATGGCTCATCCAGCCAGTCGCGTTGACACTCCCCCTGAGGCAGGGCGGCAAAGTAGTGTTCAGCCCATTGTTGCTGGGTATTGAGCGCATCCGGCGCCACCAGGACCAACGTCATTTGGCTGGCCAGGTAGTAACGCTGATAAAAAGCCAGCAAACTATCGCGCAGGCTTTGTTCTGGGAGGTCGACCAGAGTTTGCAGGTTGCCAACCGAAAATTTAGCGAAAGGGTGCGCCGGGTTGACGGTTTCCTTGTGCACCTGATAAATCCGGCGGCCGTCATCTTTTAGTTTGAGCGTGAACTCAGCTTCGATGGCCTGACGCTCTTTCTCGATATAACTCTCAGCGAACAATGGGTGAGCAAACATATCAGCGAAACGCTGCAAGCCATAGGCAAAGTGTTCGGTGTCGCTATCAAAAAAGTAGGTACTGTGTTCAGTTCCGGTCCAGGCATTACTGCTACCACCATGATGGCTGACAAACTGTTGAAAACTGCCTGCCACCGGGTAATGTTTGCTGCCAAGAAACAGCATATGCTCGGTAAAGTGCGCTAAACCCTGGCGCTGCGGCGGATCATCGAAGTGACCGGCCCGGATGCAAAGGGCTGCCGCACTTTTTTCTGCATCGCTTTGCTGAACAAGCAGTACAGCCAGGCCGTTGTCCAGCACCAGGTGTTTGTACTGTTTTTGGTCGTTAGGACTTTGCTTTATCTTGGTTTTTTTCAAAAGTCTGCCTGCTGGGTTAAAAGGGACAACCGGCTTTGTGGGTGTTTTTCATGCCTTTAAGGAATAGCATAGCTTAAGTTTATGCCTTAATAACAGTTACTCATTGACGAATCTTTCATTATGATAGCGCACAATTTTTAGCCTGGTGTATCCAGGGCCTGACATTTCGGTAGTAGGTGGCAGTAGATGGTCAACTTAGTGATTATGCGTCATGGTGAGGCTGAAGCGCTGCAAAGCACAGATGCAAAACGACAACTGACTGCAAAAGGAAAAGCTGAGGTCAGTCGAATGGCCTCCTGGCTGCGGCAACATTACCCGGCTTTTGACAAAGTGATCTGTAGTCCTTACAGCAGGGCGCGTCAGACGGCTGAATTGATGTTGCTTAAACAGCCAGCAGGCTGCCAATTGACCTTGTTGTCGGATCTGGTACCGGAAGGCGATCCGACTCAGGTTCAACTGTATTTGGATGCGCTATGGTCGACCGATGCGGAGCAGCGTATTTTGCTGGTTTCTCATATGCCGCTGGTCAGCTTTTTGGTGCAAACTTTTAGCAGTGCAGGCCAATGCCCGGTATTTGCTACGGCCGGTTTGGCGTGTTTGCAGTATCAAGCCGGTGGCCATGGGCAATTGCTGGAAGCGACCTCACCACAAGATCTCAGCTTACTGCCGGTGTAATCCTTCTAGGGGAGATTGTCGCAGTCTTTATCGGCGACAGCACCCTTGGGTAATGACAGCAGCAACAGCAAAGCACCATCGCGGCCCCAGCTGCGCGGGGCGGTATGAAATGCCCTCACATTGGGATGCTGAATTAACCAGTTAGGTACTTTCCGCGCTAAAATCCCCAGCCCTTTGCCATGAACAACACAAGCACAGTGCAGATGCTGCTGCTCACACCAGTGCAGTAAAGCTGCCAGCTCCAGTTTGGCTTGCTGTTGAGTCATGCCATGCAAATCCAGCGTCACCTGAGGTTGGATCTGGCCGCGTTTCAATGCCCTGGCCAACAGCGGATCTTCGCCCGGAGCCACATAACTTTGGGCGCCATCACCAGCGACATAGCCTTCGTATTGGTCTGAAAAATAAAACAGGGCCTGCTCGTTGGCCGGTATCAGGGCTTTTGCTTTAGTTTTTGGCGTAACCGGAGTAGAATGATGCCACTTTTTATCCTGTACCAATGGCGAGGCGTCCGCGACAAGGTCACGGAATAATTGACTTTCTTCCGGGCTTAGTTTGGTTTTATCTGGCATGGTGCAAGTGTAATCAAACCTGCCGGTCAACACAAACCACTTCCGCTGCCTGCCTTACGAATAAACTTGGACTATTATGACTTCAGGCTCAGTGACCACAGGCTCAATCACCACAGAGAATGAGCAATCCCAGCCAGCTTCTTTGTTCACTCCAGCTTTGATTGACGATGCTCTGGCGCAGTTGTGCAGCATACAGGACTGGTTGCGCTTTGCGGTCAGTAAAATGCATCAGGGCCAGGTGTATTTAGGCCATGGCACGGACAACCCCTGGGATGAAGCTGCTAACTTAATGGCGGCTGTGCTGGCTTTACCCCCCATTACCGACGAGCATTTGTTTCAGGCCCGGTTGACCATGCAGGAGCGGCGCGACTTTCTGGCGCTGTTGCAACAGCGGATTGAGCAGCGGATACCAGCGGCTTATCTGACGCATCAGGCGTACTTTGCTGGCTTGCCATTTTATGTCGATGAGCGGGTTTTGGTACCACGTTCGCCGATAGCTGAACTGATCTTACAGGGTTTTAGTGAGCAGTTAGCGGGCCACCAGCCTGAGCGGATCCTGGATTTATGTACCGGCTCCGGCTGCATTGCCATTGCCTGTGCTTATCAGTTCCCGGAGGCTGAAGTGGACGCTGTCGACATTAGCCCGGATGCGTTGACAGTAGCTGAATACAACATTGCAGAGCATCAGCTTGAGCATCGGGTCTTCCCTTTGTTGTCGGATGTATTTGCTGGCCTGGCCGGGCAGCAGTACGATTTAATTGTCACCAATCCGCCTTATGTGGATGCCGAAGATATGGCGGACTTACCGGCTGAGTTTCTGCACGAGCCTGAGCTTGGTCTTGCATCCGGTGCTGATGGCTTGGCACTGACCCGGCAAATTTTGCAGCAAGCAGCTGAGCATCTGACTGAGCAGGGTGTATTGGTGTGTGAAGTGGGCAACAGCATGGTGGCATTGCAGGCGTTATTGCCTGATGTGCGGCTGCAATGGCTGGAGTTTGAGCAGGGCGGTACCGGGGTATTTGCCATTGATAAAGCAGAGCTGGTGCGCTGCCAGCAACAACTGAAGGAGTTTTAAATGGCAGGCAATAGCATTGGCCAGTTGTTTCGGGTAACCACCTTTGGTGAGAGCCATGGCCCGGCCATCGGCGGTATTGTGGATGGTTGTCCACCGGGACTTCGGATCACAGCAGAAGAGTTGCAGCAGGATTTAGATCGGCGTAAGCCCGGCACCTCTCGCTATACCACAGCCCGGCGTGAAGCCGATGAGGTGAAGATTTTATCTGGCGTGTTCGAAGGCATCAGTACCGGCTGTTCCATTGGCTTATTGATTGAAAATACCGACCAGCGTTCGCAGGATTACTCGAAAATCAAAGATGTGTTTCGTCCTGGCCATGCGGATTACACTTACTGGCATAAGTTTGGTATTCGCGATTACCGCGGCGGTGGTCGCTCTTCCGCTCGTGAAACGGCCATCCGGGTTGCTGCTGGCGCCATTGCCAAAAAATACCTGAAAGAAAAGTTCGGCATGGAGATTCGTGGTTATCTGGCCCAGTTAGGCCCTGTTGCGGTGGACCCGGTAGTGATGGAGCAAGCGCATTGGGATGAAGTGAACAACAACCCTTTCTTTTGCCCGGATCCGGGTAAACTGGAAGCGCTGGATGTTTACATGCGTGAGCTGAAAAAAGAGGGGGATTCGGTCGGTGCCCGGGTCAATGTGGTCGCAAGCCGAGTCCCTGTCGGCTTGGGAGAGCCGGTATTTGATCGGCTTGATGCCGATATTGCCCATGCCATGATGAGCATCAATGCAGTCAAAGCGGTAGAAATCGGCGATGGTTTTGCAGTGGTAGAGCAAAAAGGCTCGACCCATCGTGATGAATTAACGCCACAGGGCTTTAGTGCCAATCATGCCGGTGGTGTGCTGGGCGGCATCAGCAGTGGGCAGGATATTCGGGTGAGTATTGCGCTTAAACCGACTTCCAGCATCAGCATTCCAGGCAAGAGCATCAATCTGGACGGTGAACCGGTGGATATGCTGACCAAGGGCCGGCACGATCCCTGTGTTGGGATCCGGGCCGTACCGATTGCTGAAGCCATGCTGGCCATTGTGTTGATGGATCATCTGCTGCGTCATCGGGCTCAGAACCCCGATGTGGTGTGCAACACACCGGATATTGCCCGCCTGCAAGACGAATGAGTGGACTGCCAACACAGCATGCTGTACCAGCTTTAGTACTGGCTTACTTTGCTTACTATGGTGTGCTGGGCATTTTTATTCCGTATCTGGGGCTGTTTCTTGATGGTCGCGGCCTAAGTTCGTACGACATTGGCCTGCTGCTGGCTTTGGTCACAGCGACCCGCATTGTAGGGCCAAGCCTTTGGTCCCTCGTTGCGGAGCGGCAAGGGCGCCCGCTGCGTATCATGCGGCTGGGCGCTGTGCTGGCCTTGCTTGGTTGGCTTAGCAGCTTCTTCGACTACGGCTTTTGGCTCTTATTGCTTGGCTTTAGTCTTTTCAGTTTTTTCTGGACTGCTATCCTGCCGCAACTGGAAGTCACCACCTTTCACTTCTTGAATGATAATACCAGCCGTTATAGCCGCATTCGCAGCAGTGGTAGTGTCGGCTACATTGTATTGGTGCTGGTGGGTGGGGTTTTGCTGCAAAGCTTCGGCACCGAGGCGCTGCCCTATGGCGCCGCCTTGCTGATGTTGCTGCTGATTGGCAGTTTGTTTTTATTACCAGAGCTTAGCGCGCCGACAGAAAACAGCGCAGAGCGAAAGGGCTTTGGCCGATTATTAACGCAGCCGGTGTTTCTCTGCTTTATGGGGGCGGCTTTTATTTTGCAGATGAGCTTTGCCCCTTTTTATGGTTTTTTCACCTTGTATGCCCGTGATCTGGGCTACAGCGGGGTAGCCACCGGGCTTTTTATCAGCCTGGCGGTGTTGGCCGAAATTATCGCTTTTTTCTGGATGGGGGCTTTGCTCAAGCAGCGCAGTTACCGGTTGGTGCTGAGCTGTTGTTATGGCCTGACCATGGTCCGGTGGTTGATGCTGGCTTACCTTGCGCACTCGCCGCTCTGGCTGGCGGTCAGTATGCTGATGCATGCTGGCAGTTTCGCCATTGCGCATAGCTGTGCCATGCAATTTGTGCAGCATTATTTTCCGAAAGCATTACGCAGCCGGGGGCAGGCCCTGTATGCCGGTTTGATTTTTGGTGGCGGTGGCGCTGTCGGTGCTTATGCCGCCGGCATCTTGTGGCAGGATGGTGCTGGTGCAACCCAAACCTTTGTTATCGCAGCCATCACAGCCGGAGTGGCGATGCTGTGTGCGCTTTGTCTGCCGGCTCAGGTACACGCCGAGCCTTCAAAAAGAGCGGCTCACTGACAATACCAGGGCATCATCGCCCCAGCGCTCTTTGAGGGTTGTGGTGTGCAGGCCAGCGCTCAGGACAAAGCCAGCCAGCTCGGTGCTTAACACCAGCTCGGCATGGAAAAACCCGGATTTTCCTTCCCAGTCGTAGCTATCTTTATCGAATGAATGCGAGCGATCCAGGCCTGCCTGCAGGGTCCAGCCTGGGCTAAGCGCGAAGCTCCGGGCAATCTTCACCACCAGATGACCACCACCAAAGCCAAAATAATCGTTGCTGTACCACAGTGATAATTCATACGGGTTTCTGTTCAGTATCACGTGCACTTCACGAAAGTTGAGGTCCGAGCTGTAGCTGCGGCCATGGTAGGTGTACTGGGACAGTCCAACATCCAGGCCAAAGTCTTTAAACTGGTGGTAGTAACCCAGGTAGCCATCGAACTCTACCTTGGTCCCTTCGCCGAAGTCGACATTCGAGCCCCAAAAACCGGCATAGAAGCCATTGCCAGCCTCCCAGACTAACCCCGGCTGAAAAGCTGGTTTCTTATCCGTTTGGCTTACGCCATTGAACAGATAATTGTTGGTCACTGCCAGCTCCAGGGTCCAGTTGGCCTGAGCTGGTAGCAAATTACCGCACAGCAAAGTGCTGCCAAGTAAAGTTGTAGCTATTAATGATGGCTTCATAGGAACTCCTGTGCAGTGTTTAACATTTGAGCTGGTTTAATCGCTCATCCATGTGGCCGGTGATTTGATCGATGGTATCACTCACTTCTTTATTGCGCTGCGCCAGTTGCTCAAGTTCCCGGGTAGCATCGCCTATGGCCGAAATGTTGCGGTTAATTTCATCGCTCACCTGGTTCTGCTCTTCTGCTGCAGTGGCCACCTGAAAGGAGTTATCGGCGATGGCTGACATATCGCTGGTGGCGGCGGATAGCTTGTCGTAGGCGACCACAGCTTCACTCAAGGTTTGTTCAATCCCGGCGGTATTTTTACTGATTTGCTGCACCGCACCGCCGACCTGATGCTGTAAATTGGCAATTAGCTGTTTGATTTGATCGGTGGAGCTGTGGGTACGGGCAGCCAGGGTACGAACCTCATCAGCTACCACAGCAAAGCCTCGTCCTTGCTCGCCGGCACGGGCGGCTTCGATAGCCGCATTCAGTGCCAGCAAGTTGGTTTGCTCGGCAATCGACTGAATCACTTCAATAATCTGATTAATTTCCTGGCTGCTACCCGCTACCTCTTCAATCTGAACTTTGCTGTGCTCCACGTCCACCGCAACCTGGCGAAACTCATCCAATGTGCTCTGGAATAAACCATTGGCTTCATTCAGGGCCGCAATGGCACTTTGAGCCCCTTCAGCTGTGCTACCAGCCAGTTGGGCGACTTCGTTTGCGGTGGCTGTCATCTCATGCATAGCGGATACTACATTCTGAATTTCAGCGGCCTGCAGTTGTGTGGCCTGATTGGTTTGTTGACTGGTATCCACCAGGGTGTGGGTTTGCTGTTGCAACTGGGCGGAAAATTGCTGCAATGCTTTGATCATCTGTGCCAGCTTGGCGGTAAAGGCATTGAATCCATCGGCCATATCCTGCAGCTCCTGATGGCGGCTGCTATCCAGGGTTCGCGTTAAGTCACCCTCTGCACCTGAAAGGTCCTGCATCAGCAGGCTCATTTTTACAATGGGCTTGGTCGCGCGGGCTAACCAAAGTGACATCAAGGCAACAAAGAGCAGCAACAGCCCGAAGCCGGACAGCAGCATCCTGGCTGTGGTGGCGTTGGCATCCTCTTGCAGTTGCTGCGACAACTCATAGGCGGTCGCCAGTGCCACCTGTTCTGGAACGGCCACCAGAGTATACCAGGTACTGCCGGAGGCTTCGATGGGAATAGGGTGGGCCAATACCAACTGATCCTGGTAGGAAAAAAGCCCGCTTCTTCGTTGTTGCAGCGCGGCTGCGAGCTCCGGGGCCAGCTGTTGCAGTGACTGGCCCAACTGATCGGCAAAGCGGTTGGAGGCTACCACCAATTGCTGCTCGCTGAGCAGGTACAGATCGGCCTGACCATCGTACAGGCTGGCAGCCTGGCGCAGCAGCGACTCTTGTAATACCGGCAGGTTAATATCAACGCCTGCAACGCCACGAAAGGCACCATTGACCAGCACCGGGTAAACCAGGGATGTCAGTAACACTTCATAACCTGGCCGTATCTCATACTGGTATGGTTCCATCAGGCAAGGCCGGCGGTTATCATGGCTGCACAGGTACCATTCGGCTTCACGAATGCCAAATTCATTCAGATTACTGAGGTATTTATCAGCGGCATCCGGCGTGCGAATAAACTCCAGGCCGCCTTCGGATGCCACCCAATACACTTCCAGAGTCCCTTGATCTGAGCTGTGCTCAATGCCGGTGCCACGATAATCGTCGTCGCGCCCATCGTAACCGTTGGCTTCGTACTGGGTGTAAATGGAAGACACAGCAGGATTCGCCTGCAGCAAATGACGGGCGAACAGCTGAACTTGCTCACGGCTATAGGGCGTATTGCCGGAGCCAATAGCGCTGTGACGCATCAGACTGGCCAGGTTCTTGGCCACGTCGAAATTCCGGTTCATTACGCTGGCGGTATCCAGTGCGTTCACTCTGGCTGCATCGGTAAGGATGGTTTCTGCGGTGGCTCGCATTGAGCTATCCAGCCGCTCAATCGCATTTTGATTGCTGCTTCGGGTGGACTGCCAACCTATCAGCGCCATGCTGGCTGTGCTGATCAGTAGCAATAAGGCCACGCCCAGGCTGAGCTGAAAGCGAAGGGATTGAAACTGCATGATGATATCCTTTGCAAGGTCTACAACAATCTGACCTTTCAAGTTAAGTTCAGAATATCCTTAAATGCAATGGAGTCTGCGGTGCTTGTGAAATTATCCTTCAGCGCCGAAGCAACCATCGTAGTGCTGTGTTCAGCCAGTTTTTGTTGTAAGGCGGGTAGATCAGTTTGCCCGGGTGCCACCAGCCTTTGCTGTGTACGGCTTTGGCATGGCTAAAGGTATGGAAACCTTCCTTGCCATGATAAGCGCCGATACCGGAGGCACCAATGCCCCCAAAAGGCAGGTCATCCTGCGCTACCTGCATCAGGCAGTCATTCAGGCAGACTCCGCCAGAGTGGCTGTGCTTCAGAAATCGTTGTTGCAGTGCTTTATCATCACTGAACACATACAGGGCCAGAGGTCTGGCTTGAGTACTCAATTCGGTAAAAATATGCTCGATGGTGCTAAAGCTTCGGATGGGCAAAATTGGGCCAAAAATTTCCTGCTGCCACAGGGCATGATCCTCAGGCAAGTTCAGCACCAGCTGCAGTGGCAACAGGCCGCTGCCATCGTTGAGATAATGCTGCCAGCTGTGTTCAGCGCAACTGATGATGGTGGCGCCAGCTTGCTCAGCCTGCTGCAGCAACGTGCGCATACGAAGGCGCTGGCGTTCGGTGCAAAGCCAGCTGTAATCCTGCTGCAGCCGGCTGGCAGGGTACAACCGGGTAAAGGCGCCTTTCATTGCATGGATTAAAGCAGGTTCGATTTGCGCATCAACCCAGAGATAATCGGGCGCAACGCAGGTTTGGCCTGCATTGGCGCACTTGCCAAATATCAGCCGCTCGGCACTGACCGCCAGGTTGGCATCGGCGGCAATAATGGCCGGTGATTTGCCACCCAGCTCAAGCGTCACCGGGGTGAGATTAGCAGCAGCGGCCTGCATGACTTTTCGGCCAACCGCGGTGGAGCCGGTAAACAGCAGATGATCAAAAGGCAAGGCGGCAAAATCAGCGGCTTGCTTTGCATCACCGCTAAACACGGCGACTTGCTCGTCTGGAAACACCGCTGCCAGCAGGTGCTGCAAACATTGGTTGGTGGCTGGGGTATCTTCCGACAGCTTAAGCATCACCCGGTTGCCGGCAGCCAGCGCTGCCATCAAAGGCCCCAGCGTTAAAAATACCGGGTAATTCCAGGGTACCATGATACCAACCACTCCTTTGGGTTGGTACTGAATGAAATTACTGGCTGGCTGAAACAGCCAGCTGGTGTGGCGCTTTTCCGGTTTCATCCAACGCTTTAATTTCCGTTGCTGATACGCCAACCCCTGCAGCGTAGGCAACAATTCAATCCGCAGGCTTTCTTCGGCACAGCGGTGACCAAAGTCTTCGGACAGTGCGGCGGCAAGGGCGTTCAGCTGCTGCTTAAACTGCTGCTCCAGTTGCGTCAGTGCATGGAGGCGTGAGCGATAGTCCGGGTATGGCTGAGCCCGGGCCGCCTGCTGTTGGCTGGCAAAGGTAGCAGCTAATTTTGAGGTAGCTGCATTGGTAGTATCAGGGTGCTTGAGCATAAAGAACTTACAGGCAGTTCATTGGTGGGATTACTCTAGGGGACTTCCTGCAGCAACTCAAGTACTGCTACTGGGAAAAACAGAGGCAAGCGGGTACAATGCGCGCCATGAAAGCAAGGCTGGGGGAGCGTGATGTCGTCGGTGTTTCGTTTAGGCTTAATTATCAATCCGCTGGCCGGTTTGGGTGGCAGTGTCGGCTTAAAGGGCAGTGATGGAGTGGCTGAACAGGCACTGGCGCTGGGTGCTGAACCTTTGGCCGGTAAACGCAGCGAAACCACGCTCAGTGAATTGGCATCGCTTAAGGAGCGGTTGCTGATTAAAACCGTGGCAGGCAGCATGGGCCAGCAGTTGGCGGAGCAGCTTGGTTTTCATTGCAAAGTTTGTTATCAACCGGCTGTGGAACCAACCACGGCGGACGATACCGAAGCAGCTGCCCGGGCTTTGGTAGCTGACGGTATCGATTTGCTGCTGTTCGCCGGCGGTGATGGCACCGCCCGCAATATCTGTGCGGTGCTGCCAGAGCAGGTGACTGCGCTTGGTATTCCTGCTGGCTGTAAAATTCACTCCGGTGTGTATGCCATTAGCCCCACTGCTGCGGGTAAGTTGGTGGCCAGCCTGGTACGGGGAGAACTGGTGTCCATGCGTCAGGCCGATGTGATGGATATTGATGAGCAGGCTTTTCGTCAGGGCGTGGTGAAAGCCCGGCGCTTTGGTGAACTGTCCATTCCTGCTGCCTTGCAGTACGTGCAAAGCGTGAAAATGGGTGGACGTGAGTCGGAAGAGCTGGTGCTCGATGATCTGGCCGCCTGGGTCGTCAGCCAGATGGACGACGATGTGCGCTATGTGATGGGCTCAGGCTCTACGGTTGCGGCGGTGATGCAGCAGCTTGGTCTTGATAACACCTTGTTGGGTGTTGATGTGGTAGAAAATGGTCAGCTGATTGCCAGTGATGTGACTGCCAGTCAGCTACTGGCGCTGGTTCAAGATAAACCGAGCAAGCTGATCATCACCTTGATTGGTGGTCAGGGCCATGTGTTTGGTCGTGGCAATCAACAGCTTTCACCTGCAGTGATCCGGGCTATTGGTCGGGAAAATATCTGGCTGATAGCCACCAAGAGTAAATTGCAGCAATTAGACGGCAGGCCGCTGCTGGCCGATACCGGTGATGCTGTTTTGGATCGACAGTTACAAGGGTTTATCCCGGTACTGACCGGCTACAACGATTATGTGATGTATCGATTAGGAGAGGCAGATTAATGGACAGCATGCACTTTATTTCGGCCGTGGCCGACTATTTTGACCAGATGATCCCATTAGCCAGCGACGACGAGCTGTTTGCCGCCGGTTATCTGCGTGGTCACTTTGATCTGGCCGTTGGCACTCTGGAAGTGGCGGGAGCGCCTTTTAACCAGCAGGAATTGCAAGCGCAGGTGGAGCAAAGTTTGGCACAAGCCATCGCCAATGGAGAGCTCAACAGCGACGATCAGCAACTGGTCACCGGCCTTTGGCGGCAAGTTCAGCAACTGGCGGCCTGACAGCCGACTTGGTTTGCGGTACTATAGAACTTCTTTGCTGTAGCTACAGCGCCAATCACAAAGTGAGTTTTATGTCTGAACAATACACCTCGTTAGAACAGCACGCCAGTTATGGCATTGGTTTGCAAATGGGTCAGCAACTGGCCGACAATCCTTTTGATGGGTTGGATATCCATGCCGTAGCGGCGGGTTTACAAGCCGCTTTTCAGGGCGAAGCACCGGCAGTCTCTGAAGAGTTAATTCGTGCTGCGTTCACTGAAATCAGCCAGCGCATGCAAGCAGCCCAGGCTGAAAAAGCAGAACAAGCAGCTAAAGTTGGCGAAGACTTCCTGGCAGAAAATGCCAAGCGCGCTGAAGTGACCGTCACTGAGTCTGGCTTGCAGTTCGAAGTGTTAAATGCCGGTGCTGGCGATAAGCCTGGTCGTGAGTCGACGGTGCGTACCCACTATCACGGTACGCTGATTGATGGCACTGTGTTTGACAGTTCCTACCAGCGTGGTGAGCCGGCGGAGTTCCCGGTATCTGGTGTGATTGCTGGCTGGACCGAAGCCCTGCAGATGATGCCGGTAGGTGCCAAGTACCGTCTGTATATTCCGCACGAGCTGGCCTACGGCGAGCGCGGTGCAGGCCACGCTATTCCGCCCTTCAGCGCCCTGGTGTTTGATGTCGAGTTACTGGCAATTGTTGAGTAATTCGTTTTATAAAATCAGGCGCTCAGGCGCCTGATTTTGTAAAAGCGAATTAGCCTTTGTATGGGTTGGTATTTAGCCGGACTGCTTGACTGAGTAGCACCAGCACCGCCACCAGCGCATAGGCTACAAAGATCCATTGCATCCAGTCCGCCATCGACGCACCGGCAAATTGCCAGTCAATGGCACCACAGGGCCCGGTTGGATCGAAAACAGAGGGTAGCCACTCGTGCAGTGGCAACCAATCCGGAAAATCTGCGAATAAAGCACAGCTGTAAAAACCGCCATCCGCAATCAACTGTTCGATATCACTAAGTTTTCTTGCCTGCAACCAGCCGTAAATGGCCGCTGCCAGCCAGCCCAGACTGGCAACAAGTCGTATCGGTGTGCTGGCTGGTGCCAGCAAGCCAACTAAAGCGGCCAGGAAAATACCAGCTACGGCAGCCCGGATGTAAACACACTGCATGCAAGGCTCCAGGCCCATGCCATATTGAAAGTACAGTGCAGTCAGCTGCAATCCGAGTGCTGTTAGCAGCAGCAATAGCCAGCTTAGCCGTTGCTTTGAGAATTTTTTTAGCCATTCAAACATCGGTCAGGCTCCGGGAAAAGTCTAATTTTGAGGCAGTTACTCTATGTCATTGCGCATCTGGTTACAACTCTGGCGGCAAAAGCTTGCCAAAATGGTTGCACCACTTGTTAACTGATGGTTCTCTGGTACAATCAGTCGATAATCTAAAACAAAGATAGCCAAAGTGGACCTTCCTGGATGACCAATCTTATTAAAGCACAAAGCCCGGCCGGTTTTGCAGAAGAATACATTGTTGACTCAATCTGGAATGGCAAGTTTGCCCCAGGCTCCATCCTGCCTGCCGAGCGTGAATTGTCAGAGTTGATTGGTGTCACCCGTACTACGCTGCGCGAAGTCTTGCAGCGGCTGGCGCGTGATGGCTGGCTCACCATTCAGCATGGAAAGCCAACCAAAGTGAACAATTTCTGGGAAACTTCGGGTTTGAACATCCTGGAAACACTGGCGCGACTGGATCAGGACCAGATGCCGGATCTGGTGAACGAGCTGCTGTCTGCCCGCACCAATATCAGTGCCATTTATATCCGTGGAGCCATCAAAACCCATCGCGAAGAAGCAATGGCTTCTTTTGCCGGAGCTGATGAGCTGCCCGATACGGCAGAAGCATTTGCTGATTTTGACTACAACTTAAATCATGAGCTGGCGCTGCACTCATCCAACCGGATTTATGTGCTGATCCTGAATGGCTTTCGTGGCTTGTACAACAAAATTGCCCGTTTTTATTTTTCCCAGCCAGAAGCCCGGGAACTGGCTCGTTGCTATTACAAGGAATTGCGCGCCTATGCCGAGGCCGGGCGTCACGATGAAGTGATTGCTGTGGTGCGAAAGTACGGTTGGGAAAGCGGCAAAATCTGGTTTGGGCTTCGCGCCAGTATTCCGAAAGACTTGATTGAATAAGGTTGCTGTTATCCTGCAATAAAAAAACCGCTGAGGCGGTTTTTTTATTGCAGATATGAAAGTGCTTGCTGGGGCTTTAACAGAGCTCATTGCCATTGGCGGTACCGCAAGCAAAAGCCATCAGATTATCACTGGTGATCTGACTGATTTGCTGCATGGCCTCTTCAGTAAAAAAGGCCTGATGGCCGGTGATCAGCACATTCGGGAAGGTCAGCAGTCGTTTAAACACATCATCATCGATCACCATTTCCGACAGGTTCTCAAAAAACAGGTCGGCTTCCTGCTCGTACACATCCAGCCCCAAATAGCCAATTTTACGACTTTTCAGCGCCCGAATCACGGCTTTGGTATCAATCAAGCCACCACGGCTGGTGTTGATTAGCATGACGTTCTGCTTCATCAGCTCCAGGCTATCCTGATTAATCAGATAACGGGTTTCCGGGGTTAGCGGGCAGTGTAAACTGATGATATCGGCTGCACGGTACAACTCGGGCAGGGGTAGATAACGCGCTCCCAGCTGTTTTAACTCCGCATCTTCGTACAGGTCGTGGCAGATTAAGCTGCAACCAAAGCCCAGCAAAATTTTCGCAGTGGCTTTGCCTATGCGGCCGGTACCGATCAGGCCTACCGTTTTGCCATGCATATTAAAGCCGAGCAAACCATCCAGCGAAAAGTTATCGTCCCGTACCCGGTTGTAGGCTTTGTGCAGTTTGCGGTTTAGCGTTAGCATCATGCCAACGGTATGTTCAGCGACTGCCTCTGGCGAGTAGGCGGGGACCCGCGCTACCCGAATACCCAGCTGTTTGGCTGCGTCCAAATCGACATTATTAAACCCAGCGCAGCGCAGGGCAATCATCCGCACTCCCTCAGCGTGTAAGGCTTGTAGTACCGGCGCGGATAAGTCGTCGTTGACAAAGGCGCAGATGGCGCTACTGCCTGCGGCCAGCGCGACGGTATCCGGGTTTAATTTCAACTCCAGATAGTGAAACTCCAGCTTGGCATCGGCCCAACGACTAAAAGCCTGTTGATCGTACTTTTTGGCACTGTATACGGTTACTTTCATGCGGGGTATCCCTGTTTCAGTTTGTCCACAGTGTAGCAAAAAAGAGGCATCCGTTATTGCGGCCGATCAATGAAGGTTATGGGTTGAGCAATTCCTCAATGCTCTGCTTAAGCGCCAGCGGCTTGGTGCGCGGTGCATAGCGCTTCACGACTTCGCCCTTACCATTGACTAAAAACTTGGTGAAGTTCCATTTGATAGCACGGGTTTTCAGCAAACCGCGGGCCTGGTTTTTCAGGAACTCAAACAAGGGCTCGGCTTCAGGGCCATTCACCTGCACTTTTGCCATCACCGAAAAGCTAACGCCATAATTAATTTCGCAAAACTGCTGAATGTCCTGATCCGAGCCGGGCTCCTGGCCACCAAACTGATTGCAGGGAAAAGCCAGGATCTCAAAATTGCGATCTTTATAGGTTTGATAGAGCGTCTCAAGCTCTTGGTACTGTGGGGTGAAGCCGCATTGACTGGCTGTATTGACTACCAGCACGGTTTTGCCTTTGTATTGCGATAAATCAACAGGTTTGCCCTGTGCGTCTTTCACGGTAAAGTGATGCAGGTTGTTCATCCGTTCTTCCCCAAAAGGTTTTTGCTTTTTTGCGGCCATCTTTGTACGCTTAGCGCCATTCCCTAGTTTACGACAGAAGTAAGACACTGGTATGACAAATTCCGCGAACAGCAAAAAAGTCGCCTTTATTGGCTTGGGTGTGATGGGTTATCCGATGGCTGGTTATTTACAACACAACGGTCATGAGACCCGGGTATACAACCGCACCAGCAGCAAAGCACAGCAATGGGTTAAGCAGTATGGCGGTCAGTATGGCAGCACACCGGCAGAGGCCGCCCAAGGGTCAGAGCTGGTGTTTCTTTGTGTTGGTAATGACGATGATGTCCGCTCGGTGGTTTATGGTGAGCACGGCGTACTGGCCAGCATGCAGCCAGGTTCGGTGTTGATCGATCACACCACAGCTTCAGCAGAGCTGGCCCGTGAACTTGCTGCCGTTTGTGCGAAGCAAGGCATTGGCTTTTTGGATGCACCGGTATCCGGCGGCCAGGCCGGTGCTGAAAACGGGGTGCTGACCATTATGGTCGGCGGCGACAGCGAGGCCTATGCCAAAGCCGAACCGGTGATGCAGGCTTATGCCCGTTGCTGCAAGCTGCTAGGGCCTGCCGGTTCCGGGCAACTTGCCAAAATGGTCAATCAAATTTGCATCGCCGGTGTGGTGCAAGGCCTGGCGGAAGGGCTGCATTTTGCCCAAAACGCCGGTTTGGATGCTGCCGCTGTGGTGGAGGTGATTTCACAAGGGGCTGCTCAGTCCTGGCAAATGCAAAACCGTTATCAGACCATGCTCAAAGGCGAGTACGATTTTGGCTTTGCCGTCGACTGGATGCGCAAAGATCTCGCTATTGCCCTTAACGAAGCCCGCAAAAATGGCAGCCATCTGCCACTGACTGCTCTGGTCGATCAGTTCTACAGCGAAGTCCAGCGCATGGGTGGCAACCGCTGGGATACGTCAAGTTTGTTGGCGCGTTTGCAGAAGTAGTTGTAGCGGCGTAAAGTATGTTTTAAAGGCATATCAAGGTGCTCTACCATGAAAGCTGAATACGATCTTTCCGAAATGAGTTCACGCAAGAACCCTTATGCCTCCAGGCTAAAAAAGCCGGTGACCATGCGTTTAAGCGAGGATGTAATAGCCTACTTCAAGGAAATGGCAGAAGAAGAAGGGATCCCTTACCAAAGCCTGATTAACCTGTATCTAAGAGACTGCGTGGCTCAGCACCGTAAGCTGAGCGTCAAGTGGCCGGCAGAGCGCCCACACCCAAAAGCTGGCTAAACCCAGTTTAGCGGCTTAACCGAGGATCCGGCATAAAATCCAGTTCTATCTGGCTGTCAAGACAGGCCGAATAGTCGGGGTGTGCTGGGTTTAGCAAAATGTTGTGCTCGCGCGGTGCCAGCACACTGGGTACGGCTAAGGCCAGGCTGGCTTGCTCTTGCAGCCAGCTATCGCCGATGTTGGCGGTTTCAGCGCTGGCCGGTTGTACCTGCCAGTTGGCGGGCAGGTGCTGTGGGCTTAGGCTAAGTAAGGCATCGTCCGGTAGCTGCAACTGAAATAAGCGAAACTGCTTTAATGCCACTCGGTTGTTCAGATGCACCAGCACTTCCAATATAGCCAGAGCCTCCGAACCTGCGGTGTAGATACAGGCGTTGCCTTTGCTGTTCCAGCGCCCGCCATACAGCCTGGCACCTTCGCCATCAAACGCCTGATCAGCCCACTTCTGATGCACCAGCCGGTACAGCAGCATCAGCTGAAGACGCCATGCTCTAAACGGCCAATCAGATCCAGCACCGCCTGGCTTTCTGCCGAGGTGGCCAGCATCTCAATAGGGGCCTGATCACCAAGGCCATACACGGGCTGTGTCAGCCAGCTTCTGATGGCAGCACTATCGCCGCCAAACAAGCTGCTGGCAGCCGCAAAAACGGTGGCAAAGCGATACAGCCGGTCGCTTTCATCCTGAGTAAAGCGGCCGCTTTTCGCACGCCGGGCCAGGGTAGCAGGGGCCAGCTGGCAAACCGCTGCCAGTTGCTTTTTATCCAGGGTGGACAGTGCTGCCAGTTTATCAAACACCTGGTAGGCAAAGCCCTGATGCAGCGCCTGATACAGTTTAGGACCACGCTCAGCAATGCCGATTTGCCGCCAAATATCAGGCTTGGTGGAGAGGCGGGGACTAAACTCACGGATCATGGCAGACATTGTTGCCTCCTATCATCTGATATATCAGAAGTATATCAGGTGATTATTCCTGGTCAATGCGACCCTAATTTTCGGTCATACCAACCCCTCACACCAAAATCCACTTAGGTCCATTGACGTTTATTTTATTAGGGCTCAAATGCTCCCATAAGCAATCAATAAGTTGACCTTTCTTGCGAGTGTGTATCGGTGTGTATATACTAATACACAGGTTAGCGGAGTCCTTATGAAATCATCTGACCTGATCCAAGAGCTTAAAGCAGCCGGTTGTTACATGAAACGGCAGGGTAAAGGGAGTCACCAAATATGGTTCTCCCCGGTGACAGGGAAAACCTTCCCGGTACCGCACCCAAAAGGGGCATTGCCAGTCGGAACTGTGAAGGCGATAAAAAAGTCAGCGGGCATCTAGCCCGCTGCATTTAACGAGGTGAGTTATGTACTTTTCAGTTGGTATTGAAACGCCAAAATCAGAGGCAGAAGCCTACGGGCTTGTAGTGCCAGCATTGTGCAATGAAAAGTTTAGCTGTTTCAGTGCTGCAGATACCGAAGATCAGATAGCACCGATGGCAACTGAGGCTATACAGCTTGTACTGGAAAGCATGCAGGAAGACGGCACCGCTACTGAGGGTTTGCGTGACTTGGGCGCCCTGACCTACCAGAAGCAAGCTGATTATGCCCACTGCGATGCCTGGCTAATGCTCCACGTTGATATTACTGCATTTGAAGGTAAGCCTAAGCGCATTAATATCAGCATCCCTGATACATTGATCAGCCGTATCGACCATAAGGTAAAAGCAGCGCCAGATCGCTACCGCGACCGTAGCCACTTCCTGGCTACTGCGGCTCGGCACGAATTGGAAACGGTGGGCAATTAGCACTTGCCGACCAGCCGCCTATGGTACGGAGTGTTACGACCCCGATTTTAGATGCTGTCTGATTGCCTGAGCCGTGTAATAAAGTGGGTACACCAGGTGCTGCTGCTCCAGCGCTGACGAGCCCTGAGTGCCGGTTAATTTAATGGTTTTTAGCGGCTGACATTTTTCAATATAGGATTGCAGCGATTTGGCGCGGGTGCGCTTACCGCTTTTCACTTCCAGAGGAATAATATTGCCTGTCGCATCAGTTAAAATAAACTCTATCTCTGCTCTGGCATCACTCCATGAAAACGTCGGTTCAATACCCAGGGCCGCTAATTCCTGTTGTACAAAGTTTTCTGCAATATAGCCCTTGTATTCAAAGCTCTGCTGTTTAATCTCTAGATAGCTTACTCCCAGCATATGGTTCAGCAGGCCAACGTCAAACAGAAACAGCTTTACCATATTGTCTTTTTTATACGCTGCCAGTGGGCTGCGGGGCCTGCCTTCAACAGGGTAGTTTTTGAGGATCAGCCGGCATTTTTCCAGCCAGTCAATACTGGTTTCTAAATCCTGATAACGTGACTTGCGTGCATAAACATCTTTAAACTTAAAGCGTTTTACCGACTGATCCAGCACGGCGGCCAGTTGTGACGGCACCGCTGTAAACACCGCTTCTATCAATGCGGCATCGGTCTTACCGGAATATTTGCCAAAATCCCGGATATAGCCTGCCAGCAAATCGGCCTGCACTTTTGAAACGGCTTTCACCCGTTGCAATATGCTCTGATCCGCTAGCTGAAACCATGAGCTGACCGCCTCCGGCATACCGCCGGTGAAGTAATAGTCGGTTAGCTTATCAAGCAGTTTGGTGTGTGCCGCAGCGGAGTTTTGTGCTGCGTCATAAACCTTCAGTAATGCTGGCTCTGCCGCCGCTTGCAAAAACTCCCGAAAGGTTAAAGGCCGTAAATTGTATTGCTCTACCTTACCTACCGGGAAGGTATTCAGCAAACCGATATTAGAACCGCTGGCAGCAATAAATGCCTGTGGTGTTTGCTCGGCAAAGTATTTTAAGGCGGTTACGGCTCGGGGGCATTCGCCAATTTCATCGAGGATTAATAAGTCTGTTTGCAGGTTAAACGGCTGGCCGGTTAATAACTCAATATTCGTCAGCACATCCTGCGGCACTAAGGAGGCGGCAAAGGCCTCTGCCATCTGCGGTGATTCCAGAAAATCTATTCTCAGCACCCGCGGAAAATGCAAGCCAAACAATTGCTGCAACAAATAGGTTTTGCCGGTTTGGCGTGCGCCATCAATCAGTAACGGCTTGCGTTCAGTTTTGTCCTTCCAACGCAGCAGCTCTGCAAGTAATTCGCGTTCCATAGCATCACCTTAGTATCAGCATTATGGCTAACACTACACTTATCTGCGCGTAAAAACAAACTTTATAACACTTTTATGCGCGTAAAATTGATCGAAACTTCTGTTTAATGCGCATAAAAGTGAGGGGCGCCTCTTATTGTGTCGAGAACACCCACTGATCCGAGAGCCTGTAAAAGGTCACTCCAATTTACCACCACCACCATTACTGGTTGCTTAATATCAGTTGCACTTTCACCTAATCACCAGATTTAGTAATCATCCAATTTATTGATCGTCAGCT